>UQVU01000045.1 GCA_900544475.1 uncultured Butyricicoccus sp.
GCGGCCTCGTCCGCCGTGCGGACGAGAGGGGGGTATCCCCTCCGGTTTCTCCGGAACCGGAGGGGTATCCAGGGGGGGCAGCGTCCCCCCTGGAAGCGAGCCCCGCGAGCATAAGAAAAGAGCAGATGCAAAGCATCTGCTCTCTGGAAATTCTATTTTAGCGGAACTTCTTCTTCTTAGCGCGTGCAGCCTCAGACTTCTTGCGGCGCTTGACGCTCGGGCTTTCATAATGCTCACGCTTACGGAGCTCGGAAAGCGTACCCGCCTTTGCACACGAACGCTTGAAACGACGCAGTGCGCTGTCAATAGATTCATTTTCCTTGATGCGGATCTCCGACACAGTTTTCCCTCCCTCCGCGCGTTCCTCTATGGAGGACGCTTTGCACAGTCCTATCTGCCATGGGCACATAAAACCGTAAGAATATTATATCTGTTTTTTCCGCCCGTGTCAACAAAAATCTTTCACGAACGGACAGATTTTACGTTTTTTATTTTACGACGATGTTTACGATCTTGCCCGGAACAACGATCTGCTTGACGATCTGCTTGCCCTCGATGGCGTGCTGTACCTTTTCCTCGGCCAGTGCCGCGTCGATTGCAGCCTGCTTGTCGGCATCTGCTGCGAGCTTGATGGTGCCCTTGAGCTTGCCGTTGACCTGAACCGCCATCTCGACCGTGCTCTCGACCGTCTTGGACTCGTCGTACTGCGGCCACGGAGCGACGGAAAGCAGACCGGTCTCGCCCAGCTGCTGCCACAGCTCCTCGGTGATGTGCGGCGCAAAGGGATTGAGCAGGGCAAGAAAGGTCTTGTACTCTGCCTTATTTACGCCCTTGTCGTAGAACTCGTTGAGCATGGTCATGAGCGCCGCGATCGCGGTGTTCGCCTTGAGGTTGTCCGCGTCCTCGCCGACCTTCTTGATGGTGCGGTGCATGAGCGCCTCGTGCTCCTTGGAGTATTCGTCGCCGTCCTGAACCTTGTCCGCGAGCGACCAGACGCGCTCAAGGAAGCGGCGGCAGCCCTTGATGGACTTCGGGCTCCACGGAGCGGCCTTCTCGAAGTCGCCGATGAACATCTCGTACAGACGCATGGTGTCTGCGCCGTAGGTGTCTACGATTTCGTCCGGGTTGACAACGTTGCCGCGGCTCTTGGACATCTTCTCGCCGTTCTCGCCGAGAATCATGCCGTGGCTCGTGCGCTTTGCATACGGCTCCTTGGTCGGAACAACGCCGATGTCATACAGGAACTTGTGCCAGAAACGGCTGTACAGCAGATGCAGCGTGGTGTGCTCCATGCCGCCGTTGTACCAGTCCACCGGCGACCAGTATTTGAGCGCTTCCGGGGACGCGAGCGCCTTGTCGTTGTGCGGGTCCATGTAGCGCAGGAAGTACCACGACGAGCCTGCCCACTGGGGCATGGTATCGGTTTCGCGCTTGGCCGGGCCGCCGCAGCACGGGCAGGTGGTGTTGACCCAGTCGGTCATGTGTGCGAGCGGAGACTCGCCGTTGTCGGTCGGCTCGTAGGTGTGCACGTTCGGCAGCTCGAGCGGAAGCTGGTCCTCCGGCAGCGGAACGTAGCCGCACTTGTCGCACTTGACGATCGGAATGGGTTCGCCCCAGTAACGCTGACGGGAGAATACCCAGTCGCGCAGCTTGTACTGTACCTTTGCGCGGCCGATGCCCTTCTCGCCCAGCCACTCGATCATCGCCGGGATAGCGTCCTTGACGGTCTTGCCGTTCAGGAAGTCGGAGTTGACCAGAATGCCGGTCTCGTCCTTTGCGGTGAAAGCCGCCTTCTGAACGTCCTCGCCGCCGGAAACGACCTCGATGATCTCGCAGCCGAACTTCTTCGCGAACTCCCAGTCGCGGTCATCGTGCGCCGGAACCGCCATGATGGCGCCGGTGCCGTAGCCCATCAGAACGTAGTCGGAAACGAAAATCGGGATTTCCTTGCCGTTTACCGGGTTGATGGCGGCAACGCCCGCCAGCTTGACGCCGGTCTTGTCCTTGTTCAGCTCGGTGCGCTCAAAGTCGGACTTGCGCGCCGCTTCCTCGCGGTACGCGCGGACGTCGGCGATGTTTGCGAGCTTGTCGCCCCACTGCTCGATCATCGGGTGCTCCGGGGAAATGACCATGTAGGTCGCGCCGAACAGGGTATCCGGGCGGGTGGTGTAAACGGTCAGGGTGTCGCCCTCGGTGGTCTTAAAATCGACCTCTGCGCCGGTGGAGCGGCCGATCCAGTTCTTCTGCTGAATCTTGACGCGCTCGATGTAGTCAACGTCGTCCAGATCGTCGATGAGGCGCTGTGCGTACTTGGTGATGGCGAGCATCCACTGGCTCTTGGTCTTGTGAACGACCTCGCTGCCGCAGCGCTCGCATACGCCGTTGACAACCTCTTCGTTCGCCAGAACGCACTTGCAGGAGGTGCACCAGTTTACGCTCATTTCCTTCTTGTAGGCGAGGCCCTTCTTGAACAGCTGAAGGAAGATCCACTGAGTCCACTTGTAGTAGCTCGGGTCGGTGGTGTTGATCTCGCGCGACCAGTCGAACGACAGGCCGAGGCTCTTCAGCTGGCTCTTGAAGCGTGCGATGTTCTTCTTGGTGACTTCCGCCGGATGAACGTGGTTCTTGATGGCGAAGTTCTCGGTCGGCAGACCGAATGCGTCCCAGCCCATCGGGTAGAGCACGTTGTAGCCCTGCATACGCTTCTTGCGCGCTACGATGTCGAGCGCGGTGTAGGAGCGCGGATGGCCTACGTGCAGGCCCTGACCGGACGGATACGGGAACTCGACGAGCGCGTAGAACTTCTCCTTGTCCGAGCCGTTCTCAGCCTTAAAGCACTGTTTTTCGTCCCAGATGTCCTGCCATTTCTTTTCTACTTGTTTATGATCGTACTTCAACGGATTTTCCCCCAAACGATATTTCAGTTTGCAGAGTGAAGAGTGTGGAGTGAAGATAGCATGCACACTTTTCCCGGTGCGCTTCTCTCCGCTCTCAACTCTCCACTCTCAAATCTTCACTCTTAATTTACTTGTCCTCGATGCCGAGTTCTGCGAGCGTTACCGGCGTGCCGTCCTTCCACAGGTTCTCCAGGTTGTAGAACTTGCGGGCGTCGGGCATGAATACGTGCAGCACGACGCAGCCGTAGTCGAGCAGCATCCACTGCGCGGACTCGTAGCCCTCGGTGTGGTGCGGCATCTCATCGTGGTCGTACTTGAGGTGCCACTCTACGTTGTCTGCGAGAGCCTTGACCTGAGTGGTCGAGGTCGCGGAGCAGATAACGAAATATTCGGTCAGTTCGGTCAGGCGCTCTACGTGCAGGACCTCGATGCCCTGCGCCTTTTTCTCGATCAGCGCTTCACAGATCGCCTGTACAGTTTCTTGTGCAGTCAAATTCACAAACTCCTTTTCGCGGCGCAGAGCGCCTGTATCCTGTCGGAGAGCCGCAGATTTCGCTCTGCGGCCCCGTTGTATTTACTGATTATGCTTCCGGATCTACCGTGCTGCCGGACTCGCCGCCGCTGCTTTCTCCGCCGCCGCTTTCGCCGCCGGTCTCACCGCCGCTTTCGCCGCCGCCGCTTTCGCCGCCGGACTCGCCGCCGCCCGAGATCGAGCCGCCGCTTTCGCCGCCGGTCTCACCGCCGCCGCTGCTGCCGCCGCCCGAGTTGTCGCCGCCCTGTTCGGGGTCGGTCGGCTCATAGCTCGGCTCCTCATAGTAGCTGTCGCCGCCCGAGCTGCCGCCGCTGTTCGAGTCATCGCTGTAATCCGGCTCTTCCTCATAGTCGTAATAGCCGCCGCTGCCGGTATCGCCCCAGACATCTTCGTCCTCGCCTGCGCTGACGCCGCCGCTGTAACCGGACGACGAGCTTTCCGCCGGACCGGTTACCATGTCGAGCGTGGTGATCGGCTCCTCATAGGGGTTGAAATACTTGTTGACGAGCTCGAGCGTTTCCTTCAGCTTCGGGAAGAAGAAGGAATACTTGTACGGGTCGCTGCCCGCGTAGCTCATCGCGCCGTAGCCCGGCAGAGTGAAGAACTTGAGGTTTGCGTTGTCGATCTGAAGCGCCTGCATACCCATCCAGAGCAGCTCGCCCGTGGTAAAGTCGGTCTTGACGTTCTTGGAAACCGCCTCGGCGATTTTCGGGATTTTGGTCGCATTCTTGACCTGAAGCACCTGTCGCGCCAGCTCCTTCAGGAATTTCTGCTGATTTTCGACGCGGCCCTCGTCGCCGTTGACATACTGCTTGGAGTAGTCGTTGTTGTGGCGCCAGCGCAGGAACTCGACGGTCTGCTTGCCGGTGAGGTGCTGCATGCCCGGCTGAAGGTCGATGTCGAGGTGCTGCGAGGGATCGTGATATTCCATGCGGAACGGCACCTCGTAGTCCACGCCGCCGATCGCGTCCACGATGGCCGCGATGCCCTCGAAGTTCACGATAACGTACTTATCCGGCTGGAAGCCCATCAGGCGCTCGATTTCGACCTTGGTCTGCTCGATGCCCTTCTTGGTGGCGTAGGCCGCGTTGATCTTGCGCCACGCGCCGCTTTCGCCGTTGTTGCACATGGTATCGCGCGGGATGTTCATGACGTTTATCGTCTTTTCCTTGGTGTTCATCGTTGCGACCATCAGGGCGTCCGTGCGCGTCTGGTCCTCATCGACTGCGCCGACAACGAACGTGAACACATCTTTGATGCGCGTGCCCTGATTGAGCAGGCTGCTCGTATCGACCTTGTCGCCGTTGGTCTTGTCGTGGATGGTATCCGTGGGCGGACGCACGAAGAACACGTAGTACGCCGCGCCTGCTGCGCACAGAAGCGCGATCAGCACCGCCAGAACGATGGCGACGATACGCTTTTTGCTGCGCTTTTTCGGCACGGCGGTCTTGCCGCCCTTTGCGGCTTTTGCGCCCTTTTTGCCCTGCGGCTTGGGCGCGGTCTGCGCTGCCGCCGGATGGTTGGTTGTCTGTTTGTCTGAGCGGCCCTTATGCTCGCCGCTGCCTCCGAAAAGTTTCAAACGGTTTCTGCCTCCAGTTCAATTCTCCGGCCGGCCCTCTCCGGCTGTCCCCGCATTGAAAAACACAGTTTTCCCCTGCCGCCAGTCTTTCTTTTTCAGGCCTTTCCTTCGTCCCGCCAGCGCACGCCATGCTGTATCATATCGTTGTATGCCGCGATGGTGTCGCTGTGGATCAGCTTTCCGCGCGTGATCAATTCGATCAGCGTTTGGTCGTAACAGTAGAGCAGCGCACGGTCCATGCTGGTTTCCGCCAGCTCCCGCGCCTTTTCGACACCGGGGAAGTCGCGCGTTTCCTCTATGTAGTCCGCCAGATAGAGAATTTTGTCCAGTGTGGTCATGTTCGCCCGGCCGGTCGTGTGGCAGGCGATCGCGTCGCACACCTCGTCGGGCATTCCGTATTCTCTGCGGGCGATGGCTGCGGCGGTTTTTCCGTGCAGCATTTTCGGCTCGCTTTTTTCGACGGTACACGGTATTATACCGTATTTCTCACATAAATTCAACTGTTCCTGCGCAGAAAGATGCTTTGTTATGTCATGAAGTATGCCCGCGACGCCCGCCAGTTCCGGGTCGCCGCCGTATTTTTTCGCCAGCGCCACCGCGCAGCGCTCCACGCCGAGCGAATGCTCATAGCGGTAGCCCTTGAGCCTCGAAAGAATATCCCTGCGCATTTTCTCGTCACATAACATAACTTTTGCCCGCCTTTCTGTGTAGTTGAGGTTGAATTATGTATTTCAAACACCGCGTTTTTCTATTGCGCGGCGTTCAGAACCCGTAAAGGTGCTCCCGCTCGATAAAGGAGGCGACACCGGGCGCTGTGAAGCGGTGCAGGTCGCCGCCCCGCCGCAGCTCTGTCGAGGAGATCGTGAGGCTGTCGCCCCGGACGAGCTCGACCGTTGCGCCGAGCGTTTCGCGCAGAAGTTCCGCCTTGCGCTCAAGCGCGTCCCAGTCCTCGTTTTCCCGTGCGCACACGGAGAGCGCCGCCAGACGCGCGATTTCGTCCGGTGCACGCCAGATTTTATCGAAAGAGAGCAGCATATCCGTGCCGATGATGAGATGAAGGTCGTCCTCTCCCCGCTCGTGCAGCGCCCGCAGGGTATCCACCGTGTAGCTTGCGCCGCCGCGGTCGATTTCTATCGTGTCGAGCTGCGCCCACGGGGTATCCGCCGTCAGCAGCCGCACCATTTCGCACCGTGCCTCGGGCGACGCCGTGTTCTGCGGCAGCGTCTTGTGGGGCGGGATGTTGGTTGGGATGAACAGCACCCGGTCGAGCTTCAGTGCGTCGTGCGCGAGCTGCGCCGCGTGCAGATGGCCGAGGTGCGGCGGATTGAACGTTCCGCCGAGAATGCCTGTTCTCATTTTACCAGAACGATCTTGCGCTTGTCCTCGTCGCTCGACTGGCGGTAGAGGACGAATTTCGAGCCGATGCACTGCACGGCGTCTGCGCCGCTCGCCTCGCACAGCGCCTCGGATACCGTGCGCGGGGTCAGCATGGCGCTTTCGAGCACCTTGCCCTTGACCAGCTCGTGCGACTCGAGCAGCGCGTCCAGTTCGCGCTCGACCGCCTCGGTCACGCCCTCCTTGCCGATGATGAGAGTGACCGCAAGCGGATTTGCCAGTGCACGAAGCTGTGCACGCTGTTTGGTGTTAAGCATAAAATAAACTCCTGTTTTTCATAAATTCGTGGCGCGAGGAAGAGGGTTTATCCGTTCTTCTTCAGCGCCGTTTTCAGCTTTTCAAGCGCTTTCGCGCGATGGGAAATATGGTTTTTGATTTCGGGGTCGAGTTCACCGAACGTGCAGCCGTATTCCGGCACATAAAACAGCGGGTCGTAGCCAAAGCCGCCTGCGCCGTGGTTTTCGTGCAGCAGCTCGCCCTCGCACTCGCCGCGCACGGTAAGCGTTTCGCCCTCGGCTGTGACGCACGCGATGGCGCACACAAAGCGGCACGCGCGGTTTTCCTTGCCCTCCATGTTGCGCAGCAGGAACGCATTCCGGTCGGCGTCCGTGCCCTCGCAGTAACGCGCGGAGTAGATGCCGGGCGCACCGTCCAGTACGTCCACGCACAGACCGCTGTCGTCCGCGACCGCCGGCAGACCGGTAAACTCCGATGCCGCTTTCGCCTTGATTCTCGCGTTTTCCTCAAAGGTCGCGCCGTTTTCCTCGGGTTCGGGTGCGCCCTCGGGCAGCGCCTCGACCTCGATGCCGAGTTCGCCTAAAATCGCCGCCATTTCGCGCAGCTTGCCCTTGTTGTGAGATGCCAGTACAAATTTCATATCGGCGTTTCCTCTTACAGACCGAGCGTTTCGCGCTGGATTTCGCACAGACGGGTGCAGCCCTGCTCGCCGAGCGCGAGAAGCTGATGCAGCTCGTTCTGCGTGAACGGACGGCCCTCGCCCGTGCCCTGCACCTCGATGAACTCGCCCTTCGAGGTCATGACCACGTTGCAGTCCACGATGGCGTGGCTGTCCTCGGCGTAGTTGAGGTCGAGAACGGCCTCGTCCTCGAAAATGCCGACCGAAACCGCCGAAACCTCAGCCGTGAGCGGCATTTTCTCGATAACGCCCTCGTCAAGCAGCTTTCTGCACGCAAGGTACAGCGCCACATAGCCGCCCGTGATGGACGCACAGCGCGTGCCGCCGTCCGCCTGAATCACGTCGCAGTCGATGGTGATCTGGCGCTCGCCGAGCGCTTCGCGGTCCACGACTGCACGCAGGGCGCGGCCGATCAGGCGCTGGATCTCGCTCGAACGCCCGTCCAGCTTGAGCGACTTGATGTCGCGCTTCTTGCGCGTGTTCGTCGAGCGCGGCAGCATGGCGTACTCCGCCGTGACCCAGCCGAGGCCCTTGCCTTCGAGGAACGGCGGAACCTTTTCCTCGACCGAAGCCGTGCAGATGACCTTGGTGTTGCCCATTTCGGCGAGCACCGAGCCTTCCGCGTACATGGTAAAGCCGGTCGTGAGCTTGACCGCTCTCATTTCGTCCTTTGCTCTTCCGTCAGGTCTTGTCATTCCTCGTCCGCTCCTTCCTCGCTGTCTGTGCTGCCCGTCATCTGCTCCGCCGGCGGCAGGATGGCCTCCAGGAATGCCGCGCGGTCGAAGTCGATGAGGTCGTCGATGCCCTCGCCGACGCCGACGAGCTTGACCGGCACGCCGAGACCCGCCGAGATGGCGATAACGATGCCGCCCTTGGCGGTGCCGTCGAGCTTGGTCAGGATAATGCCGGTAAGCTCGGCCGCCTTGTTGAACTCCTCGGCCTGATGCACGGCGTTCTGACCCGTGGTCGCGTCGAGCACCAGAAGCGTTTCGCGCGAAGCGTCCGGCAGCTCACGCGAGATAACGCGGTCGATTTTCGCCAGCTCGTTCATGAGGTTCGCCTTGTTGTGCAGACGACCCGCCGTGTCTACGATGATAACATCGCTGCCGCGTGCCTTTGCCGCCGAAATCGAGTCGAATACCACAGCCGCCGGGTCCGCGCCCTCGCCGTGACGGACGATGTCCGCGCCCGCGCGCTTCGCCCAGATTTCGAGCTGGTCGGCCGCCGCCGCGCGGAAGGTATCCGCCGCCGACAGCATGACCTTCTTGCCCTCGCTGACGTAACGCGCCGCCAGCTTGCCGATGGAAGTGGTCTTGCCGACGCCGTTGACGCCGATGACCAGAATGACCGCCGGCTTGCCCGAAACGTCGAGCGGCTGGTTGTCGAGCATATTGTCGGTCAGCACCTCGCGCAGCAGGTCGCGCAGCTCGGCCGCTGTCGTGGTCTTGCGCAGCTTGGCGCGTTTTTCCACCTCGGCGACGATCTTCGCGGAGGTCGCCGCGCCCACGTCGGAAAGAATGAGCGCTTCTTCCAGCTCCTCGAGAAGGTCGGCGTCGATTTTGACGAACGCCGCGAATACGCTGTCGAGCGAATGGCTCACCGCGTCCGAAGTTTTCTTGAATCCCTGCTTGATCTTATCAAAAAATCCCATGTTCTGCTCCTGTATCTGTAAGATTGTTCCTGCCAGTCTGCGTTACAGACCGTAGTAATTTATACGCCAGTTTTCCCAGTCCGTGCGGTCGATGCGCTCGCCCCAGAGGACATAGCCGCGTGCGTGTGCCCAGTGCCGGAATTCCGCCGGATGATGCGCCGCGTAGCCGTGCGTCGTGATGCAGCCGTTCGGCAGCCGCGTTTCCACATCCAGCCGGTACGGATATTTTGAACTTCGCATATCCATTGCCGCAATTCTCCATTTCCCATTCTCACTTTTCCATTACTTAATGGTATTTTTGAGCCGTTTTTCCGCCTCAGCCAGATTGAGCATCAGCATTTTGGAGACGCCCTGCTCCTGCATGGTCACGCCGTAAAGCATATCTGCTTCTTCCATTGTACCACGTCTGTGCGTAATTACAATAAATTGTGTGAAATCTGTTAATTTTCGTATATATTTCGCATAGCGCTGCACGTTCACATCGTCGAGCGCGGCTTCGATCTCGTCGAGCACGCAGAACGGTGTGGGACGCAGCTTGAGTATCGCAAAGTAGAGCGCGATGGCGACAAACGCCTTTTCGCCGCCCGAAAGCAGGGTGATCGTCTTGACCGCCTTGCCGGGGGGCGACACGCGGATGTCGATGCCGCAGGAAAGGATGTCGCTCGTGTCCGCGAGCGTGATCTCCGCGTGGCCGCCGCCGAAAATCTCGCGGAAGGTCTGCCCGAACAGCACATTGAGCTTTGCAAACTCGGACGCGAAAATCTCCTTCATGTTGACCGTCAGCCGGTCGATGACCTTGTAAAGCTCGCGCTGCGCCCGCTCCAGGTCGTCCTTCTGCTCGCCCATGAACGTGCACCGCTCGCGCACCCTGCGGTATTCCTCGACCGCGTCCGTGCTGACGCTGCCGAGGGCGCGAAGCTGCGTGCGCAGGACGTGCGCGCGTTCGCGTGCGGCGGCCGGGTCGTCAAGCGGCTCGGCGATGCTCTCCGCCGGGGTGGGCGTCAGCTCGTAATTCTCCCACATTCGGTCGAGAATCTGCCGCTCCTCGGCTTTCAGCTGTCCCACGCGGTTTTCGAGCCGCGACGACTCGCGCTCCAGACCGAGTATCTGCTCGTTTGCGTTCTGCGCGTCGCGCCTCGCCTCGTTCTGCCGCGCCTCAAGCTGCTCGCGCTTTTCGCCGGCCTGCGTCAGTTTTTCCTGCGTGCTGTGCGTCAGCGCTTCCGCCTGTTCGCGTGCGGTCTGCGCGTCATGCAGCTCGCCGTTTAAGCGGCGGGTTTCCTCTTTCAGCCGCGCAACGCTCTCCTGCGTGCCGGAAAGCCCGGCGTGCAGCTCGTCTTTGAGCGTCTGCATCTGCGAGAGCGCACGCTTTTCGCTTTCGAGCGCCGCGTCCGTCCGCGTGAGCGCGTTCCGCGCCTCCGAGAGCCGCGCGTCCAGCTGTTCCGCGTCAGAGTGCTGCTGCATCTGCGCCTCCCGGCAGGTCTGCACCCGCTCTTCGGCTTCTTTCAGGCGGTTTTCCGCCTGCGCCTGCCGCTCCTCAAAGGACGCGAGGGCATCCGCGCCGCGCTGCTTTTCCTCGTCCATGCGCTGCCGCTGCTGCGAAAGCTCCTCATACCGCGCCCGCACGCTGTCGAGCAGAACGCGGTGCTGCGTGCACGCGGCGGTGAGAGCCGCCTGCTGCTCGGCCTCGCGGCGCATCGCTTCGCTCTGTTCACTCGCCGAAGTTTCGTAGTTTTTCTGCTGCTTTTCGGCTTCTTTCAGGCGGTTTTCCGCGTCCGTCAGCACCGATTTGCAGTGCTGCACCTGCTCCTCGGCGGCTTTCAGCCGTCCCGCCCGCGCGAGAGCGCCCGTGCCGCGGGAGGCCGAGCCGCCCGTCATTGCGCCGCCGGACTGGATAACCTGCCCGTCGAGCGTCACGATGCGGAAGCGGTGTCCGCGCGACCGCGCGAGGGCAAGCGCCGCGTCCATGTTGTCGCACACGACCGTGCGGGCCAGCAGATTTCGCACGACCGCGCCGTATTTTTCCTCGAACCGCACAAGGCTGTCCGCCGTGCCGCAGCAGCCGTGCTCGCGCTCCAAGCCGCTTTCGCGGAGGGAGGCCGGGCGGATGGTGTCGAGCGGCAGGAAAGTCGCGCGTCCGCCGTCCGTGCGGCGCAGATATTCGATGCACTTCTTGCCGTTTTCGGCGGTTGCCACCACGATGGAGGACGCCGACGCGCCGAGCGCGGTGTCGATGGCGGTGACGAAACGGCTTTCGGTCGAAATGAGAGCGGAAACCGGGCCGTGCACCCCGGAAAGACCGCCTCGCGATGCCTGCTGCATGACCGACTTGACCGAGCGCGAAAAGCCCTCGAAGTCGCGCTGCATATCGTGCAGCATGGCCGCGCGGTTTTCTGCGTCCGTCAGCGCACTCTGCGCCTGCCGCAGCGCCGTGCCGCAGCGTTCCGCGTCGGTTTTCGCCTTCCGCAGCGCCGCGTCCGCCTCGTAAAGCGCTGTCTGCCTCTCCTTGAGCGCCGCGCCGCTGTTCCGGGCGCGTGTGTCCATGTCCTGCTGCTCATTTTCGGCGTCGCGCAGCTGTGCTTCCGCGCTTTCGCACTCGCGCCGCAGGCTGTCCTGCCGGTCGTCCATACCGGAAAGGCCGGACTGCGCCGCCGTGCGCCCGAGCGCCAGCTCATGCAGGGCGTTCCGTGCGTCCTCGCGGCGGCGCTCCGCCTCCTCTAAATCCCGCAGGGCGGCGTCTGTCTGCGCCTGCTGCGCGGTTTTCTCCGCGTTCAGTGTGGAAAGCGCATCTTGCAGGCCGTTTTTCTCGGTTTCGAGGGCGTCTACGCGCGTTTTCCGGGCGGTCAGCTGCGCGTCAAGGCTCTCCGCCTGCTTTTCGCGTTCCGCGCGCTCCGCCTGCACGCGCTCGATGTTGCGCTGCGCGTTTTCGATGTTCGCACGCAGCACGGCGATGCGGCTCTCCTGCTCGGCGGCGTTTCGCTCGCTCTCGCGCAGAGAAGCACGCAGCGCGTCGATTTCGCGGTCGATTTCGTGCAGCTCGCCGGTCAGATGGTCCGCGCGGCTGTACAGCTGCTCCTGCGCGGTTTTCGCCTGCTCAAGCTGCCCCCGGCAGGCTTCGGCGTCCCGGTACAGCTTGTCCGCGTCAGCTTTCAGCCGGTTCAGCTGCCGCAGCCAGAGCGAAACCTCGAGAACCCTCAGCTCGCTTTTCAGCGCGAGGTACTGCTCGGCCTTTTCGGCCTGGCGTTCGAGCGGTTCCAGCTGGCGCGTCAGCTCATCGTAGAGGTCGCGGATGCGCGTGAGGTTTTCCTCGGTCGCGGCGAGGCGGCGCTCCGCCTCCTCCTTGCGAACGCGGAATTTGGTGATGCCGGCGGCCTCCTCGAAAATTTCGCGGCGGTCCTCGCTTTTGAGGGAGAGGATCTCGTCAATGCGGCCCTGCCCGATGCTCGAATAGCCGTCGCGGCCGAGGCCGGTGTCCATGAACAGCTCACGGATGTCCTTGAGGCGGCAGTGCTTTTTGCCGAGGTAGTATTCGCTCTCGCCCGAGCGGTAGTAGCGGCGCGTCACCATGATTTCGGTAAAGGGCGAACGGAAAACGCCGGTGGAGTTGTCGAGAATGAGCGACACCTCGGCGAACCCGACCGGGCCGCGCTTCGCCGTGCCGCTGAAAATGACGTCCTCCATCTTTGCCCCGCGCAGCGAACGCGAGGACTGCTCGCCGAGCACCCAGCGGATCGCGTCCGAGATATTCGATTTGCCGGAGCCGTTCGGACCGACGATCGCGGTCATGCCGCCGAGAAATTTGATCTCCGTGCGGTCGGGAAACGACTTGAACCCCTGTAAGATCAGGCTCTTGAGAACCATGTGCCACCTCAAAGATATAGATAAAATATTTTACCACTTCCGATTTAACACTGTCAACCGAAACGTGAGCGTACGGATTCATCGTAATGTTGATATCCGAATGTCCCATGATATATTGCAGGCTTTTCGGGTTAATATGTTTTTCCGAGTCCAAGCCCAATTTCAGATATAGAGGACTAATAACTTCAAAATTGTAATGAAAAATCCCACTTGAACTTTGTGAGATCAAGTGGGATTTTATGAATGTAGTCATTGTGTTGAAATTAAGATTATTTCCTCATC
>UQVU01000046.1 GCA_900544475.1 uncultured Butyricicoccus sp.
TTTAAGGCAACACCGCACAATTAAAGCTGCGGCGCTTTGCGGAAATTTTGTGCCCTGACTTTGTTGCGATTTCTTGCGATACGAAAGTCTTGCTTCAAAACCGCGCCTCGTCAGTACGCAAAATTTACTCGCAAATCGCTCTTGTCCAATTATGCGATATTGCCTTAAGGATTGATAGCGTTTTGCCGCGTAGTGTGGTATGATAATAGCAGACGAAAATCACAGGCGGCGCACGCCGTCTTTCAGGAGGAACAGAAACTATGCCATGGTGCCCGAAATGCGGTTCGGAATACCGCGACGGCTTTACCGAATGCGCGTCCTGCGGCGTGAAGCTGGTGGATAAGCTGACGGACGAGCAGAAAAAGCAGGCAGAGATGGAGGAGCGCCGCGATATGGTGCTGCCCGAGGGCATGAGCCGCCCGGTCGCGGTCTTTACCGCGAAGAACCGCCTTGAGGCCGAGTCCATCGAGGATATGCTGCGCGACAACGACATCCCGGTGTTCGACCGTCCGGCGGCCTTCCGCCAGATCCAGTCGTACAGCGGCGCGGACGCACGCTTCGGCGTGGAGCTTGTCGTGGACGCCTCGCAGACCGCACGCGCCCGTCAGCTGATCGACGAGATGCAGACCGAGCTTTCCGAAAACGAGCTTTCCGAGGACGATCTTGCGCGGCTCGCGGAGGAGCAGGCAGAGCAGATGCCGAAAGCGGAAGTCGAGGACAGCGCGTCCCTGAGGCTCTTGCCCGTCATCGCGGGCATTCTCGTGCTGGCGCTTGTCGTTCTGTATTTTGTGACGCGCTGAGGGAGGAGGAAAAGCATGGCATGGTGCCCGAAATGCGGCTGCGAATATCAGGAGGGCGTTAAAAAGTGCGCCGACTGCGGCCTGCGCCTCATCGACCATAAGCCGGGCAAAGACGAGCTTATCCCGGCGAATGATACGCCGCGCCCGACCGGCCTGCGCCGCATCTTTACGCGAGAGCGCGTGCTGCATATGCTGCGTGCACTGATTGCGGTGCTGCTCGCGCTTGCGGCGGCCTACACGCTCGAGGGAATGCTCTGAGCGGCTGAAAAGCGTTTGTTCCGGTTTTCCGGTGCAGATAGATAAGGCAGAGGCGGCGTTTCCGCTTTCTGCGGTCTGTGTTCCGATTAAGGAGGATACATATATGAACTACGAAATCAAAGGCACTCCGTTCCCGGTCGTGATCTGCAAGGTAGCAGACGGCGAGCGTATGATCACCGAAAAGGGCGCGATGGTCTGGATGAGCCCCAACATGGAGATGCAGACCTCGGGCGGCGGTCTCGGCAAGATGTTCTCCAAGGCGTTCTCGGGCGAGAGTATGTTCCAGAACATCTACACCGCGCACGGCGAGGGCATGATCACCTTCGGCTCGTGCTTCCCCGGCCGCATCGTACCGCTTGAAATCGCACCGGGCAGGGAGTTTATTCTTCAAAAGAGCGCGTTCCTCGCGGCGACCGAGGGCGTCGAGCTTTCCATCCACTTCAACAAAAAGCTCGGCGCAGGCTTCTTCGGCGGTGAGGGCTTCATCATGCAGCGCCTGTCCGGCTCGGGCACGGCATTCGCGGAAATCGACGGCGAGCTGGTCGAGTACACCCTCGCGCTGGGTCAGAAGCTCATCGTGGACACCGGCAACGTCGCAGGCTTTGAACCCGGCGTTACCATCGACATCCAGCAGGTCCCCGGCATCAAGAACAAGCTGTTCGGCGGCGAGGGCCTGTTCAACACCACGCTGACCGGTCCGGGCCGCGTATGGCTCCAGACCATGCCGATCTCCAACGTCGCGCAGTCCATCCGCCCGTTCATCCCGACCGGCGGCAACAGCTGAGCGCACGATTGCAAGGGCAATACCGCATAATCGGACAAAATTTCCGCAAAGCGCCGCAGCTTTCATGGTGCGGTGTTGCCCAAGACATAACCTGACTGTCTTCCGCGTATGCTGTCCCGAAAGGAGGGGACGTATGCGCGGAAGATGTTTGTTTGCGATAGGAGCGGTGACGGCGGTGGCTGTGCTGACGCTCCTGGCCGCGCCCTGCACGGCGGTGCTGCGGACGATGCAGGAGAGCCGCGCCGAGGAAACGCTCGTGCTCGACGCCGGGCACGGCGGCTTTGACGGGGGAGCGGTGTCGGAGAGCGGCATGAATGAGCAGGCGGTCAACCTGTCGGTCGCGCAGCGGACGCGGGCGCTTGCGTGCTTTTTCGGGGTGAAAACCGCCATGACGCGGGAGGACGAGCAGGCGCTCGACTACGACTCCGCCCGTTCGGTGCGCGAAAACAAGGTCGCGGACATCCGGGCGCGGGAGAAGATCGTAAACAGCTTTGCCTCGCCCGTCTTTGTCAGCATCCACCTCAACAAATTCCCCGACCCGCAGTACCACGGCGCACAGGTCTTTTACTCCGCGAACAGCGCCGCCGGCAAGCCGCTCGCCGAGGCGATGCAGCGTGCGCTCGTCGAGGGCTGCGACCCGGAAAACCGCCGCGCCGCGAAGCAGGCCGAAGGCTCGGTCTATCTCATGCGCGTGCTGCGCTGTCCGGCGGTCATCGTAGAGTGCGGATTTCTCTCCAATCCCGAGGAAGAGAGCCGCCTTGCGGACGAAAATTATCACAAAAAGCTCGCCCTCTGCATCGTGACCGGCTATCTCCGGGATGCAGACGGCCATGGAGGATGAAATGAAACAGAAAACCGTGTATTTATGCAGCGACTGCGGCTATGAGTCGCCGAAATGGTTCGGAAAGTGTCCGTCCTGCGGCGCGTGGAACACCATGAGCGAGTTCAAGCCTGCCGCCCCCTCGGTATCGCGCGGCACGACGGGCTTTGTGCGTGGAACCGCACGCCCGACCCTCTTGAAGGACATCGAAACCGGCAACGAGGAGCGGTTTCTCTCGGGCATCGGCGAGCTCGACCGCGTGCTCGGCGGCGGCGCGGTGCACGGCTCGTTTGTGCTCGTCGGCGGCGAGCCGGGCATCGGCAAGTCCACGCTCCTGCTCCAGATGTGCCAGGAGATGTGCAAGAACGCCCGCGTGCTCTATGTATCGGGCGAGGAGTCGCTCCGGCAGATCAAGCTCCGCGCCGCGCGGCTGCATATTTCCTCGCCCGAGCTGTATATCCTCTCCGAAACCGATATTGACCAGATCATCAACGAGACCGAGCTGATGGCGCCGGATATTCTCATCGTGGACTCCATTCAGACGGTCTACAAGCGCGACCTCAGCGCCGCGCCCGGCGGCACGACACAGATAAAAGAGTGCGCGATGAGCCTGATGCAGTACGCGAAGAACAAAAACGTCACCATCTTCATCGTCGGCCACGTCAACAAGGAGGGTACGCTTGCCGGCCCGAAAATCCTTGAGCATATGGTGGACTGTGTGCTGTACTTCGAGGGCGAGTCGGCAGGGGCGTTTCGCTGCCTGCGCGCGGCAAAGAACCGCTTCGGCTCGACCAACGAGATCGGCGTATTCGAGATGAGCGAGCACGGACTCGTAGAGGTTTCCAATCCGTCTGCCGCCATGCTCGCCGGCCATCCGCAGGGCGCGTCCGGCAACTGCATCGCCTGCGTCATGGAGGGCAGCCGTCCGCTGCTCGCGGAGGTGCAGGCGCTCGCCGCCAAGACCCAGTTCGGCGTGCCGCGCCGCACGGCGGCCGGTGTGGACTACAACCGCATGGTGCTGCTGCTTGCCATTCTGGAGAAGCGCTGCGGCCTGTTTCTGTCGTCAAGCGATGTTTACGTGAACGTCGTCGGCGGCATGCGGCTGGACGAGCCTGCGGTCGATCTGCCGATGCTGCTCGCCATCGCGTCCAGCTTCCGCGACAAGCCGCTGCCCGAGGGTATCATGAGCTTCGGCGAGGTCGGCCTGACGGGCGAGCTTCGCGCGGTGTCGAACGCCGGTCAGCGTATCAATGAGGCATATCGTCTCGGCTTCCACACCTGCATCATGCCCGAGCAGGAGGTGGACGAGGAGCTGACGCGCAAGATGAACCTTGTCCGCGTGAAAACGGTCGCGGACGCCATTCGGGCGGTGCTGTAAGGCACTTTACCGCCGCATCGCCTCGATGGGGTTCATACGGGACGCACGCACCGCCGGGAGCAGTCCTGCCGCGCCGCCGCAGACCGCCGCAAGGAGCGGCAGCGCCGCCGTCAGACGCCATCCCGGCAGCAGAAGGGACGCTGCGGCTTTCAGTGCGCCCCACGCGCTCAATAGACCGAAAACGCCGCCCGCGGCGCAGAGAAGCACCGCCTCGGTGAGGAAAATCCGCCGGATGTCGCGCTTCTGTGCGCCGAGGGCGAGGAGAATGCCGATTTCGCTCGTGCGCTCGTGCGCCGCGGACAGCATGCTGCTGAACACGCCGAGAAGCGACACGAAAAGCGCGATGCCGCCGATAGCGAAGAACAGGAGCGTGCCGAGCGAGGTCAGCCGCTCAACGGTTTCGACCGCGCCCGAGATGCTGCGCACGTAGACCGTGCCCGCGACCTGACCGCGCGTTGTGAGATAACCGCTGATGCTACGCCCGACGGCGTCCGGGTCGGCGCTTGATGAGCACGCGACAAAGACCTGGTCGGCGCGTTCACTCTCCGAGGCGAGCAGGCCGTAGGGCAGGTAGACAAGGTCGGGTGCGACCGCCGACAGCATACCGCCGAGCGCCGAGGTCTGGGCCTTTATGACGCCGCAGACGGTAAAAACGCGCTCCGCGCCGCCGAGCGTCACGCGGACCTCGCGTCCCATGATGTTCGTGCGTCCATAGAGCCGCTGCGCGAGGTCGTCCCCGACCACGGCGACCGCCGCCCCGGCTTTCACCTGAGAGCGCGAGGGGAGCGCCCCCGCGAGCAGCTCGAGCTGCATGACCTCCCCGAGGTTCTCGTCCGCCCCGACGAGCACGACGCCGGATGCGCGGTGCCCGGCGCGTACCGTGCCGCCGACCGCCCGGACGGGACTTGCCGCCGCGATGCCCGGCACCGCCTGCACCATGCGTTCGGTGAGGGCGGCGGAGAGCGGCGCGCCGGAGGCGTTTTCGTCCGTCGATACCGCAAGGCCGCTCACGCCGATGAGGGCGAGGCCGTTTTCGACCTGCCTGCGCCCGAACAGGCCGAGCGAGGCGATGACGAGAAGCGCTCCTGTGCCGACCGCGACAGACAGCGCCGAGAGCAGCGAGCGCAGCGGACTGCGGCGGATGCCGCGCAGCGAAAAACGCAGAATATCCCGGTATTTCATGGCAAAACCTCGACTTCCGCGCCGCTTTCGAGCGTGTCGGGAGGGGAGAGGATAACGTCCTCGCCGCCCGAAAGTCCCTCGCGCACCTCGATCAGTTTTTCGAGCAGATAGCCGGTCGTGACGGCGTGCTGCACGGCGCGGCCGTTTCGGACGGTGAACACGTATTCCTGCTCACCGCGCTGGCACACCGCCTCATAGGGCACCACGACCGCGTTTTCGCGGTGGTCGGTGAAGATTTTGACCGTGGCGCTGCTGCCGGGACGCAGAGAGGGAATTTCGCCGCTGAAATCGAGCAGGGTCTCGACCGTGGCGCTGCCCGTGCTGCCCGTCAGGCTGACCGCCTGCACCGCGACCGGCGAGAGTGAGGCGACCTTCGCCGGGTACATCCGGTCGGCGGCGGCGAGGGTGACGTTGGCTTTCTGCCCGGCGGCAAGCTCGTCCGCGTACAGCTCGGGCGTTTCCGCGCGGATGCGGAGCGAGGACAGGTCAGCCGTCAGAACGCACGGAACGCCCTCTCGCACGGTCTGTCCCTCGCGCGGCAGGCGGAGCACCGTCCCCGAAAAGGGCGCGGTGAGCGTATTTCCATCGACCGTCAGGGTTTCGTCCGCCTGCTCCTGCACAGCCGAAAGGACCGCCTGCACATCGGCAGCCGAAAACGCCGCCTCGTCGGTCTTTTCGAGTGTGCAGAGCACCGCGCCCGTCTCCACGAAGTCCCCCTCGCGCACAAAAACGCGCGAAACTACGCTGCTTTCGGCGGCGCAGAGCGCGGCTGTCCGCGCCGGAATGAGCGAACCGAACACGGTGACGCTGTTGTAGATGTCCTGCGTCCCGGCGGCAGCGGTGTGTACGGAAAGCGCGGGTTTCTGTCGCGAAAACAGCAGAACAACGAACAATATGAGCAGAACGGCTGCTGTCAGCAGACAGACGCGCCGGGCCTTTTTCTCCATGGCAAGCACCTCCGGGGAATAGGTTGCCCCGATTGAACGAAATAATACTCTACCGCTCGGGCGCAGTTTGTGGTATAATGATTATAGGTAAAGAGCAACACATTCTGCCTTTGCAGAGGAGGCGTTTTCTATGAAGAAAAATACGAAAATCATCGTGGCGGTCGTGGTCATCGTACTGATGGTCGCGGTGGGCTGCATTTACGGCTTTGTGCTGAAACGGGACGTGCCCGAAGCACCGCCGGCGGACAACACGCAGACCGAACCGGTAACGCCGGACACTCCCGAAACGCCGGACGATACGCAGACCGACAAGCCGGCCGTGCAGCCGGAGAACCCCAACCCCACGGGCGGCGAGTCCGCGGTGGTCTACGTCCCGGACGAGCAGAGCGAGGCGCTGACCCCGGTCGGCGCGAATGTCGCGGACGACTCGGATCAGGCGCTCGTTGACGCGCTTATCTCGGCCGGCGCTCTCCCGAGCGGCGTCAAGGTCGTGTCCTCTGAGCTGAAGGACGGCGTGCTGACGCTCGACATGAACGACGCTTACGCCGAGGCGGTCCGCTCCTCCGGCACCACCGGAGAGGAAATGCTCGTCTACTCGCTCGTCAACACCTTCGCGTCCGCGCGGAACGCCGAAAGCGTTATGCTGACGGTGGACGGCAAGCCGCTCCAGAGCGGTCACGCAATCTACGATTACGCGCTGACCCCGATGGAAAACTGAAAAAGCACGGCAGGAGTCTGTAACAGCCGCAGGCTCCTGCTTTTTTCGTGCGGAAAACAGGCTTCGCGAAAAAAACCTCTTTTTCGCAAGCTGGCTCTTTCTTTTCGCGCGTGCCTGTGGTATGATATTATCCAGAAAAAAACGAAAGGGATGGAGTTCTCCATGCGTCATATTATCGATCTGAGCGACCTGACCGAGAAGGAATTCAACGATCTGTACAAGCTCACCACCAACATCATCGACCGCCCTGAGGGCTACGTTGACGCCTGCCGCGGCAAGGTGCTCGGCAGTCTGTTCTACGAGCCGTCCACGCGCACCAATCTCTCGTTCTCGACCGCGATGATGCGCCTCGGCGGCAGCGTTGTCGGCTTCTCCGACCCGCGCTCCTCCTCCACGTCCAAGGGCGAAACGCTCAAGGACACGATCAACATGGTGTCCTGCTACGCGGATATGATCGTCATGCGCAACCCGCGCGAGGGCGCGGCCAAGGCGGCGTCGCTCTATTCGTCCGTTCCGGTCATCAACGCAGGCGACGGCGGCCATCTCCATCCGACCCAGACCCTCGCCGACATGGTGACGATTCTCCGTATGCGCGGCTCGGCTGACGATATGAAAATCGGCCTGTGCGGCGACCTCAAGTACGGCCGCACCGTGCATTCGCTGCTGCACTTTCTCGAACGCTTCCACAACGTTCAAGTCTACCTGATCGCGCCCGACGCGCTCAAGCTGCCGGATTATATGATTAACTTCCTCAAGGAGCACAATATGCCCTACTGCGAGGTCAGCAGCATCGACGAGGTCCTGCCGGAGCTTGACGTTCTGTACATGACCCGCATTCAGCGCGAACGCTTCACGAGCGCACAGGAGTACGAAAACCTTGAGGGCAGCTATCAGCTGACCGCTGAGAAGATGAAGCGCGCCAAGAAGGATATGCTCGTGCTGCATCCGCTGCCGCGCGTGGACGAAATCGCGCAGGACGTGGACGACGACCCGCGTGCGGTCTACTTCCGTCAGGCACGCTTCGGTATGTTCGGCCGCATGGCGCTGCTGCTGACGCTGTCCAAGCTGCCGTATGAGCGTGCAGGCCATCAGGACATCGGCCACGAGCCGGGCGTGCGCTGCTCCAACCACAAGTGCATCACCCGTACCGAGCTGTATGTACCGCTCCACGGCAAGATCGGCGACCGCTGCCCGTACTGCGACAAGCTGCTCGAACTGGACATCTAAGGCAATACCGTATCATTTCCGCAAAGCGCCGCAGTTTTCATTGTGCGGCGTTGCCTTAAGAGAACCGCCGTTTTGAGGGGAGAAACTGCGAATGGCTGACTGGAACGCTGAGCTTTACAGCAAATTCGAAAAGGAGCGTACGCTCCCGTGCTATGACCTCGTCCGCGCGGTCGAAACCGTGCCGGAAACCGTCCTTGATGTCGGCTGCGGCATCGGCAACAGCACGCAGGTGCTCGCGGATACGTTCCCGGCGGCGCATATCATCGGCGCGGACAACTCGCCCGATATGCTGCGCTACGCCCGCGAAAACCATCCGGGACTCGAGTTTATCGAGCTCGACGCCGTGCATGACCTCGAAAAGCTGCCGGAAAAGTATGACCTCGTGTTCTCGAACGCCTGCCTCCAGTGGCTCCCCGACCACAGAACGCGCATCCGCGAACTGATGGGGCTGCTGAACGCGGGCGGTACACTCGCCGTGCAGATTCCCTCGCAGGCCAAGCATCCGGTGCACCGCCTCCTGACCGAAACCGCCCACGGCGCACGCTGGCAGGGCAAAATCACCTCGTTCCGCCAGTACAACGAGCTGACCGAGGAGGAATACTTCGATGCGCTGAGCGAAAACGCGAGCGCGTTCCGTATGTGGGAAATCATGTATTTCTTCGAAATGCCCTCGCACGAGAGCATCCTCGAATGGTATCGCGGCACGGGTCTGCGCCCGTATCTCGCGCAACTGTGCGACGAGGACAAGACGGCATTCGAAGCCGAAATCCTTGACGGCATCCGGAAGCTGTACCCGGTGCAGAAAAACGGAAGCATTATTTTTCGCTTCCCGCGTCTGTTCTTCACGGCGCAAAAGTAAATCAGCATAAAAAAAGAGAGCACAGACGAAAATCTGTGCTCTCTTTTGCATTCTGCGCATTTTTACAGCAGTTCGCCTTTGACGGAAACCGTGTGCACGCTCCATGGAATCATCTTGCCGCAGTTCTGGAGGGCGGTCTTGACCGCGTGCTCCAGACCGCCGCAGCACGGCACCTCCATGCGCACGATGGTGACGCTGCGGATGTTGTTGCGCACGAGGATTTCGGTCAGCTTTTCGCTGTAATCGACTGGGTCGAGCTTGGGACAGCCGACAAGCGTGATGCGGCCGCGCAGGAAATCCTTGTGGAAGTCCGCGTAGGCGTAGGCGGTGCAGTCCGCCGCAACGAGCAGGTCTGCGCCCTCAAAATACGGCGCGTTCACCGGCACGAGCTGAATCTGTACCGGCCACTGGCGCAGCTGGGACGGCTGCGGGAAAAAGTCCGAGGGAGCGGCGGCGTGCGGCGCAAACGTCCGCGCCTGACTGCCGGGGCAGCCGCCGGACGGCTGAAGCGTCTGCGCACGGCTTCCCGGACAGCCGGAATGCACCGCGTTCTGCGCTTTTTTCATGTTCTCCTCAACGGCTTTCTCGTCGTAGGCCGCCGCCTCGCGCTCGACAAAGCGGATAGCACCTGTCGGGCACACCGGCAGGCAGTTGCCCAGACCGTCGCAGTAGTCGTCGCGCAGCAGCTTCGCCTTGCCGTCCACCATGCCGATCGCGCCCTCGTGGCACGCCGACGCGCAAAGACCGCAGCCGTTGCACTTTTCACTGTCGATTTCGATGATTTTTCTTACCATAATTCTATCCTCCGATTATTTACAGGCGGTTTGCTCTTGACTTGATGAACTGAGTTTACTATACTTTGAATAGAATGTCGGTTGTTACGGCAACGAAACAAAAATTTTTTCTGATGTTCACAGCTTGCAGGGAGGAACCAAAGATGGACTTCAAATCATATATTCATGCGCACAGCGAGGAGCTGCTGGCGTCGCTCGGCGCACTTGTGCGCATTCCGAGCGTAGAGGGCGAGCCGGAGGAGGGCGCACCGTTCGGCAGAGAGCCGGCACGCTGCCTCGATGAGATGCTGGCGCTCTGCGAAAAGCTCGGCTTCCCGACCGGCAACATGGATCACCGCGTCGGCTGGTGCGAGTTCAGTGAGGGCGAGGAAATGGTTGCGGTGCTCGGCCATCTGGACGTCGTTCCGGCGGGGGACGGCTGGAGCGAGAGCGAGCCGTTTTCGGGCGAAATCAAGAACGGCCGCATCTACGGCCGCGGCACGATGGACGACAAAGGTCCGATGGTCGCGGCGGTCTACGCGCTCAAATCACTGAAAGAGAGCGGATTTCAGCCGAAAAAGCGCATCCGCGTGATTTTCGGCACGAACGAGGAAACCGGCTGCGGCGATATGGCGTGGTACGCGGCACACGGCGGCGAAACGCCCGTCATGGGTTTCACCCCGGACGGCGAGTATCCGCTCATCAACGGCGAAAAGGGCATCCTGAACGGCACGTACACGCGCACGCTGCACCAGACGGGCGACTATATCCTGACGCGCTTCGAGGGCGGCGCGGCGAGCAACATCTCGCCGGCGTATGCCGTGGCAGAGGTCAGATGCCCGGCCGAGGCGGCCTCCAAAATCGCGGCAGAAAAGGTAACTGTCACCCCCATCGAGGGCGGCATCCGTGTCGAGGCGGAGGGCGTGGCCGTGCATGGCTCGACGCCGGAGCTTGGCGAAAACGCAATCGGCCGTCTGGCCATGGCGCTCGCGCAGCTGCCGTTCACGGGCGAGACAGGGGAGTGCCTTGCGTTCCTCTCCGAGCGCCTCGGCATGGAAACGCGCGGCGAGTCGCTGGGCCTTGCGATGCGCGACGAGGTTTCGGGCGACCTGACCATGAACATCGGCGTTGCGTCCTTCGAAAACGACGCGCTCTCGCTGACGTTCAGCGTCCGCTACCCGGTGACGCTGCCGTATGAGCTGGTCTATCCGCGGCTGAAGCGCGGCTTTACCCTCGGCGGCTTTACGGAAACCGAAATGTCGCACGCGGCGCCGCTGTACGTGCCGAAGGACAACGAGATTGTCCGCCGCCTGCTTGCGGTGTACGAGGCGGAAACCGGCGAAAAGGCAGAGCCGAAATCCATCGGCGGCGGCACCTACGCCAAGTCCATGCCGAATATCGTGGCGTTCGGCCCGATTTTCCCGGGCGACGAGGTGCGCGAGCACAAGCCGGACGAGTACATGGAAACCGCCCGCGTCATTCAGAACGCGGAAATCATCGCGGCGGCCATGAAGGCGCTCGCGGAAAAATAAGACAGAGAAAGACCCTCCGGGGAGGAGCGCAGCGGCTCGCCCTCGGAGGGTCGTTTGTTTGCGGCGGGGTGGAGCACCCACCCTGCGGTACAAAGGTTTACTTGATGCAGGCGGAGTGGGCGGTGTAGCCCTCGGCTTCCAGTTCGGCGCGTGTGCCGGTGAAGTCCTTGCGGTTCTTGTCCGACATCTTCTCTACGGCGGAGCAGTCCGGCGCGTGGTACTTTTTCGACGAGGTGTTCAGAACGTAGTGCGCCTGTTCGCCCGAAGAGCTGTTCTGCGCGGCACTGCTGCTGTCCGCAAGGCGGTTTTCGCCGGTCGTGTAGTCGATTTCGACGCCCGGCTGCACGTTGTAGCAGAACACGTTGAAGCAGATGCCGTCGCCGTCGTCCTCGACCGAGTACGCCTCCATCTGCACGCCCTGCGCAACGAGGTCGTCGCCGTCAAAAATCGGGGTGACGCGGTACATGACATGGTTGCCGGTTTCCTTCACGTAGTCCGCGACCATGTTCTCGAAGGGGAGCATGCCGTCCACGTTCAGGTAGCGCGTGCCGGTGATGAGGTTGCTGCGGTTGGCGTTTTCGGCGGTCAGCTGCCAGCCGATGAGGTGACAGCGGTTATAGAGGTACTTGCCGTCCACGAAATCGTACTTGCTCGTGACCCAGCCGGACGGCTTGACCTCGCTGATCGAGCCGCGCTTTTCGCCCTGCGCGGGCATGAGGTCGGTCGAGATGCTGGCCTCCGCCACGCCGCAGCGGCCGAGCGAGTCGAGCGGCGAGTAGGTTTCAAAAGAAGTGTCGGTGATCTCGTCCGCTGAAAAGTCAGGTTCGTTGCCGTTCAGGGCGACATACGGCTCGCCGCTGTACGCCGGGAGGGCGTCAAGCGAGGCGGAAGTCTGCGTGCCCGAGGACGCAGGCACGGACGGGGATACGGAACCCGCGTCCTGCACCGGCGCGGCGCAGCCGCCAAGCAGCAGGCTGAGCGTCAGAACGAGCAGCGCAAGCGTTTGCGTTAATTTTCGCATTTTACATAATCCTCCTGTGTGATAACCGGGTGAGAGGAGCCTTCGAACTCGTTTTCGCCCGTCTTTCGCCAACCGTCCGGCACGGAAAAATGCAGGTCGGCAGGGTAGCGGCGGTTCCAGCGGAACACGGTCAGCCGGTCGGCTTTTTTAAGGAGCGGCGCGGGGTCGGCGCACTCGACAAAGCAGAAATCGCCCTTCGCGGCCTTTTCGGCGTAATCGTCCTCCGCGCAGATATTCGGGGCGTTTATGCCCTCAAACAGGGCGGAAGTCCGCGTATTCATGCGCAGAACGCCGCTTTTGGAGAGCGCGGCGATACGCTCGCAGAGGACGCGGTCGCGGCTCTGGCGGCGGCGGTTGAACGCAAGTCCGTCCGCATCGTCCAGACAGAGAAAAATCGTCATAAGGCGAAGCTCCTTTCGAAGTGATACAGCCATTATAGCATATAGACAAGCGGTGCGCAAATGAATTGGCAAATTTGACTAAAACAGAAAAATATTCAAACGAAAAGGTTTGCATTTTAAATATTATGCGTTATAATGATGTAAGAGTAATGTAAACGCCGAATCGCGGCGTTAGAGGAATACGGAGAAAGAGTAAAATAATGAAAGTTAC
>UQVU01000047.1 GCA_900544475.1 uncultured Butyricicoccus sp.
CTCGCGGTGGCTGACCTTATTGACCTCATCGCGGCAGAACTGCGGCAGAACGAAGTTTTCCGGGTTCTTTTTATAGGTGTCGATCGCGGCACGGTATGCACCGGTGACACAGGCTGCATAGTACGCAGTTTTGTTGCGGCCCTCAATCTTGAACGAGGTAATACCGGCCTCGATCAGCTCCGGAACGTGCTCGATCATGCACATATCCTTGGAGTTGTACAGGTAGGTGCCGCGGCTGTCCTCCTCGACCGGGAAGAACTCGCCGGGGCGCTTTTCCTCCATCAGCGAGTAGTTCCAGCGGCACGGCTGCGCACAGGCGCCGTGGTTGGCGTCGCGGCCGGTCATGTACTGAGAAATCAGGCAGCGGCCGGAGTAGGAAATGCACATCGCGCCGTGAACGAACGCTTCGATTTCGAGAGATTTCGGCGTTTTCGCGCGGATTTCCGCAATCTCTTCGAGCGAAAGCTCACGTGCGAGCACAACGCGCTCTGCGCCCATATCCGCCCAGTAGTTGGCGGCCTCGTGGTTGAGGATGCTGGTCTGCGTGGAGATGTGAAGCGGAACCTTGGGCGCGTATTTCTGCGCCATGCGGATAACGCCGACATCGGCTACGATCATCGCGTCCGCACCGGCGTCTTGAAGCAGCTCCAGATACGCTGGAAGCGCAGGCAGATCGCGGTTCGACGGCATGATATTGACGGTGATGTAGCACTTGACGCCATGCGCGTGCGCGTCCGCGATGCTGCGGCGGAGCGCCTCATCGTCGAAGTTCGCTGCTGCGGCACGCATGCCGAAGCGCTGACCGGCCATGTAGACCGCGTCCGCGCCGTATGCGATGCCGAAACGCATTTTTTCCGGGTCGCCGGCAGGCGACAGAAGTTCAGGATACTTATTCACCGCTTACCTCCGTGCGCTGGTCGGCGTTTGCGTTCTCGCTTGCCGCCTGTGCCTGTGCAGCGTTCGAGGTTGCGATGTTGCGCTGATGCTCCTCGTAGCTGCTTGCAAACAGATGGCTGCCGTCCGGCATTGCGACATAATAGTAATAATCATGGCTCTCGGGATGGCTTGCGGCGTAGAGCGAAGCATAACCCGGGTTGCAGATCGGTCCGGGGGGCAGTCCCTCGTTCGTGTAGAGGTTGTACGGCGAGTCGCTCTGAAGGTCCTCATCGGTCAGCTTGCCGCTCGTGCGGCCCAGACCGTACAGAACCGAAGCGTCCACCTGAAGATACGGGAATTCGCTCGAATTGTTCAGACGGTTGTAGATGACGCCTGCAATACGTGCGCGTTCGTCATCATGCTGCGCCTCGCGCTCGACCAGAGAAGCGATGGTCACGATGTCGTGCATGGAGCGGCCGAGCTCGTTTGCGCCGTCCGTGATGTCGGCGTCGTAGCGGGTCGCGAAGTTGTTCAGCATCTTGTTGATCGTGTCAACGACCGAACCGTTGCCCTTGTAGATCTCGTAGGTATCCGGGAACAGATAACCCTCGAGCCAGCCTTCCTCTACCGGTTTTTCGTCCTGAAGGAAGTCGTGCTTGAACGGATACTGGTTGAGTATCTTGTCGAGCGAGTCGGCGGTGCAGACATGGTTGTCGAGCAGAAGCTGACGGACCTGCGCCACGGAATAACCCTCGGGGATAGTGATCTGAAGCGTGTCGGACGAGGAGGAGTTGGTCAGCTTGTCGATGATCTGACCGTAGTCCATGCTCGGGTTGAGCTGGTATTCGCCCGCAAGCACATCGTCGGAGGAGTGCCCCTTGACGGTGAGATAGCCCTTGAATACTGTGCCGTAATTGATGATGCCCTGCTGGTCCAGACTCTTTGCCAGGTCAGAGAGCTTGGTGTTTTCCGTCACATAGAACTGCTGCATGGCGTTGTCCTTGACGAAGGCAAAGACGTCGTTTGCCGTGAAGATCGCCGCCAGAGAAATGACGAGCGACGCGCCGACAACGGCGATGATATAGACCATCGTGCCTGCGCAGCCGCTGTTCTTGCGCCGTCTGCTGCGGCGGCGCTTGTGACGGACTTCCTGATTTTCCTGATTGTCGTACTTATCGTAATCCATAATTCACCTCGAAACATCCCGACCGGCCGTCAGCCGATCGTATCCAAAACGATTTTTGCCGCAAAGGCGACAATAAATACCAGAACGCCCGGGCGGCGCATGAGCAGCCACAGGTCATACCAGCCGGCGCTTTTTTCAAAATGCGGCACCGAGTCCCGTACCAGCATCCCCTGCGCAGTGCGCACGGTCAGGTACAGGAAGAACAGCAGACCGAGCAGATTGCACGCCGGGAAGTAGTTCCAGATGCCGAACGGCGCGTAAGTATCGGTCATCCACATCGAGAACGCCAGATAGAGTCCACCCGCGAGATGCGCGATAACGGCGGGCCAGACGCTGCCCAGAATGTAGGCCATATAGGCGAAAGCGCAGCCTGCGGCAAATGCGCCGGGCATGCGGAGCGGTTCGCCCTGAAGCAGCGCAAACGTGATGCCTGCGAACAGGATGCACGCCGATGTGCCAACGTCCTGCTCCTCGATGGGCATGAGCACGCCGCGCAGGTAAAGCTCCTCAACGAGCGCCGCCGCGGCCGCAAAGACGTAATAGATGCCGTGCGTGCCGAATTTCGACTGCGTAAGCGGCAGCGTCGCGGCGGAAAAGTCGCCGCCGGCCTGTCCGCTGAGTGCGCCGAGCGCGATATTCGACGCAAGCGCAAACATTGCGACCGTAATGCCGAGAAAGACGGCGAAGCGCAGTCCGCCCTTGGGCGGGGTTTTCCATGCGAGGTGCTTTTTTACGACGTCCCGGTCTTCTGTGGCGTAATACGCGAGGAGCGCCGGGAGCGCAAAAGACAGAACCTCTGCGAGAAGCAGCAGCGGAACGCTGTTTCCGATATAACGCACGATCAACCGGCTGAGACCGGTCAGCAGACAGAAACAGACGAAAAGGCTGAGACTGGATAAAAGTGCGGATTTATTCTTCATGCGGGCGCAGCACCTGCCTTTCGGTAATAATATAGTGACACGGAAGATCGAACGGCTCACGCGGCAGCGCGTCTGCCAGGCGGCACTCCGCGCAGAGCGCCGCCGTGCCTGCCGCCGAAGCCTTCGCGAGAAAGCGGTCATAATAGCCGCCGCCGTAGCCGAGCCGGTAGCCGCGTCTGTCGCAGGCAAGCGCCGGCACGACCGCGAGGGAGACTTCCTCGGGGGCAACAACGGGCGCGTCGGCAGACGGCTCAAGAATGCCATAAGCGCCGCTTTTCAGCTCTTCCAGTGAGCGGATGCGGCGTGCGGTCATTTCGCCCTTAGCGCCGCACAGCGGTACGCAGAGCGTCCGTCCGTCCGCGAGAGCCTGCCGCAGGATGGGAAATGTGTCGATTTCCTCCGGCGTGGAAACGTAGCAGAAAACACAGGCTGCCGCGCGATAGCACTCGCTTTGCAGGAGCTTTTTCGCGATGGCGGCGTCAATCAGCCGCTTTTCTTCGGGAGAAAGCGCCTTTCGTGCGGCGCGATAGATGCGGCGCAGTTCGGACTTAGATGCCTGCATGATACACAACCGAGGACGCGATCTCGTCGGCCTTTTCGCGGCCTGCGAGCGCAGTAATCAGCGCACAGGCGAAATCAAGCGCACCGCCGACGCCGCAGGACGTGATAAATTTGCCATCAGTGACGCAGGTGGTCTTAACCGCTTCCGCGCCCTTCATGCCGTCCTCCATGCCGGGATAGCAGGTAGCTTTGCGTCCCTCAAGCAGACCCATGCCGCCGAGAATGATAGACGGCGCAGCGCAGATGGCCGCAACATACTTATCTGCGTCTGCCATCGTGCGGACTGCATCGGTCACACGGTTATCCGCGTAGAGGTTGGTCGTACCGGGCATGCCGCCGGGCAGCACGAGCATATCGGCAGAGGACAGGTCGATTTCGTCCATGCCGATATCGGTCACAACGCTGATGCCGCGTGCGCCGCAGACCGTTTCCCCGGTCACGCCGACGAGCTTGGTTTCGATGCCCGCTCTTCTGAGCAGATCGACCGGAGTCAGCGCTTCGACTTCCTCGAAACCCTCAGCCAGTAATATATATACCATTTTTCTGTCACACCTTTCAGTTAAACATTAAATTCATATATCCGGCGGTTTCTGCCGCCCTGTTGTCGTACCATTTTGCAACGCCGAGCGCAGTTCCGCTGCCGGGAATGGTTATCGTAAGTGACTCGCGGCTGAGCGTTTTCAGCAGACCTCTTCCCTGCCGGTCCGTCAGTCCAATGGCCTCCTGTGCGTTATCCTCCCAGCAGAAAGCGTAGGAAACAAGCCTTTCGCCCTCAAACCAGCCGTAAACACCGACTCCGAGCGTATCAAACATCGCAATCTGCCGTGACCATTCGGCGGCGTCGCGCACGATGTGCACAGGCGACGCGGCGGCCTCGTACAGGGCGTTCAGCTGCGGAATATCGGCGTCTGTCAGGCGACGCGGCACTTCGTACTCCCCTGCCGACAGCGACAGCGTCTGGCGGGAAACGAAAAACGCTTCGTTGTAGCCGAACGGACGATAGAACTCGAACAGCCGCTTTTCGGCCGGAATGAGAATGGACGCCGCCCGGCCGGCTTTGCGGTCGAGGGTAAACGAGTATTCGAGCAGCTCGGCGGCATGTCCGCACCGGCGGTGCTCCGGGTGCGTGCACACGCCGTAGATATAGGTGCAGGGCGCGTACTCTCCGCTGACGGACAGCGTATACGGCAGCATTTGCAGCATCGCGCACAGCGCACCGCCCTGCGTAAGCAGAAGCGTATGCTGCGGCTGATAAATATGCGCAAAGAAATAGTCGTTAAAGCCGCCCTCGTCCGGAAAACAGACTTCCCAGAGCTTGCGCGCGGCCTCGGTATCACTCTGAACGGCAGAACGAATCATCGGTCGTCACTCCTTCGGAACAGCGACGTATTTCACGCCGCGCATGACCGGATAATAGGACTTTTTCGCTTTACGCAGCCCTTCCAGTCCCAAATCTTCCTCTCGATTGACGTACATGACGTCGGTGCAGTTGTGCTGAACGAACTGCTGATTGATCATCTGGTACGCGCCGGGGATATTGCTGTCGGCCTTTTCAATCTGCACGACATACATATCATCGGTAGCCTTGCAGCCGAAGGTGAACGCAATCACCTCGCCGTCCAGACGCAGCAGGCCGCCGCGCAGGTTCAGGTAATCGAAATTGTGAAGCGCCTGCACAATCGCACAGGTTTCGCCCTGAAAATCGCGCTCGAGTGCGCAGCCGTTCAGGTTGCACCAGTGAACGTGAAACGCGAAGGCGTCCTTGATGTTGTCCTTTGTCATGTTCTCGTAGGTCCAGCGGCCCTCATAGGCTGCCTTGAAGCGGTTGACGAGGTTTCGCTTGCTCTGGAGCTTTTTGCCGGAGAGCGTTGCGAGCTTTTCCGCGAGATAGATATAATCGTCGCCGTCCTCGCCCTCGTGCGAGAACGTGAATTTTCCGGGGCACACAGCCTCAATGCGTTCGATCATCGGCTCAGCAACGGAAACGATGACAAGCGGGATACCACGTTCTGCGGCGTCCTGCTCGAGTGCGTCAAGCGCCGCGCCGAGGTCGCCCTGCCCCACGGGAGCAAGGTAGCAATCGTGTCCGCCACCCAGCGGCGACATCTTAATCAGCATGAAGCCGTCCCGGAAGCAGATTTTCGTGTTGTAGTGTCCGCGCCACATGAAGAGATCGACAAAGCAGCGCTCGCACAGATGATAGTTGTAATGGGAACCGCAGAATTCGACTGCGGCCTTGTCCTCTAAGGTTATTTCACGAAACGGAAGCATAAAGATCCTTTCTTATGATTTGGGTTCGGTCCCGCGGAGCGCGAGATAGTGCGCACGAACCTCGGCGGCCTTGCCGCAGGACATTTTGCCCTCGGTGCAGACGCCGTCCACACAGGACGGGCCGCAGTGGCCGAACAGCGTCGGCGCAACGGCATAGACCAGCTTGTACATTTCTTCGGCAAGCGCACGAATCTCCCACTGTGCGCGGTTGCAACAGCGCAGACGGAAGAAGTTTTTAAGGCTTCGCGCGTTGGCTGTCATGACGATGCGGGTCGCGCAGGCGTTCGGAAGAACGTAGCGTGCGTCCTCGATGGCGTGTTTTTCGGCCTTGCTGCGTGCGGTTTTCTCGGGAACGCCCTGTTCGAGCAGCTCCTTGAGGTAGCCTTCCATGAGCGCGGCGGTCAGCTCTTCGTAGGTGCGCTGGTCGTACTCCATGGCTTGAATGAATTTTTCCCGTGCGGCCGGGATTTTATCAATTTCCGGCGGAACAACATATTCAAAACCCTTTTCGCGCACGTAACGCTGACTCTGAACCGAGAAAGACGCCATGCGGTGACGGGTGATCTGCGCGAGAAGCGAGCGGGATACGCCCTCGATGGCAAAGGTAAAGGAAACGTGCTCTATCGGGCTTTCATGGCCGATTTCGGAGAGCATATTGACAAAGCTCTCGGTCTTTTCTTCGGTCAGTCCCTCAAGAATATTATCAACGTTGCTCGCGGAATAGCAGTTTTTTGCGGCTGCGGCAACCAGTTTTTCCGGGTCGGGAGTATGAGACAGCAGTTTTACTTTCATATGTTTATCCTTTCTTGCCGAACAGACGCTCACGAATGACAACGAGCAGGAACTTCGGCAGCTTCATCATGCGGCCGATGCGGCTCGGCTGCTTGAGCAGACGGTAGAACCATTCCAGACCCAGCTTGATGAAGATATCGGGTGCGCGCCTGGAAACGCCTGCGAATACGTCGAGCGAACCGCCCAGGCCGCAGAACAGCGTGCCGTGAATATCATCCAGGTTCGCGGCAATGAATTTCTCCTGCTTGGGTGCGCCGAGGCAGACGAATACAGCATCCGCGCCTCCTGCAGCGTTGATGGCGTCAACAACCTGCTGCGGGTCTTGAAAATAGCCGTCGTGCGTACCGGCCAGAACCAGACCGGGATATTTCGCGCACAGGTTTGCACCGGCCTTTTCTGCGATGCCGGGCTTTGCGCCGAGCAGATAAAGCCGCATATTCTCCTTCGCCATGGCCGCGCAGAGTTCCTCGGCAAATTCAATGCCCGGAACGCGGTCCGGCAGAGCTTCGCCGAGTATCTTCGCCGCATAGATAATGCCGATGCCGTCCGGCAGAACGAGCGCTGCATGGTTGACGATACCCATGAACTCGGGGTCGCGGCGGCAGAGTTCAACGATTTCCGGGTTAGGTGTAACAACATAGCCCTTCTGGCGTGCGCGGAGCTTGCTCATCGCCAGGTCAACGGCCTGCTGTTTTGTGACTGCGTGAAACTGCACGCCTAAAATAGAAGCGGTATTCATCCTTTTATTCTCCTATGTCAAAACGTCATCATCGGGCACTGCCCATAATCCTATATATTATAACGCAGTTCGCACGAAATCACAAGTCCTCGCACCGGCAAACCATCGTTTTGACGAAAAAAACAGAAAGCCGGGATAAAAACCTCGGCTTTCTGAAAAAAACGCAGGTATTCGGTATTTATTTCCCGGAAGAGCAGCCTCCGCCGCCGCAGTGGGAAACGACTTCGTTCAGATAGACCGACATGCCGGTGCAGAGAATGCCCTGCACCACGCCGTCGAACAGCGCACCCGCCCAGTTCTGGTATTCGCTCCACCGCGAAACGGCGCCGAGGCAGGCAAGCGCAATGCCGCACCCGGTCAGCGTCAGCGGGATAAGACGGTTGGGAAAGCGTCCCAGCGCCTTGAAAACGCGGCCGAGACAGTAGAGAACGGCCGACAGCACCGCGTAATCTGCATCGATATACTGCGAAAGGTGTTCCAAAATACTCACCTCCGCTTCATTCTATGCAGAAAAAGCAGACGGGAGAACGCAGCTGCGCCCTCCCCTGTCTGATATGAAATTACAGCTGCTCACGGATGAGTGCGCCCATCTCGGAGGTGGACAGCACCTTTTCGCCCTTTGCAGCGATGTCCGCGGTGCGATGACCGGCATTCAGCACGTTCTCAACGGCGGTTTCGATGGCGTCGGCCTCAGCCTTCAGGCCGAAGGAGTAGCGCAGCATCATGGCGCAGGAGAGAATGGTTGCAATCGGGTTTGCAATGCCCTTGCCTGCAATATCCGGTGCGGAGCCGTGAATCGGCTCGTACATGCCCTTGCCGCTTTCGTTCATCGAAGCGGACGGCAGCATGCCGATGGAGCCGGTAATCATGGACGCCTCGTCGGACAGAATGTCGCCGAACAGGTTGCCGGTTACGATAACGTCGAACTGACCCGGGTTGCGGACGAGCTGCATTGCGCAGTTGTCGACGTACATATCGGTGTACTCGACCTCCGGATACTCGTCCTTGATGCGGTGCATGGTCTCGCGCCATACGCGGCTGGTTTCGAGTACGTTCGCCTTATCGACCGAGCAGACCTTCTTGCTGCGCTTCATCGCCATCTCGAAAGCACGGCGGCCGATGCGCTCGACCTCGTAGACCGAGTAGTTCATATCGTCCGCGCCGGTCTCGCCCCAGCCCTTGTCGCTCTCGCGGCGGTAGTGCTTGCCGAAGTAAACGTCGCCGGTCAGCTCGCGGCAAACGAGAATGTCGAAGCCGTCGCCGATGATTTCCGGCTTGATCGGGCAGGCGTCAGCGAGCGCCTTGTGCATCTGCGCCGGGCGCAGGTTGACGAACAGACCGAGCGCGGAGCGCAGACCGAGCAGCGCCTTCTCCGGACGCTTTTCGCTCGGGACCTCGTCCCACTTCGGGCCGCCGACCGCGCCGAGCAGCACGGAATCCGCGTTCTTGCAGATCTCGATGGTTTCCTCGGTCAGCGGAATGCCGTTCTTGTCGATGGAGCAGCCGCCTGCGAGGACTTCCTGAAAGTTGAACTTATGGCCGAACTTTTCGCCGACCTTGTCGAGCACGAGCATCGCTTCGGATACGATTTCCGGGCCGATACCGTCGCCCTTGACAACAGCAATATTGTAATTCATGGGATTTAAGCCTCTCTCTCCTTGAGCGACTTCAAGAGGCCGCCCGCCTTGATGATGTTCTGGATAAACGGCGGGAATGCAGCTGCCTGCCAGCTCTCGCCCTTGGTAACATCGGTGATAACGCCGGTGTCGAAATCAACTTCGACCTCGTCGCCTGCGTCGATGCCGTTGGCTGCCGCCTCACACTCGAGGATCGGCAGGCCGATGTTGATGGCGTTGCGGTAGAAGATACGCGCGAACGAGGATGCGATAACGCAGGAAACGCCGTTCTCGCGGAGAACGAGCGGTGCGTGCTCACGGGAGGAGCCGCAGCCGAAGTTGCGGGTCGCGACAACGATGTCGCCCGGGTGCATATTCTTTACGAAATCCGCGTCGATGTCCTCCATGGCGTGGGTGGACAGCTCTTTCGGGTCCGCAATATTCAGATAACGTGCGGGGATGATAACGTCGGTATCGACATTATCGCCGTACTTGAAAACCTTGCCTTTTGCGTTCATGGTATGTGTTTCCTCCCTTACTTCAGGTCGTCCGGCGTGCAGATATAGCCTGCAACCGCACTTGCCGCAGCGACAGCCGGGCTTGCCAGATAAATTTCCGAGGTAATGTGACCCATACGGCCGACAAAGTTGCGGTTCGTGGTGGAAACCGCCTTCTCGCCGTGCGCCAGAATGCCCATATGGCCGCCGAGGCACGGACCGCAGGTCGGCGTGGAAACGATAGCGCCAGCCTGAATGAAGATCTTGGTCAGACCCTCCTCGATGCACTGGAGATAAACATCCTGCGTTGCCGGGATGATGATGGTGCGCACGTTCGGGTTGACCTTGCGGCCCTTGAGAATTTCGGCTGCGACGCGCATATCGTCGATGCGGCCGTTGGTGCAGGAGCCGATGACCGACTGCTGAATTTCGATGTGACCCACCTCGTCGATGGTCTTGGTGTTCTCCGGCAGATGCGGGCACGCGATGGTCGGACGGAGCGCGGACAGGTCGATTTCGATTACCTGCTCGTACTCGGCGTCAGCGTCCGCCTCGAAAGCGGTGACCTCGCGGTTTACGCGGCCCTTGATGTACTCCATGGTCTTGTCGTCAACCGGGAAGATGCCGTTTTTCGCGCCGGCCTCGATTGCCATATTGCAGATGGTGAAGCGGTCGTCCATGGACAGCGCGTGCGCGCCCTCGCCGACGAACTCCATCGACTTGTAAAGTGCGCCGTCTACGCCGATTTTGCCGATGATGTGCAGGATAACGTCCTTGCCGGAAACCCACGGGCTGAGCTTTCCCTTCAGAACGAACTTGATAGCGCTCGGCACCTTGAACCATGCCTTGCCGGTCGCCATGCCGGCTGCAAGGTCGGTAGAGCCGACGCCGGTGGAGAACGCGCCCAGTGCGCCGTAGGTGCAGGTGTGGCTGTCCGCGCCGATAATCAGCTCGCCCGGAGCGGTCAGACCTTTTTCGGGCAGCAGCGCATGCTCGATGCCCATCGAGCCGACGTCGAAGAAGTTAACGATGTTGTACTTCTTCGAGAACTCGCGGCACTCAAGGCACTGCTCAGCGGACTTGATGTCCTTGTTCGGTGCGAAATGGTCCATTACAAGGGCGATTTTCGTGTTGTCGAATACCTTGTCAAAGCCTGCCTTTTCCATCTCGCGGATGGCGACCGGACCGGTAATATCGTTTGCCAGCGTGAGGTCTACGTTTGCCTCGATCAGCTGACCTGCCGTTACGCTTTCCAGACCCGCGTGCTTCGCGAGGATCTTCTGCGTCATTGTCATACCCATAACAGCGTTCCTCCTGCTGAATCAGTCGTTGAAATACTTGTTGATACCGTTGATGTATGCCTTGATGGAGGCCTCCATAACGTCAACCGATACACCGCGGCCGGTAACGACCTCGTCGCCGCCGTCTACGCGGATCTTTACGATAGCTTCGCTCTGTGCGTCCTCGCCGTCGGTCAGTGCGCGCAGCGAGTAGTCCTCGAGCACGATGTCCTTGCCGACAATCTTGTTGATGGCATGGAACGATGCGTTGATCGGGCCGTCGGATGCTGCGGCGCGCTCGAAGGTCTCGTCGCCCTTCTTGACGCGGATAACGGCGGTAGAGGTGATGGTGTTGCCCGAATTGATAACAAAGCGGTCGAGGGTGTAGCGCTCCTCACCGGAAACCGGAACGGCGCCGATCAGACCCTCAAGGTCGCGGTCTTTGATGACCTTCTTCTTGTCGGCCAGAATCTTGAACTTCTCGAATGCCTTCTCGAGCTTCTCGTGGTCGAGCGTGTAGCCCAGCTCATGCAGACGCTCTTCGAACGCATGGCGGCCGGAATGCTTGCCCAGAACGATAGCGTTCTTCGGAATGCCGACGGACTCCGGCGTCATGATTTCGTAGGTCTCCTTGTTCGCCATGACGCCGTGCTGATGGATGCCGGCCTCGTGTGCGAACGCATTCGCGCCGACAATGGCCTTGGTCGGGGCAACGGCAACGCCGGTGATGGTCTGAATCATGCGGCTTGCGCGGTAGATCTGAGTGGTTTCGATATTGCAGCCGATACCGAAGTGGTCGGCGCGGGTCTTGAGCGCCATGGCGCATTCCTCCATGGAAGCGTTGCCTGCGCGCTCGCCGATGCCGTTGATGGTGCATTCGATCTGGTCGATGCCGGCTTCAACGCCTGCCAGAGAGTTTGCAACAGCCATGCCGAGGTCATTGTGCATATGGCAGGACAGAACGACCTTCTCGATGCCGTCGGTGTGCTCGCGCAGATACTTGATGCGGGAAGCGTACTCCTCCGGAACCATGTAGCCGACGGTATCCGGGATGTTGATGGTGGTAGCGCCTGCCTTGATTGCGGTCTCGACTACGCGGCACAGGAAGTCGAGGTCGGAACGGGTCGCGTCCTCGGCGGAGAACTCAACGTCCGAGCAGAAGCTCTTTGCGTAAGCGACGCTGTGCGCGATGGACTCGATTACTTCGTCCGGGGTCATCTTGAGCTTGTACTCCATATGTACCGGGCTGGTTGCAATAAAGGTATGGATACGAGCGGACTCGGCACGGCGGATGGCGTTGTAGGCAGCCTCGATATCCTTGTCTACGCTGCGCGCAAGCGAGCAGATGGTCGCGCCGCGAACGGTATCCGCGATGGCTGCGATGGCTGCGGCGTCGCCGGGAGAAGCTGCGGCAAAGCCGGCCTCGATAATATCGACCTTGAGTGCTTCGAGCTGCTTTGCAACCTCGATCTTCTCGTTGAGGTTCATGGAGCAGCCGGGAGACTGCTCGCCGTCACGCAGGGTCGTGTCAAAAATCTTAATCGTTCTACTCATGGTTTCTTGTCCTCTCCTTCGGAAAATAGTTTGGCGTACAGGGACAAAAAAAGCTCCGTCCCTTAATTCTGCATTAAGAGACGAAGCGAAAGCTCCGCGGTACCACTCTTGTTGCCGCAGAAAACTGCGACCACTCTAAGCGCATCTATCAATGCGCAGTCCGTATAACGGCGGACATTCCGTTCCATCTTACCGGCTCAAAAGAGCTTTCGGCGGACAGTTCCCGGGCGAGTTTCACTGCATTTCGACGCTGCCTTGCACCGAGCGGCAGCTCTCTGAAGACGAAAGAACAATTACTTTACCCGTTCATCACCTTTATCATATGCTATTATATTATTCCCTCGGCACGGACTTGTCAAGAGATAATTTCGAAATTTCGTCGTAATTTTACAGATAGTGCACCGGATAGCTTGCGAAGAGGTATATTATCTGATATAATATCTGTTATCTCTGAGACAAAAGAGAGAAATAGAGGCAACACCGCACAATCAGGACGGCGGCGCTTTGCGGAAATTTTATGCCCTGATTCTTGCAATACACAAGTATTGCTGCAAAACCACGCCTAATCAGGACGCAAAATCTGCTCGCAAATCCCTCT
>UQVU01000048.1 GCA_900544475.1 uncultured Butyricicoccus sp.
GGTTGAACTTGTTGCAGAACCGCTCCCGGCCGTCGCCGCGGGCGATGTAGGTGTCGCGCTGCCGCTGGTCGATGAGGTTGCCGTCGCCGTCCGTCTCGTCGCTGTATTCGATCTCGACGCGCGCCCCGTCCGGAAGCCCCGAGAAATGAGCCTCCAGCCAGCCGGTGACGACCTTGCCGAAGTCGATCCGCCATACGCCGGGTGCCGCCTCGTCCAGCACGCGGGCGGTCAGCCGCTCCTGGATGCGGTCGGGCTCGACCATTTGCGGCGTCGCCCGGTGCCCGGGCTTCCGGGCTGTGATTACCGGCTGCCATGCCAGCGCGTCCAGGTCGGAGGGGGACATCGAGCGCGGGTTGCGCCGGGCGTCGATCTCTTCGCCTCCGAAGTCGAGGGCGTTCCACGACCCCGTGTCGCGGTAGCCGCTCAGCGCGGCACGCCATGCGGTGTCCGTGCGGCAGGCGGTCTGCCCGGTGTTTGCGGTGCCTATGTCCAGCTGTGCCCGCACAAGCGGTTCGGTGTAGGGTTCGTCGGGCTGCCAGCGTCCGAACGTGCCGCGCTTGTACCAACCCTGCCCGAGCCAAATCACCAGCTCGTTGTCGCCTTCGAGCAGGTAGGGACTGACATCGTAGGTCACCCACAGCGAGCGTTTGTCGAGCTGCGAGAGGGCGGGGGCGAGGCAGGCGTCGCCGACTTTGCGGCCGTTGACCCATATTTCGTGGTATCCCAGCGAATTGACGTGCAGCAACGCTTCGTCTCCGCATGCCGGGAGGGTGAATGCCCGGCGCAGGAGCACGGCCGTGGCGCCCGATTCCGCGCAGCCGATGAATTCACCCGAGACGGATGCCGGGTCGGTCAGGCCGATGCCGCGCAGCATCAGGCGGTTGCCGCGGAGCGCTTCGATGGAGTTGATGCCCATGCCGCCCATCATTTCCTTCAGCTCGTGGTCCCACGCGGTGACGAGGTTGATGAGGCGCTGCGAGCCGATATCCGGGTTGAGGCGCTTTACGAGGTCGGGACGCTGAGTCGCGATGCCCCAGTTGCACTTGCCGGTCTGGCAGGTGCGGCACAGGTGGCAGCCCATCGCGAGCAGGGCGCTGGTCGCGATGTAGCAGGCGTCCGCGCCGAGCGCGATGGCTTTCAGCAGGTCTGCGGAGTTGCGGATGGAACCGCCGACAACGACCGAGACCTGATCGCGGATGCCCTCGTCGCGCAGACGCTGGTCGACAGCCGCGAGCGCAAGCTCAATCGGGATGCCGACGTTGTCGCGGATGCGGGTCGGAGCCGCGCCCGTACCGCCGCGGTAGCCGTCGATGCAGATGACGTCCGCGCCCGAGCGGGCCACGCCCGAGGCGATTGCCGCAACGTTATGTACGGCCGCAATCTTGACCATGACCGGCTTTTTGTACTCGGTCGCCTCTTTCAGCGAGAATACCAGCTGGCGCAGGTCCTCGATGGAGTAGATGTCGTGGTGGGGCGCCGGGGAAATGGCGTCCGTGCCCTCCGGGATCATACGGGTCTTGGAGATGTCCGGACCGACCTTGAGGCCCGGCAGATGGCCGCCGATGCCCGGCTTTGCGCCCTGACCCATCTTGATCTCGATAGCGGCGCCGGCTTCGAGGTAGTCCTTGTGTACGCCGAAGCGGCCGGACGCGACCTGAACGATGGTGTGCGGGCCGTACTGGTAGAAGTCTTTGTGCAGGCCGCCCTCACCGGTATTATAATAGGTGCCGAGTGCGCAGGCCGCGCGGGCGAGGGAAGCGTGGGCGTTGTAGGAGATGGAGCCGTAGCTCATCGCGGAGAACATGATGGGAACGTTCAGCTCAAGCTGCGGCGTCATGTTCGGAACGAGGTTGCCGTCCTTGTCGCGCTCGATCTTGCCCGGCTTCTTGCCGAGGAAGGTCTTGGTCTCCATCGGCTCACGCAGCGGGTCGATGGAGGGGTTGGTAACCTGAGAAGCGTTGATGAGGATTTTGTCCCAGTAGATCGGGTACGGCTCCGGGTTGCCCATCGAGGAGAGCAGCACGCCGCCCGAGCCTGCCTGACGGTAGACCTCGGAGATGGCCTTGCCGGTCCAGTTCGCGTTCTCCTTGAAGGTGTGGTCGGTCTTTACGACCTTGAGCGCACGGGTCGGGCAGAGCGATACGCAGCGGTGGCAGGCGACGCACTTGGACTCGTCGACCTGCATCTTCTGAAATTCCGGGTCGTAAAAATGTACTTCGTTGGCGCACTGACGCTCGCAGGCGCGGCAGCAGATGCAGCGGTCGTAATTGCGGACGACCTCATACTGCGGATATAAGAAATCAATAGCCATTACTTGTTCCCTCCGTCATTCAGGTTGACAATGACAGCCTCGCCGCCGCGGGGCGCCCAGATCTTATCCAGCTCGGGGGCAATGACGCGGATCGCGCATTCCTCGGAAGCGATGTACACGGTTTCGTCCTTCTCGCCTACGACCATGCTGCGCAGCTTGAGACGGTCGTTCAGCGCCATCAGGCCGCCGGTGTAGCCGACGAGGATGGAGAACGGGCCGGTGACCATGAGGGAGGCGAAGGCGTTGCGCAGATAGGTGAGGCGCTCGCGCTCGCGCGGCTCCTGCTTTTCGATGGTGGACCAGAAGGGAGCCGCGATAACGTTCGAGATTTCGGGGTAGGTGAGGCCCAGCTTGCGGCCGAGGTAGTCGATGATATAGGTGATGACCTCGGTGTCGGTCAGCAGGTCGCACGAGTAGCCGAACATCTCGATGAAGCGGCGGTTCGCGTCGTAAGAGGAAATCTCGCCGTTGTGGACGACCGTGGTATCGAGCAGCGCGAACGGATGTGCGCCGCCCCACCAGCCCGGGGTGTTGGTTGGATAGCGGCCGTGGCAGGTCCACGAGTAAGCCTCGTAGTTTTCGAGCATATAATACTCTCCGACGTCCTCCGGGAAGCCGTTGGCCTTGAAAACGCCCATGTTCTTGCCGGAGGAGAAGATGTACGCGCCTTCGAGCGTGTGGTTGATGCGGATGACGAAGCGTGCGGTGAACTCGCGCTCGTCGAGCTGGCTTGCGGCGAGCTTGGTCGGCAGCGGGGTGACGAAATAACGCCAGATCATCGGCTCATCCGTGATGCGCGGATGCTGACGGGTCGGGATCTTGGACAGGTTTACGATGTCGAAGTGCTTTTCGATCTCGCGCTCGCACTCGTCCTTGGCCGCCTGCGTGTCGAAGAATACGTGGAACGCGTAGTAGTCGGCGTACTCGGGATAGATGCCGTAGCCGGCGAAACCGCCGCCCAGGCCGTTGGAACGATCGTGCATGGTGCGGATGGAGTCGATGATGCGGGTGCCGTTCTCGCGTGCGCCGTCCTTATGGAAGATGCCGGAGATCGCGCAGCCGGCGGGGATGCGGACTTGCCCTTCTTTTTGTAACATGGTGCTTCCTCCTTGTTTATGCGTATGTCTGCCCCTTCTCGGGAACGATCCGGCGCGTTTCGCCCGGTGGGGATCGTATCGAAACGGGGATTGCCGTCAGTCAAGTTTATTTATGCTTGTATTTGCCGGCGAAAATTTAACAAAATAAAAAGGTGCTCGCCGCAGCTGAGGACGGGAAAGCCCAAATCCTCAGCTATGGCGAACACCTTTGTTCGCTTTATATTTTATAGCAGGGTATCGCTCTGCGTCAAGCGGAAAGCGTACAAAAAACACGATTTTCGCAACTTGCATAAAAAACACCCGGCAGCCTTTGGAATTTTAAGTATCTCGCACCAAATCTTCAAAAAGAAAAAAAAGCGCTGCGGTTTCTCTTGACAAAGCCGGATGTGACGGCTATAATGCAAAGTGTAAACAGCAAAGGCGCTGTGGGCACAAAGTCCGCAGCGCCTGTTTTGTTTTATTCAGTTTGTTTGCTATTAAAATTAACATATGTAAGGAGCGAACCATTCATGAGCACAACGAATGTTCCCGAGCTGTTCGGCAGCATGGTGTTTAACGACGCCGTGATGAAAGAACGTCTTCCCAAGGACGTTTACAAGAAGCTGAAAAAGACCATGCGCGAGGGTACTGCGATCGACGCCGACGTTGCTGCTGTTGTTGCAACGGCAATGAAGGACTGGGCGATCAGCAAGGGCGCGACCCACTACACCCACTGGTTCCAGCCGATGACCGGCATCACCGCCGAGAAGCATGACTCCTTCATCTCTCCGACCGACGACGGTCACGTGATGATGGAGTTCTCCGGCAAGGAGCTGATCAAGGGCGAGCCGGATGCATCTTCCTTCCCGTCCGGCGGCCTGCGCGCTACGTTCGAGGCGCGCGGCTACACCGCATGGGACCCGACCAGCTACGCTTTCGTAAAGGACGGCTCCCTTTACATTCCGACCGCGTTCTGCTCCTACACCGGTCAGATCCTCGATAAGAAGACCCCGCTGCTGCGTTCGATGGACGCCATCAGCACGCAGGCGTGCCGCGTGCTCAAGCTGTTCGGCAAGGACGTAAAGCGCGTCACCACCACCGTCGGCCCTGAGCAGGAATACTTCCTCATCAACCGCGAGGACTACGCAAAGCGCAAGGACCTCATCTTTACCGGCCGCACCCTGTTCGGCGCGATGCCGCCGAAGGGCCAGGAGATGGATGACCACTACTTCGGTGCACTCCGTCCGCGCGTTGCCGCTTTCATGCAGGACCTCGACGAGGAGCTGTGGAAGCTCGGCATCCTCTCCAAGACCAAGCACAACGAGGTTGCACCGTGCCAGCACGAGATGGCGCCGATCTTCTCGACCACCAATATCGCGACCGACCACAACCAGCTGACCATGGAGGTCATGCGCACGGTCGCTCAGAAGCATGGCTTTACCTGCCTGCTGCACGAGAAGCCGTTCGAGGGCGTTAATGGCTCCGGCAAGCACAACAACTGGTCTATTTCCACCGATGCAGGCGAGAACCTGCTCGAGCCGGGCAAGAATCCGGGCAAGAACGCACAGTTCCTGCTGTTCCTGACCGCCGTTGTCAAGGCAGTTGACGAGTATCAGGATCTGCTCCGCATCTCGGTCGCGTCTGCCGGCAACGACCACCGTCTGGGCGCGAACGAAGCGCCTCCGGCTATCATTTCGATGTTCATCGGCGACGAGCTTCAGGGCATTCTGGACGCCATCGAGTCCGGCGCGGACTACACCGACGTTGACAAGACCAAGATGAACCTCGGCGCGGCGGTTCTTCCGGCTATCCCGAAGGACACCACCGACCGCAACCGTACCTCTCCGTTCGCCTTCACCGGCAACAAGTTCGAGTTCCGTTCTCTCGGCTCCTCGGTCAACATTGCCTGCGCGAACATCATGCTGAACACCGCAGTCGCAGAAGCGCTGCGTCAGTTCGCAGATGAGCTCGAGGGCGCAGAGGACTTCGAAGCGGCTCTCATGGCGCTCATTAAGCGCGAGATCAAGGCGCACAAGCGCATCATCTTCAACGGCAACGGCTACGACGAGTCCTGGGTCGTCGAGGCAGAGAAGCGCGGCCTGCTCAACTTCAAGAGCGCAGCCGATGCCTTCCCGCACTACGTTGACCAGAAGAACCTCGACCTGTTCGCAAAGCACAACGTCTACACCGCCGAGGAAATTCATTCCCGTATGGAGACCCAGCTCGAGGAGTACAACAAGATCCTGCATATCGAGGCGATGACCATGAGCGACATGGTACGTGAGGAGATCACTCCGGCGTGCATCGCGTTCGAGGGCGAGCTGGCAGGCACCATCAACAGCAAGAAGGCGGCCGGTGTATCCGGCGGCATGGAAGCCGGCCTGCTGGGCAAGGTTTCCGAGCTGACTGAGGAGCTGTACGCAAAGAATACGGCGCTTGACGAGGCGATCGCTGCGGCGCCGTCCGGCGACAACACCGAAACCGCGCACTATTACCACAATACTGTCATCGCTGCGATGGACGCGGTCCGCGCACCGGCTGACAAGCTCGAGGGCCTGGTCGGCAAGAAGTTCTGGCCGTTCCCGACCTACTCTGACATCCTGTTCTACGTATAAGAGCAGCAGTTACATTCGTTAGAAAATATTTTTCTATACACAATGGCGTGTATTTCCCCTTGTTCCTTCGGGAGCGGGGGAGATACACGCCATAATTTTTTAGGGGGTTTTACTCAATGGACATTCTCGCTCTTGCGACATCGGTAGACGTCGGCTGGACGCTCGTTGCAGCGGCACTGGTATTCTTCATGCAGGCCGGCTTCGCGATGGTGGAAACAGGCTTCACCCGTGCGAAGAACGCCGGCAACATCATCATGAAAAACCTGATGGACTTCTCGCTCGGTACGCCGATTTTCTGGATTCTCGGCTTCGGCATCATGTTCGGCACGGTAAGCCCGTTCTTCGGCGGCTTTGATTTCCTTGCGGACGGCGTAGTCGGCGACGGCTACAACTGGACGACGCTGATCTTCCAGACCGTGTTCTGCGCAACGGCCGCGACCATCGTTTCCGGCTCGATGGCAGAGCGCACCAAGTTCTCCGCATACTGCATCTACTCGATGATCATTTCTGCGGTCATCTACCCGATTTCCGGTCACTGGATCTGGGGCGGCGGCTGGCTCGCACAGCTCGGCTTCCATGACTTTGCCGGTTCCACGGCGGTACATATGGTCGGCGGCGTTGCGGCATTTGTCGGCGCGGCTATCCTCGGTCCCCGTATCGGCAAGTACACCAAGGACGGCAAGGCGCGCGCTATCCCGGGCCACTCTCTGACGCTCGGCGCACTCGGCTGCTTCATCCTGTGGTTCTGCTGGTTCGGCTTCAACGGCGGCTCTACCGTTGCACTGTCCGGCGGCGGCGCGGAGGTCGCATCCCGCGTATTCGTTACCACTAACATGGCGGCGGCGGTCGCTACCGTAACCGTTATGTGCATCACCTGGATTCGCTACAAGAAGCCTGATGTTTCCATGACGCTGAACGGCTCGCTCGCCGGTCTGGTCGCTATCACCGCAGGCTGTGACGTTGTCACCCCGATGGGTTCCGCGATCATCGGCATCTGCGCAGGCTTCGCAGTGGTATTCGGCATCGAGTTCGTAGACCAGAAGCTCAAGGTCGATGACCCGGTCGGCGCTGTCGGCGTACACTGCATCAACGGCGCACTCGGCACCATCCTTACCGGCTTCTTCGCATACTACAACGGCACCGAGGCCCAGCCTCTCGGCGTGTTCTATGGCGGCGGCTTCCACTTCCTCGGCATCCAGCTCCTCGGCGTTGTCGCAGTCATTGCATGGGTCGCTATCACCATGACCATCGTATTCAACGTTATCAAGCACACCATCGGCCTGCGTGTATCCGAGGCTGAGGAGATCATGGGTCTCGACAAGCCGGAGCACGGCCTGTCCTCCGCTTATGCGGACTTTATGCCGGTCGTTCCGACCGTTCTGGGCACTCGTTCCGGCGAGGCGGCCGCAAAGATCAAGGACACCATTCCGGTAGCTGTCGAGAAGGCAGTTCCTGTTACCAAGGTCACGACCGAGGGCGCAGACCACAAGCTGAGCAAGGTCGTTATCATCACCAAGCAGTCCAAGTTTGAGGTGCTCAAGGAAGCGCTCGCGGACATCGGTGTATCCGGCATGACGGTCACGAACGTAATCGGCTGCGGCGTACAGAAGGGCGCGGCGGAGTATTACCGCGGCGCAGAGGTAGACGTTACCCTGCTGCCCAAGCTCAAGATGGAGGTCGTTGTTTCCAAGGTTCCGGTTGAAACCGTTGTTGAGACGGTCAAGAAGGTTCTGTACACCGGTCATATCGGTGACGGCAAGATCTTCGTCTACGACGTAGAAAACGTTATCAAGGTCCGCACCGGCGCAGAAGGCTTTGATGCCCTCCAGGACGACGAATAAAAACTGTCAAAGAAGATAAAACAAAGCGGCAGGCGTGAAAACCTGCCGCTTTTGTTCGTTCGAGTGTTTTTACGGATTTTCCTTATCACTTACTGCTTTACCTGCGTTTTTTGCGGCGTCGCCCATGTCGTCCATCGCGCCGCCGACCGCGTTTCCGACGTCGTCCGCCGCGTTTTTAAGGTCGCCCGTCACGGTGCCGTCGCCTGCGGTTCCGTCCGGGCCCTGCGAGTTTACGTTGCCCTCGGGCGGCACGTTCGTGTTCGTGTCGGGGGCGGTTGCGTCGGGTTCGGTCTGGTTCTGCTGCGTGTCGGGCGTGTCTGTGCCGTTATTGCCGCAGGCGCTGAGACCGAGGGCGCACAGCAGAGCAATGAGCAGAGTGCAAAGTGTTTTCATAGCGTTTTTCCTCCTCGCTTTTGTGACTATTGTGCGAGGAAAAACGAAAAATTATGCATGAAGGTCGATTTTTTTCATATGCGTCAGCACGACCGCGCACACCAGACCGGTCACAAGTCCGAGCGGGACGCTCATCACGAGCAGATAGGGCAGATAGGTCAGCACGGCGGCGGTTTTCATCCAGAGCACCGCGGCGCAGATCTGGCCGATGTTGTGGGCGGCCGCACCTGCGACGCTCACGCCGAGCAGCGAGCAGAAGCGCCCTTCGGCGTGCAGCAGCGCCCACATGACGAAAAGCGCGAGCAGTCCGCCAAACAGCGAAAACAGAAACGCGGTCACGCTGCCCATCAAGAGGGAGGCGAGGGTCACGCGGCAAACAACGACCGCAAGCGAGTCGCGCAGTCCGAGCCGCGTCAGCGCGAACAGCGTCACGACATTCGCAAGACCGAGCTTGACGCCCGGGATGGGAATGATGGCGTCGAGCGGGAACGCGCGTTCAACGATGGAAAGGATAATGGCGAGGGCGGTCAGCATGCCGCAGACCGTCAGCTCTCGGGAACGTTTCATAGCGGCCTCCTCAGGATACGATGGCGTCGATGCCGTCGGTTGATGTGCCGGTCAGCTTGAGAATGACGCGGTTGGGCAGGCAGACCGCGACCTGACCCGCGCGGGTGAGCCGTCCGGTGCGCACGCAGACCTGATCCGGGCAGTCGGCGGACTGGATTTCGGCGGTCTTTCCGTGCAGCACGATAACGTTGTGCCCGTCAAGGTCGATCGTCTTATCGGTCGAGTCGGTGAGGGCAACGCGCTCAATGAGCTCGTCGTTCTGCCAGACCTCGGCGTACAGCGTGTCGCCGGAGGCACGCAGGGCGAAAAAAGCAAGCATCGCGCTCGCAAGCGCCAGAACCGCGCCGATAATGACGAAATCGCCCCATTTCATTCTACTGCGCATAGGTGTACCCCTTGTCCTCGCCCGTGAACGTAAAGGTGCAGACGTCCGCGACACGCGAGGTGGTGAAAACCTGCTTATCCGCGGTGACGAACACGGCGGCGATGCCGTTCTCCTCGCAGTACGCGCGGCCCTTGTCCGCCCCCATGACAAAGAGGGCGGTCGTCAGCGCGTCCGCACGGGTGGAGTTTGCGTCGATGACGGTGACGCTGCGCAGGCCGGACGCCGCCGGATAGCCGGTTTTAGGGTCGAAAATGTGGTGATAGCGCACGCCGTCCTGCTCGAAATAGCGCTCGTAGTCGCCCGAGGTCACGACCGAGAGGTCATGCACCGCAACGGCGGCGATGGTGTCTGCGGAGTCGTCCGGGTCGGCAATGCCGATGTTCCAGTCCTTGCCCTCGTTCGTGCCGACGGCGTAGATGTTGCCGCCAAGGACGAGCAGGCCGTCCGCGTCCGCGCTTTTCAGAATATCCGCGCAGAGGTCTGCGGCGTAGCCCTTTGCGATGCCGCCGAGGTCGATTTTTGAGCCGGAGTCAAGGGTGACGGCGTCGCCGTTTTCGTGAACGTGCGCGGTGCCGACGGTCTGGAGCGCGGCGTCAATCTCGCTCTGCGAGGGAACCTTCTGGTGGTCGGTGCCGATGCCCCAGAGGTCGGTTAAGGGCGCAACCGTCGGGTCATACGCGCCGTTCGTTGCGGCGGACAGGTCAAGCGCGAGGGAAAGCAGCTTCGCGCCCTCGTCCGAGAGCGTGACCTCCGCGCCGTCTGCGGCGTTCAGCTTTGCGATGTCGGTGTCCTCTCTCGTGCGCGAGAGCACGCTTTCGAGCGAATTTATCTCGCTTTCGCACTGCTGCGCGAGGCTTTCGCCGTCCTTCGAGAGCACCTTGACCGACATGAAGGTGTCCATGGCGAAAAAGTCGGTGGAATACGGCTGCGCGCTGCCGCCGCACCCGGCAAGGCCGAGCAGCAGGAGCGAAGCCGCGATAAGTCGTTTCATAGCAATCTCCTGAAAAAATTTTATTTCAGTGTACATTATAATACATACCGCGCGATCAGGCAAGATATTGTGCGCCTTTCGCGCGGAAAACCGTGAAATGCCTTGCGTCTGATGGCGCACTGTGTTAAAATATTCATATCGTGGGCAGATATCCGAGCCGCAAGGTCGGAACACTGTCTGAAATGTGTACTTGGAGTGAAGTAAATGGATTACAAACTGCTTGCGGAAAAGCTGTTTCCGCATATCAATACCACGCCGGAGGACATCGAGGCACGCTATCCGAAGCGCGACCTGCCCGAAGGCGCGAAGGTCACCCGTATGGGCCCGAGCCCCACGGGCTTCATGCACCTCGGCAACCTGTACGGCGCACTCGTAGACGAGCGCCTCGCGCACCAGTCCAAGGGCGTTTTCTATCTGCGCATCGAGGATACCGACCGCAAGCGTGAGGTCGAGGGCGGCGTGCAGATGATCATTGACGCATTCAAGTCGTTCGGCCTGCCGTTCGACGAGGGCGCGACCACCGACGGCGAGACCGGCATCTACGGCCCCTACCGCCAGAGCCAGCGTGCCGAAATCTACCAGACCTTCGTCAAGAGCCTCGTTGAGCGCGGCATGGCATACCCCTGCTTCTGCACCGAGGAAGAGCTCGCCGCCGCGCACAAGCAGCAGGAGGAAAACAAGGAGAACTTCGGCTACTACGGCAAGTACGCCGTCTGGCGCGACCGTCCGATGGAGGACATCGAGGCGGAGCTTGCCAAGGGCACGCCGTATGTCGTCCGCTTCCGTTCCGAGGGCAGCATCGAGCATAAGATTCGCCACGAGGACCTCGTAAAGGGCAAGATGGAAGTCACCGAGAACGATCAGGACGTTGTTATCCTGAAGTCGGACGGTATCCCGACCTACCACTTCGCGCACGTAGTCGATGACCACCTGATGGGCACGACCATCGTTGTCCGCGGCGAGGAATGGCTCGCGACCCTGCCGGTACACCTTCAGCTGTTCCGCGCGATGGGCTGGAAGGCGCCGAAGTACGCGCACACCGCGCAGCTCATGAAAATCGACCCCGAGACCGGCGGCAAGCGCAAGCTGTCCAAGCGCAAGGACCCCGAGCTGGCGCTGACCTTCTACGCCAAGGAGGGCTATCCGGTCTCGGCGGTGCTCGAGTACCTGATGACGCTCCTGAACTCCAACTTCGAGGAGTGGCGCCGCGCAAATCCGACCCTGCCGATGAACGATTTCCCGTTCACCACCAAGAAGATGAGCGGTTCGGGCGCACTGTTCGACATCGAGAAGCTGCGCGACGTTTCCAAGAACGTCATTTCCCGCATGACCGCCGATGAGGTCTACGGCTACGTTTCTGAGTGGAGCGCGGCGAACGACCAGGAGTTCCATGCGCTCCTGACCCGCGACCCGGCGTTCTCCAAGGCATATCTCGCCATCGGCCGCGGCGGCAAGAAGCCGCGCAAGGACCTCGCTCTCTGGTCGGACGCAAAGGGCTACATGGACTTCATGTTCGATGAGCTGTTCGCCCCGGACTATACCATGCCGGAGCGCGTTTCCGCCGAGGACGCAAAGGCAATTCTTGCGGATTTTGCAGGCGTTTTCGACGAAAACGACACGCCGGATGGCTTCTTTGAAAAGATGAAGCAGATTGCTTCTGCACACGGCTACGCTGCCGACACCAAGGCGTACAAGGCTGACCCGTCCGCCTTCAAGGGCGCGGTAGGCGACGTTTCCATGGTTGTCCGTGTCGCAGTCGCCGGCCGCCAGAACGCGCCCGACCTCCAGACCGTTATGGGTATCCTGGGCAAGGAAAAGGTGCTTGACAGACTGAATAAGTGCGCGGAAGCGCTCTAAATTAAGAGAACACTAAGGCTTTCATTTCTCGTAGGGTGGGGCGCCCCAGGGCGGCTTCTCTTGCGGCTGTGCCGCAATTCACCTTCTGCCCTCACCCCGCCGCTGTAAATCTTATGCTTATCGTT
>UQVU01000049.1 GCA_900544475.1 uncultured Butyricicoccus sp.
GGCCCGTCCGTCCGCATGGTATCGCTCGACGAGCTGGTGACGGCTGAGCTCGACGGACGCACGATTCGCTACACGCTTGAGGACGGCAGCGTGCTTCAAACGCCGACTATCCGCAACTCGTTCAAGACCGAGATAGCGTCCCTGCTCACTCACGACCAGTTCGTGCAGTGCAGCGTGTCCGCTGTCGTCAATCTCCGCTACGCGAGCCGCATGGAAAAGAACAATCTGTACCTGCTCGACGGGCGGCAAATCTCCATTTCGCGCCAGACCGGCTCGGGCGTCAAGGAGAAGTGGCAGGCGTTCTGGAGTCGGTCCTCCGAAACCGGCAAGGACGAATAATCCGCAAAAAATACACCGCAGCATAAACGGGCGTTTTCCCGTCTGCTGCGGTGTTTTTCCATGCTTTTGCGGTAACGCTACCGGTAGCGCGATGATATTTCGGCGTGAAACGCAGTGATTTTCGGTATTGCAGTGTTCCTCCTGCGCACTTCTCGATTTTTGCAGGTTTTTGTGTCAAGTATCCCGGTCTCTCTTCGCAAATCTTCGCATTTTCCGCATCTTTACAGCAAAATTCCCTCCATCGGCTCATGCGAGCGTCCGGAGGGCATTTTCTGCATTTTTATTCGAGTTCGAATGCGCCGGTGTAGAGCTGATAATACTTGCCGTGCTCGGCAATCAGCTGTTCATGGTTGCCGCGCTCGATGATGTGACCAAGCTCAAGCACCATGATAACGTCCGCGTTCTGAACAGTAGACAGGCGGTGCGCGATAACGAATACCGTGCGGCCGTGCATCAGGCCGTCCATGCCTGCCTGCACGATGGCCTCGGTGCGTGTGTCGATCGAGCTGGTCGCCTCGTCGAGAATCATGACCGGCGGGTCGGCTACCGCCGCGCGGGCGATCGAGAGCAGCTGACGCTGGCCCTGCGACAGGCTGCCTCCGTCCCCGTCAATTACGGTATCGTAGCCGTCCGGCAGACGGCGGATAAAGTCATCCGCACCGGCCAGCTGAGCCGCCGCCACGATTTCCTCGTCCGTTGCATCCAGATTGCCGTAGCGGATGTTGTCGCGGATGGTGCCGGTGAACAGGTTGGTATCCTGAAGCACGATGCCGAGTGAACGGCGCAGGTCAGCCTTTTTGATTTTGTTGATGTTGATGCCGTCATAGCGGATTTTGCCGTCCGCGATGTCGTAGAAGCGGTTGATGAGGTTGGTGATGGTGGTCTTGCCTGCGCCGGTCGCGCCGACAAAGGCAACCTTCTGACCTGGCTCCGCGTACAGCGTTATATCGTGCAGGACGATTTTATCCGGGTTGTAGCCGAAGTCCACATCGAAGAAGCGCACGTCGCCGCGCAGCTGTGTGAAGGTGGTCGTGCCGTCCTCGTGCGGGTGCTTCCACGCCCAGATGCCGGTTCTTTCCTTGGTTTCGACCAGCTCGCCCTCCTTGTTGTAGCGGGCGTTGACGAGGGTTACATAGCCGTTATCAGCCTCCGGCTCCTCGTCCATCAGCTCGAAGATACGCTCCGCGCCTGCAAGCGCCATGATGATCGAGTTGAACTGCTGAGAAATCTGAGTGACAGGCATGGTGAACGACTTGGTCAGCTGGAGGAAGGACGCGATAACGCCGACCGTGATGCTGTCGCCGACGACGCCGGACAGCGCCAGCGTACCGCCGACCACCGCCACGAGCACGTACAGCAGGTTGCCGATGTTGCCCATGATCGGCATGAGGATATTCGCGAAGGTGTTCGCGTTGCAGGCCGCCTGACGCAGCTCATCATTCAGCTCGTCAAACTGCTCCTTGCACTTGTCCTCGTGGCAGAATACCTTGACGACCTTCTGGCCGTTGACCATTTCCTCGATGTAGCCGTTGACCTTGCCGAGCGAGGTCTGCTGCGCGAGGAAGTAGCGCGCGGACCTGCCGCCGATATTCTTGACGACAACGAGCATGACCGCCACACCGAGCAGAACGAAAATCGTCAGCCAGATGTTGGTCACGATCATGCCGATGAGCACCGAGATGATGGTCATGGCGGACGAGAACATCTGCGGGACCGACTGGCTGAGCATCTGCTGGAGCGTATCGGTATCGTTCGTAAAGTGGCTCATGAGGTCGCCGTGGGTGTTGGTGTCGAAATAGCGGATGGGGAGCGTCTGCATATGCTCAAACATATCGTCGCGCACGCGCTTGAGCACGCCCTGCGAAATGCCGACCATCAGCCAGTTATAAAGGAAGGTCGTTGCGATACCGATGAGGTAAATGACCGCCATCACCATCAGCGCATGGATAAGCTGGGTGAACACAGGCGACGCCTGAAGCAGCAGCGGCGCAACGTAATCGTCGATGAGGTCGCGGAGGAACATCGAGCCGGCAACGTTCGCTACCGCCGAGAAAATAATGCAGATCAGCACGATACCGAACTGAATGCCGTATCCCCTGCCGATATATTTCATCAGACGGTCGAGCGTCTTTTTCGGGTTCTTGCTGCGCTTGCCGCCCATCATGCGGCGGCCGCCCGGTCCGCGCATCTGAGATCCTGCCATTATTCTTCACCGCCCTTTCTGTTCTGCTGGTTGTAGATTTCCTGATAAATCGTGTTGGTGGCGAGCAGCTCGTCATGCGTGCCGACCGCCTGCACTGCGCCGCCGTCCAGAATAACGATCTGGTCCGCGTCCTGTACCGAGGAAACGCGCTGTGCAATGATAATCTTGGTGGTGTTCGGGATCTCCTCCGCGAACGCGCGGCGAATCAGTGCATCGGTCTTGGTGTCGACCGCGCTCGTCGAGTCGTCGAGGATGAGGATCTTCGGCTTTTTCAGCAGCGCACGCGCGATACAGAGTCGCTGCTTCTGACCGCCCGAAACGTTGGTGCCGCCCTGCTCGATATGGGTGTCGTATTTGTCCGGCATCTGCTGAATGAACTCATCGGCCTGCGCCAGACGGCAGACGCGCTGAAGCTCCTCGTCAGATGCGTTCTCGTTGCCCCAGCGGAGGTTTTCCTTGATGGTGCCCGAGAACAGCACGTTCTTCTGGAGCACCATGGCAACCTCATCGCGCAGGGTTTCGATGTCGTAGTCGCGGACGTCTACGCCGCCGACCTTGACCGCGCCGCTCGTCACGTCGTACAGACGCGGGATAAGCTGGACGAGCGAGGACTTGGACGAGCCGGTGCCGCCGAGGATGCCGATGGTCTGACCGGACTTGATATGCAGGTCAACATCGCGCAGCGCGAGCTTTTTCTTGTCGCCCTTGTAGCTGAAATCAACGTTGTCGAAGTCGATGGAGCCGTCTGCGACCTCGCGGACCGGGTTCGCCGGGTTGTGCAGGTCGGATTTCTCGGTCAGCAGCTCGACAACGCGCTCTGCGCTCGCCTTTGCCATCGTAATCATGACGAAAACCATCGCGACCATCATCAGGCTCATCAGAATCTGCATTGTGTAGGAGAACATACTGGTCAGTTCGCCGGTGGTCATCGAGCCGCCGACAATCAGGCGTGCGCCGAACCACGAAATGAGCAGCATGCAGGCGTACATGCAGAACTGCATGAGCGGCATATTCGCGGCGAGGGTTTTCTGCGCCTTGGAGAAGGTGCGGTAGAGCAGCTCGGAAACGTTCTCGAATTTCTCGGTTTCGTGGTCCTCGCGGACGTAAGCCTTGACGACGCGGATGCCGTGCACGTTTTCCTGCACGACCGTGTTCAGACGGTCATAAATCTTGAATACGCGCTCGAAAACCGGGCCGACAATGCGCATCAGAATGCCGAGGCCGATGGCCAGAACCGGCGCGACCGCGAGAAAGATAAGCGCCATGCGGCCGTTGATCTTCGCCGCGGCTGCGAACGAAAAGATCAGCATGACCGGGCAGCGCACCGCAATTCGCGTACACATCTGAAAGGCGTTCTGCACGTTCGTGACGTCGGTCGTCAGACGGGTGACGATGGAGCCGGTGGAGAACTTATCGATGTTCGAGAACGAAAAATCCTGCACCGCATAGTACATATCGTGTCTGAGGTTGCGGGCGAAGCCGGTCGAGGCCCGCGCCGCGTAGGTGCCGGCCGCCGCGCCGAAAACCAGTGCAAGCATCGCGCACGCGACCAGAATCAGGCCGTATTTCCAGATAGCGCCCATGTTCTGCGCATCGATGCCCTTGTCGATAAGCTCGGCCATGATGAAGGGGATAACGACCTCCATGACGACCTCAAGCACGACAAAGAGCGGCGTGAGAAGCGCGTCTTTTTTGAACTCACGCACGCTTTTGAGCAGTGTTTTTATCATTTCTGTGTTCCTCCCTGCAAGTGCTGCATTGGTATTGTTCCAGATTGGAGCGGATTTTCTCGCTGACGGCAAACCAGTTGTTCAGCTCCTCCTCTGTGATTCCCCGGCGCAGCATCTGCTCCATCTGCTCCATGCGCTCGGTGATCCGTTCGTCCATCGCGCGCGCACGGTCGGTCAGCACCAGACGCTTGAGCCGTCCGTCATGCGCGACCGGCTCGCGGCGCAGGATACCGTGCTGCTCCATGAGCTGCAGAATTCCCGTGGCGGTCGAGCGACGCATCTGGAACGCGCTCTCGATATCCTTCTGAAACAGATCGCCTTCCTTCTCGCGCAGGATCAGATGATGCACGATCATCGCCTGCATGCCGGTCACATTGGCCGAATTGGCACTTTTTTCTGTCATGCACGCCATCTGACGCCGAAGCAGGTTGTGCAGCATACCGATTTCTGCTCCGATGCGGTCATTCGAGTGGCCGCAGCATTCGTTATGGTCACAGCGATGCATTGTTAGCCTCCTTACTGTTAGTCTGCTAACATATTATACATCACTCATTCTCAATGTCAACCGACTTCACAAAACGTTCACAAAAATATAGCAAAGACAAATCCCCTCTTAACAGCAGACCCCAAAAACATCCTCCGGTCAAAACTATCCCCATCGTCCTGCACCATGCCCTCCCCTGCCCTGCACGCGAAGCGTGCCATTCAAAGCCGCGCTATGCGCGGCAAAAAAGTCAGGACATGCGCCTGACTTTTTTAACAAAAGCAGAAAGGGCCCGGAATCGATAATTCCGGGTCCTTTCTGGTGCAATAGGTGTTCCCGCCCGCCTTTCAGGCGGTGCGGCGACACCGACCCTCGTTATGAAGGGCTTTGCCCTTCATAACGAAAGCGAAGCTTTTAGCATACGCCCTGTGCGAGCATAGCGTCAGCGATCTTCTCGAAGCCGCCGATGTTTGCGCCCATGACGAGGTTATCCTTGTGGCCGTACTTCTCGGCTGCGGTGATGCAGGTATGGAAGATGTTGACCATGATGTCGTGCAGACGCTGGTCAACTTCCTCGAAGGTCCAGGACAGACGCAGGGAGTTCTGGCTCATCTCCAGACCGGAGGTAGCAACGCCGCCTGCGTTAGCAGCCTTTGCCGGGCCGAAGAATACGCCTGCTGCCTGGAATGCTGCAACAGCTTCCGGAGTGGACGGCATGTTAGCGCCCTCAGCTACGAACTTGCAGCCGTTGGCGATCAGAGCCTTCGCGTTCTCCTCGTTCAGTTCGTTCTGGGTAGCGCACGGCAGAGCGATGTCGCACTTTACGCCCCACGGACGCTGACCCTCGGTGTAGGTGCTGCCTGCAACGCGCTCAGCATACTCCTTGATGCGGCCGCGCTTTACTTCCTTGATGTCCTTGACAACATCGAGGTTGATGCCGTTCGGATCGTAGATGAAGCCGTTGGAATCGGACATGGTAACGACCTTAGCGCCCAGCTGGGTAGCCTTCTGGCAGGCGTAGATCGCAACGTTGCCGGAACCGGAGATTGCAACAGTCTTGCCCTCGAAGGAAGTACCCTTGTATGCGAGCATTTCCTTCATGTAGTAGCACAGGCCGTAGCCGGTAGCCTCGGTACGAGCCAGAGAACCGCCGTAGGACAGGCCCTTGCCGGTCAGAACGCCGGTGTACTCGTTGCGCAGACGCTTGTACTGACCAAACATAAAGCCGATCTCACGGCCGCCTACACCGATGTCACCAGCCGGAACGTCGGTGAACTGGCCGATGTGCTTGCACAGCTCGGTCATGAAGGACTGGCAGAAACGCATGATCTCAGCGTCGGACTTGCCCTTCGGGTCGAAGTCGGAGCCGCCCTTGCCGCCGCCCATCGGGAGGGTGGTCAGGCTGTTCTTAAAGCACTGCTCGAAGCCGAGGAACTTGATAACAGAAGCGTTAACAGAGGGATGCAGACGCAGACCGCCCTTGTAGGGGCCGATTGCGGAGTTGAACTGAACGCGGAAGCCGCGGTTTACGCGAACCTTGCCCTCGTCGTCAACCCACGGAACACGGAACTGAAGCATGCGCTCCGGCTCAACGATGCGCTCCATGATGCCGTTCTTCTCAAGCTCCGGGCGAGCCTCTACGACCGGCTCCAGGCTTTCGAGAACTTCGTAAACCGCCTGCTGAAACTCAGGCTCGTTCGGGTTGCGCTTTTCGACAGTTTCGTAAACGCTCTTCAGATAGGAATTGGTAAGTGCCATTTTGGTTTTCCTCCTTGCAATTCTGCCGCAGTGCCTTTTCATATTACAGGAAAAGTACGGGATAACTTACATACATGCGGTAGTATGCTTATAGTATATAATAATTTGCGGAAAAGTGCAATAATTTAGCAGGTTAAAATTATACATTTTTTTCATGAGAAAACCCATCTGAAATTGGTGGTTTTCCTCATAAAATGAAGTCGGCCGCCGAACGACTTGCAAAATGGCGGTATTTCAGTAAATATATAGAAGTGCCTGGCAGCACTCCGGTGCGCCCCTCTCCCCTGCCACTTGCAATTCTCCCGCGCGCGTGATACAATCGCTTCAAAAAAGGAGGCTCAGCTATGATTGACATTGCGAAGCTCGCCGCGCTTGCGGTGCATTATGACGCAGGCGACCCGCGCCGCGTGCAGCACTTTATAAAGGTATACGGCTACTGTCAGCTGCTCGGCCGCAGCGAGGGTCTGGATACACACACGCAGAATATGCTCGGGGCCGCAGCGCTGCTGCACGACATTGGCATCCATGAGGCGGAGCGCAGGTTCGGCTCGTCCGCCGGCCCGTATCAGGAACAGGAAGGCCCGGCTGTCGCCCGTCCCCTGCTGCGCGAGGCCGGAGCGGACGAGGAGGAAAGCCGCCGCGTCTGCTGGCTGATTGCGCACCACCACAGCTATGGCGCCGGGGAGGACACGGATTTCCGCATCCTGCTCGAAGCGGATTTTCTGGTGAACGCCGACGAGGACGGACTGCCGCGTGAAAGCATACTTGCCGCACGCGAACGGCTGTTCCGCACGGAGAGCGGCAGGGCGCTCCTCGACGATATTTTCCTCGCGAAACCGTACATTATGTAATAAGGTATGAAAAAGGGACTGCCTCTCGATGAAGCAGTCCCTCTGTCTTTTGTGAAATTATCGCTTGTTGGAGCGGCGCCACAGACGCATTTTCTCTGCGTCCTGAATGAGCTGCTCGCGGAAATCCGGGTGCGCGACCGAAATCAGTGCCTCGGCACGCTGCCATGCAGTCAGACCCTTGAGGTTGACCTTGCCGTACTCGGTGACGAACCAGTGTGCGCACGGACGGGCATCGGTAACGACCGAACCGGTTTCGAGCGTCGGACGGATGCGGCTCTCAAGCGTGCCGTCCTTCTTCTTGAAGGTGGACGAACAGCAGATAAAGCTCTTGCCGCCCTTGGACAGGTACGCGCCGAGCACGAAGTCGAGCTGACCGCCTGCGCCGGAAATCTGCTTGATGCCGGCGGACTCCGCATTCATCTGACCGAACAGGTCAACGTCAACGATGTTGTTGATGGAGATGAAGTTGTCGATCTGCGCGATGGTGCGTGCGTCGTTGGTGTAGGAAACCGGCGCGGACATACACTCGGGGTTGTTGTTCACGTAGTCGTACAGCTTCTGGGTGCCTGCGCCGAAGGCAAACACCTGCTTGCCGGTGTCGATGGCCTTTTTCGAGCCATTGATCTTGCCCGCCTTCGCGATGTCAACGAAAGCGTCAACGTACATCTCGGTGTGAACGCCGAGGTCCTTGAGGTCGGACTCCGCGATCATTGCGCCGACCGTGTTCGGCATGCCGCCGATACCCAGCTGGAGGCACGCGCCGTTCGGAATTTCCTCAACGATCAGCTTCGCTACCGCTTCATCGACCGCGCTCGGCGCGCCGCCGCCGCCCATTTCCGGCATCGGAGCATCGTTCTCGACGATCATATCGACCTCGGAAACGTGGATTGCTTCCTCGCACAGGCCGAGGCAGCGCGGCATATACTTGTTGACCTCAACGATGATAACATCGGATACATCGCAGATGGCTTTCAGGTGCGAAGCCTGCGGACCGAAGCTGAACCAGCCGTGTGCGTCCATCGGCGCCACCTGAATCATGGCTACATTGACATGACGGACGTTCTCGCGGTACCAGCGCGGCAGCTCGGAGTAGCGCAGCGCGGAGTAGAAGCCGAAGCCCTCCATGCACGCCTTGCGCTCGATGCCCGACATATGCCACGAGTTCCAGGTCAGATGATCGGCTGCGTCCGGAACATCGAAAATCGCCGGACGGCGCATGAGCACGCCGCCGCGGAAATTAACGTTCTCCAGCTCGCCCATGCGTGCGGCGAGCGCCTTGTCGAGCGCGTTCGGGGTGCCGGTGCACCAGCCGTAGTCCACCCAGTCGCCGCTCTTGACGACCTTGACCGCCTCTTCGGGCGTCGTCAGCTTGCTTTGATACAGTGCTGCGAAATCCATCGCGATAACCTCCTGATACGGAGCGTGCACGGGGTGCGTCCTCGTCCCGCGCTCCTTGTCTATTCCTTAACAATCGCATACATTATACTATATCTGTCTGTTTCGGTCAAGCACAGCCGGGCAATATGCCCATAAATTCATCAGAAAAAGCCAGTTTCGCGGGCACTTTCCTGTCCGTCTGCGAAATTTCTCTACCTCCGAAAATATTTTTCCAATTCCCTCTTGATTTATCACAGTAAAGTGTTATAATAGTAAACAAGTTAACGACAGAATTTTAGGAGGATCACCCCATGAAAACCAAAAAGCTGCTTGCACTGCTCACCGCAGGCGCACTGAGTGCATCCATGCTCGCCGGCTGCGTCTCGACCACAAAGGCCAATGACACCGCCGCCAATGGCAGTTCCACCGATACGTCCGCTGCCGCTGACAGCGATCTGGAATACGTCAAGAGCCAGGGCAAGCTGGTCGTCGGCATCACGGATTTCGCGCCGATGGATTATAAGGAAGACGGCTCGGACGAGTGGATCGGCTTTGACGCCGACATGGCCAAGGCTTTCGCCGAGAGCATCGGCGTTGAGGCTGAGTTCCTTGAGATCAACTGGAACAACAAGGTCATGGAGCTTGACGGCAAGGGCGTTGACGCTGTATGGAACGGCATGACGCTGACCGACGAGGTCAAGACCTCGATGAACTGCTCCAGCCCGTATGCGACCAACGCACAGGTCGTTGTCGTTCCGTCCGATAAGGCGGACGCTGCCAAGGATCTGGACGGCGTTAAGGAGCTGTCCTTCGCAGTTGAGGCTGGTTCCGCAGGCGCTGCTGCCGCTGATGTGCTCGGTCTGACCGCTACCGAGGTACAGTCTCAGGCAGATGCCCTGATGGAAGTTGCTGCCGGCACCTCTGATGCCTGCGTTATCGACCTGCTGATGGCCGGCGCGATGATCGGCGAGGGCACCAGCTACCCGAACCTCGTTTACACGCTCGACCTCAACGAAGCAAACGGCGACGAGCCGGAAAACTACGTTGTCGGCTTCCGCAAGGACTCCGATCTGACCGCTGCATTCAACGATTTCTACAAGTCCGCTTACGAGGACGGCACGGTTGAAAAGCTCGCAGAGAAGTACGGCGTACAGGAAGCTATCGTCGCTCCGTAATCCTGCAACTAAATAAAAAATCAGCGCAAGGCAGAGGGCATCAATTCGTCTTCTGCCTTTGCATTCAGAGAGGATAAAGAGAGGAACCAACCATGTTTGCTAACGTAACCCTAAGCCTGATGGGCGGCTTCGTTACCACGATACAGCTTTTCTGTCTGACGCTCGTGTTCGCGCTGCCGCTCGGACTCATCATCAGCTTCGGCTCGATGAGCCGCTTCACGCCGCTGCGCGCCCTCGTCAAGACCGTCGTCTGGGCGGTACGCGGCACGCCGCTCATGCTCCAGATCATCGTCATCTTTTACGGCCCCGCACTGCTGTGGGGCATGCAGGCGCCGCGCTTCGGCGCCGCTCTGCTGTCGTTCGTCATCAACTACGCCTGCTATTTCTCCGAGATCTTCCGCGGCGGCATTCAGGCCATCCCGAACGGTCAGTATGAGGCCGGTCAGGTGCTCGGCATGACCAAGACACAGATCTTCTTCAAGATCACGCTGCTTCAGGTCATCAAGCGCATCATCCCGCCGATGGGCAACGAGTTTATCAACCTCGTCAAGGATACCGCGCTCGCGCGCACCATCGCGGTCTATGAGGTGCTGTGGATGGGCGAAAAGTTCATCAAGAGCAAGGGCATCATCTGGCCGCTGTTCTACACCGCGGTCTTTTACCTCGTATTCAACGGCCTTCTCACCCTGCTGTTCGGCTGGATTGAGAAGAAAATGGACTATTTTAAGTAAGGAGGCGCCGAAATGCCTATTCTTGAGGTCAAGAACCTGTACAAAAACTTTGGCTCGACCAAGGTTCTGAAGGATATCAGTTTTTCGCTCGAGCGCGGCAAGGCGCTCGCCATCATCGGCTCGTCCGGTTCGGGCAAGACCACGCTCCTGCGCTGCCTGAACTTTCTCGAAACGCCGAACGAGGGTCAGATCATCGTAAACGGCGAGCCGCTGTTCGACGCAGCCGATCACGCCGCCAAGAGCGACGCCGAAATTCGCCGCAGCCGTCTGCACTTCGGCATGGTTTTTCAGTCCTTCAACCTGTTTCCGCAGTACACCGCCCTCGAAAACGTCATGCTCGCTCCCCTGCTTCTGGCAAAGGAGCAGCCGGACTACAAGAAGAACAAGCGTGAAATCCACGAGCAGATCGAGCATCGCGCCATCGACCTGCTCACCCGCATGAGTCTGGAGGGCCGCATGAGCCACTACCCGCATCAGCTCTCCGGCGGTCAGCAGCAGCGCGTCGCCATCGCGCGTGCGCTCGCCATGACGCCCGACATCCTGTGCTTTGACGAGCCGACCTCGGCGCTCGACCCCGAGCTTACGGGCGAGGTGCTGCGTGTTATCCGCTCGCTCGCCGACCAGCACACCACCATGATCATCGTCACCCACGAGATGGAGTTCGCCCGCGACGTCGCAGACCACGTTATCTTTATGGACGGCGGCACGATCGCCGAGGAAGGCACGCCCTCCGAAGTGTTCGGCAGCCCGAAAAACGAACGTACCCGCGCATTTCTCTCGCGTTATTCCGCAAAAGCGTAATTTTTTTGCACCGCGTCAGATGCGGAATATATTCCCATGGGAACGCGCACGCAAGGCAAAATGC
>UQVU01000050.1 GCA_900544475.1 uncultured Butyricicoccus sp.
CGCACGGCGCGGGAATAAGGTTTAGTGGGCTACGGCCGAAACCCCGTCTTTAGGGGTGTCCTGTACCCCCTTTTGCAGGCCCCGGCTGCCGCCCAGCAGCACCCCTCCCGCCGCCGAAGGCGGCAAAAAGGCACCCGCCCTCCAAGGACGAAAATCCCCCGCCCCCGGGATTGGGGAAAATCTCGCCTCCTGCGTCAAGGCCGCAGTATCGACGCACCGTTCGCGCTCTCCCTCCGAGGGAGAAGGGGTTTCCGCTCTCGGAGGGAGAAAAATCTCCGATTATTTTTCAGGTAAGGCATTGACAACTAAAATCAATCGTATTATAATGTACTCAAATATTGCACAAAGCGATGACAGAGGAAAGTAATCGTTCCAAGTGCGGCTTTCAGGGAGTGTCCGTCATGACTGGAAACGGATGCAGACGCCGGCACGATGAAGTTCCCTCTTGAGCTGCCGCGCTGAAAGGCTTCGAGTAGGCGCAGACGGGTTTCCTCCGTTACAGGGATAGGATATTTTCTGTATCTGAAAAAGTGCGGCGCAGCATTGTGCGCCGAATGTGGGTGGTACCGCGGAACCGTTTGTCTTTCGTCCCTCTTTGTGGATGAAGGGCTTTTTTTATGCCTTTTCCGCCGGACAAACAGCATTTTTTCTACCACCTCAAGCAAAAGGAGATAAAGCAGCATGATTATCATTATGAAGCAGGGTGCGACCCACGAGCACGTTGAGGAGCTTTCCCGCCACATCGAGCGCTGGAACGTCAAGGCAAACCCGATCTACGGCGAGGATCAGATCGTTATCGGTCTGGTCGGCGACACCGGCGCGGTAGACAAGGACGCCCTCATGCTCGACCCGCAGGTTGAGAACATCATCAAGGTGCAGGAGCCGTTCAAGCTCGCAAACCGCAAGTTCCATCCGGACAACTCTGTCATCGAGATCGCCCCGGGCGTTGCCGTCGGCGGCAAGAAGCTGGTCGTCATGGCAGGCCCCTGCTCGGTCGAGAGCGAGGAGCAGATCATCGACGTCGCCAAGCACGTACAGGCGGACGGCGCGACCGTTCTCCGCGGCGGCGCATGGAAGCCGCGCTCTTCCCCGTACTCCTTCCAGGGTCTGAAGGCTGAGGGTCTGGAGCTGCTGCACAAGGCGCACGAGGCTACCGGCCTGCCGGTCGTCACCGAGATCACCAACCCGGCTCACATCGACATTTTCATGGACAAGTGCGACTGCTTCCAGGTCGGCGCACGCAATATGCAGAATTTCGAGCTGCTCAAGGAGCTCGGCCAGACCCGCAAGCCCATCCTGCTCAAGCGCGGCTTCGCCAACACCATGGAGGAGTTCCTGATGAGCGCCGAGTACATCATGGCCGGCGGCAACGAGAACGTTATCCTCTGTGAGCGCGGTATCCGCACCTTCGAGAAGTACACCCGCAACACCCTCGATATTTCCGCGGTTCCGGTGCTCAAGCGTATGAGCCACCTTCCGGTCATCGTCGACCCGTCCCACGCAGGCGGCATCTACTGGATGGTCGAGCCGCTGGCAAAGGCTGCTGTTGCAGCCGGCGCGGACGGTCTGATGATTGAGGTTCACAACGATCCTGCACATGCTCTGTCCGACGGTGCACAGTCGCTGACCTACGATTCGTTCCACCACACCATGAACGCGCTCCGCGCAGTCGCTGCTGCGGTAGACCGCGAAATCTAACCGGCAAAAAAGGGGCCAGGAAACCATGGGTATCCCGGCCCCCTCTTAAAAATCTTTCTAAGGAGCTGTCACCATGTCTGAACTGCTGACTCTCAAGGGCACGAACGGCGTGTCCGAAATCCATATCGAAAACGGCCTGCTGTCCCGCGCGACGGCGGTCATCGGCGAGACTTTTTCCCCGAGCCGCATCCATATCGTATCCGACTCGACGGTCGCGCCGCTCTACCTGCAAAAGCTCGAGCAGCAGTTCACGCTGCCCGTGACGCACACCATTATCCCGGCCGGCGAGGAGCACAAGCGTCTTGCGACCGTTGAGGGCATCTACCACGACCTGCTCGCAAGCGGCATGACCCGTAAGGACCTCATCGTGGCGCTCGGCGGCGGCGTTGTCGGCGACATCACCGGCTTCGCGGCGGCAACCTTCCTGCGCGGCGTGTCGCTCTGCCAGATCCCGACCACCCTGCTCGCGCAGGTGGATTCCTCGGTCGGCGGCAAGACCGGCGTGGATATGCCCGAGGGCAAAAACCTCGTCGGCGCGTTCTATCCGCCGCGTCTGGTGCTCATCGACCCGTCCGTGCTCACGACGCTGCCCGAGCAGACCTTCGCGGACGGCATGGCCGAGGTCGTCAAATACGGCTACATCTCGAACCGCGACATTCTCGACATGGTTTCCGCCCCGGACTACAAGCAGAACATCGAAAGCATCATCTACGAATGCGTCAAGATCAAGCGCGACGTCGTGACCATCGACGAGCACGACACCGGCCTGCGCATGATTCTGAACTTCGGCCACACCATCGGCCACGCGGCGGAAAAGCTCGGAAACTACGTTGATTTGACCCACGGTCAGGCGGTCGCGGTCGGCATGGTCGCGGCAATGCGTCTTTCGGCTTTTCTCGGCAACGAGGACCTGACAGGCCGCCTTATCGAAATTCTGAAGCACATCGGTCTGCCGACCGAGCTGAAATATGACCGCGAGGACATCTACCGCTCGCTGCTCTCGGACAAGAAGAAGTTCGGTGCGACGGTCAACTTTATTCTCGTCCGTGAGCCGGGACGCGCCGAGATCACCCCGATCGACGCGGAAAAGCTGCACGAATACGTTCTGAAACTGTAAGGAGGGCGCAAAATGGGTTCCACCTGGGGCAACGCAATCAAAATCTCGATTTTCGGCGAATCGCACGGCGCCGGCATCGGCGTGGTCATCGACGGCTTCCCGTCCGGCGTCGGCTACGATGAAGCGTTCGTGCTGCGCGAAATGGAGCGCCGCGCACCGGGCCGCAACAAGCAGTCCACCGCGCGCAAGGAGCCGGACAGGCCGGAAATTCAGTCCGGCATCTACAACGGAAAAACGACCGGCACCCCCATCTGCGCCGTCATCCGCAACACCAACCAGCATTCGAGCGATTACGCCGAGCTGGCGGCGCAGCCGCGCCCCGGTCACGCGGACTACACCGGCATGCTGCGCTACAAGTCCTGCAACGACCCGCGCGGCGGCGGACATTTCTCCGGCCGGCTGACCGCTCCCCTCGTGTTCGCCGGCGCACTGTGCAAGCTGTGGCTGCGTGAGCAGGGTATCACGGTCGGCTCGCACATCCAGTCCATCGCACAGATTCAGGATATGCCGTTCGACGACGTTGAGGTAACGGCCGAGCAGCTCGAAGCGCTGCGGAACGCCGAGTACCCGGTCAACAATCCCCGTGCGCTTGAGGCCATGCTGGCCGCGATCGAGGACGCGCGCGAGGAGCAGGATTCGGTCGGCGGCGTCATTGAATGCGCGGCGGTCGGCCTTCCGGCCGGCATCGGCAGCCCGATGCTCGACAGCGTAGAGAGCCGTCTTTCGTCCATGCTGTTCGGCGTTCCCGCCGTCAAGGGTGTGGAGTTCGGCGCAGGCTTCGCCTTCGCGGCGCTGCGCGGCTCGCACGCAAACGACCCGTTCTATGAGGAAAACGGCGTGGTCAAGACCGAAACCAACAACAACGGCGGCATTCTCGGCGGCATCACGAGCGGCATGCCGCTCATCGTCCGCGCGTGCATCAAGCCTACCCCGTCCATCGGCATGGCGCAGGACACGCTCAACCTCCGCACCGGCAAGGTCGAGCCGCTTTCCATCCACGGCCGCCACGACCCCTGCATCGTCACCCGCGCCGCCCCGGTCATCGAGGCCGCGTGCGCGGTCGCGCTGGCAGATCTTCTGAGGGAGGCGAACGGCTATGCGTGAACTCCCCGCTATCCGCAAGGACATCAACTCGGTAGACGCCGCCATCCGTGAGCTGTTTCTGCTGCGAATGTCGCTCGCGCTCGAGGTCGCCCAGACCAAGGCGCAGTCGGACGATAAGATCTACAAGCCCGACCGCGAGGCCGAGATCATCGAAAAGCGCTCGGCCGGCATGGAGGACGAGGTACGCCTCAAGTACGTTTCCCTGCTCCAGAGCATGATCCGCGCCTCCCGTGAGTATCAGTACAGCGAAATTCTCCGTCTGAATCCCGAAAAATTCCCGTTCCACCCCGCCTCCGAGATGCTCCGTCCGAAAACCGTGTTCTATCAGGGCGTTCCGGGCGCGTATCAGGAGCTTGCCGCGCGGGCGCTCTTCCCGGAGTGCGAGCCGGTCAACGTTCCGACCTGGGAGGAAGTGTTCCAGTCGGTGCGCGACGGCAAGGCGGACGTCGGCGTTGTGCCGGTCGAGAACACCACCGCCGGTACGGTCAGCGCGGTCTATGATCTGCTGCTCGACTACGACCTGTCCGTCAACCGCTCGTACATCAAGAAAATCTCGCACTGCCTCGCCGCTGTTCCCGGCGCGGCCATGAGCGACATCAAGAGCGTCTGCTCGCACCCCCACGCGCTGCCGCAGTGCTCCGCCTTTATCTCCGAGCACGGCTTCACCGCCATCGAAATGGCGAACACCGCCATCGCGGCGCAGAGCGTGCGCGACAAGGGCGACCCGAGTCTTGCTGCCATCTGCTCGCGCGAGGCCGCAGAGCGGTACGGCCTTACCGTTCTCGCCGAGGGCATCAACGACATGAAGCACAACGAAACGCGCTTCATCGCGGTCAGCCGCACGCCGACCTGCCTGCCCGAGGACAACCGCATCGAGATCGCCTTCCGCATCCCGAATGTCGCAGGTTCGCTTATCACCGTGCTCGACATCATCGCGCACTACGGCGTAGACATGACCGAAATCCACTCCCGTCCGCTCAAGGACAGCCCGTGGTGCTATGTGTTCTACGTCGATTTCACCGGCAACATCAACGACCACGCCGTGCGCAGCCTGCTCTATCAGCTGCACGAAGAACTGCCCTACATCAAGGTCATCGGCAGCTACAAGGTCGATTAAGCTGTAAATCCGTTATTTCCCACCTCTATCCGACAAGAAGGAGTACACTTCCATGCAAATCCAACCCTGCGGTCCGCTGCACGGTGAGATCACCGTACCGGGCGACAAATCCATCTCGCACCGCGCCGTCATGCTGGGCGCACTGGCAAACGGCACCACCCACATCACCGGCTTTCTGATGGGCGAGGACTGCCTGTCCACCATCGACTGCTTCCGCAAAATGGGCGTTTCCATCGACGTTTCCGACAAGGAAGTCGTTGTCGAGGGCGTCGGTCTGCATGGTCTGACCGCGCCGGAGTGCGAGCTGTATACCGGCAACTCGGGCACGACGACCCGGCTGCTGAGCGGCATTCTCGCCGGCCAGTCGTTCACCTCGACGATGAACGGCGACGCTACCATCCAGCGCCGACCGATGGGCCGCGTGATGAAGCCGCTGCGCGAAATGGGCGCCTCCATCGAGGGCAAGGACGACAACTTCTGCCCGCTGACCATGCACCCGAGCGAGCTGCATGGCATCGAGTACCGTCTGCCGGTGGCGTCCGCGCAGCTCAAGAGCGCAATTCTGCTCGCGGGTCTGTACGCCGAGGGCCAGACGACCGTCATCGAGCCGGCTCCCTCCCGCGACCACACCGAGCGCATGTTCCGCGCACTGGGCGTTGAAATCGAAACGAACGGCAACGTTATCACCCTCAATCCGCCCGAGGACCTGCACGCGGTCGATATCGCCGTTCCGTCCGACATCTCTTCTGCGGCGTACTTCCTCGTTGCGGGCGCTATCGTGCCGGGCAGCGAGCTGACCATCAAGAACGTCGGCGTCAACCCGACCCGCACGGGCATCATTGATGTGCTGCGCGACATGGGCGCGGACATCACCGAGTCCAACTTCCGCGAGGAGGCCGAGCCGGTCTGCGACCTGACCGTTCGTTACAGCCGTCTGCACGGCACCGAGATCGGCGGCGCGATCATTCCGCGCCTCATCGACGAGCTGCCGGTCATCGCAGTCGCGGCGGCGTTCGCCGAGGGCGAAACCGTCATCCGTGACGCGCAGGAGCTTAAGGTCAAGGAGTCCAACCGCATCGCCTCCATGGTCGCGGAGCTTTCCAAGGCCGGTGTAGACGTTGAGGAGACCGACGACGGCATGATCGTGCGCGGCGGCGAAAAGCCGCACGGCGCGTTCTTCGAAACCTACAAGGACCACCGCATCGCCATGAGCCTTGCCATTCTGGGCCTTGCCGCCGAGGGCGCAAGCCGCATCGACGAGCCGGAGGTCGTCGCGATTTCCTACCCCGACTTCTTCGGTACGATTGAGAAACTGGGAGGCTGAGGAAAAATGCTGCTTTCCATGGAGGAATTCCGCGCGTTTCAGCCGAAAAAGACGACCTATGCCCTGTTCGGCTGGCCGCTCGGCCACACGATGAGCCCCGAGCTGCACGCGCAGCTGTTCGAGGCCTCGGGTCAGGACGCGGAGTACATCGGTGTTGCCGTGCCGCCCGACGACCTCGCCGAGGCGTTCGACCTCGCAAAAGAAAAGCTCGCCGGCATCAACTGCACCATTCCGCATAAAAAGGCGGTCATCGAGCTGCTCGACGGGGTGGATACCGCCGCGCGCGACCTGCATTCGGTCAACACGGTCGCCTTCTGCGGCGGAAAGGCCATCGGCTACAACACCGACATTCTCGGCTTTGCGGAGTCGCTGACGCGCGACGAGGTGTCCCTCAAAGGCAAAAAGGTGCTGCTGCTCGGCTACGGCGGCGCGGCGTCCGTCATGGCGTACCACTGCGCACGCGAGGGCGCGCACCTCACCATCACCGGCCGCAACCTCGAAAAGGCGTCCGTGCTTCAGCAGCAGATCACCGATTCCGTGCCGCACGCGCACGTTTCGGTGTTCAGCCGCCGCCATATTCCGCGCGATATTCAGATTGTCCTGAACTCCACGCCGGTCGGTATGTTCCCGAAGGAGCAGCTCGCACCGCTCCACTACCTGCCGCACAAGACCGAGTACGTCTTTGACGCCATCTACAATCCGCCGGTGACGGCGACTATGCGTCTCGCGAACCCGCGTAAGACCAAAACGCGCGACGGTCTGTATATGCTCGTCATGCAGGCGGCGCACGCACAGACCATTTGGTCGGGCGTGACCTTCGAGCCGCAGGCGTGCGAGACCATTCTGCGCCGCACCTACGGCAAAATGGCGGTCAAGCGTCTGCACGAGAAGCATAACCGCAGGAATATCGTGCTCTGCGGCTTCATGGGCAGCGGCAAGACCACCATCGGCCGCAAGCTCGCCCGCGTGACCGGTCTTGACTTCGTGGACGCAGACCAGTACCTTGAGGAAAAAGAGGGCAAGAAAATCTCGGAGATTTTCGCGGAAAAGGGCGAAGCATACTTCCGCGACCGCGAAACCGCGTACATCAGGGAGCTGTCCCAGCGGGACGGCATCGTGCTGTCGCTCGGCGGCGGTGCGGTCCTCCGCCCGGAGAACGTTTCGGCCGTCAAGCAGACCGGCCTGCTCATCCATCTGGATACGCCGTTTTACCGCATCCTCAAAAATCTTTCCTACTCAAACAGCCGTCCTCTGCTCGACAAGCCGGACAAGCAGGCGGAAACGCGCCGCCTCTATAACGCACGCAAAGCCATCTACCACCGCGTTTCCGATGTGTCCGTGCGCAGTCCCAAGCTGGGTGAGGTGCTGGATAAGGTTGTGAAAAGCGTATAATCTTGTGTCCGCGGCGGGCTGAGGGCAGCCCGCCCTACGGTGCAGCGTACAGGTATGGAGGTAACTCCATACTTTTGTAACTGGACAAATACCGCACAAGCGTATACAATAAGGGGCATACCGCAATGGTATGTTCCCTTTTTATTTTCCGGAAGAAACTCGAGGTAAACAATGAAAATATCACGCAGAACCCCTTTCCGTCTGGCGGCAGCAACGCTTGCCATGACGCAGATTTTCACCGCCGCCGCATCCGCCGCGTTCACGAACGGCTTCAGCTGGTCGTATCCGGTCGGTGAGGGCCTGACCTACACGCGCACCGAGGGCAAAAACTCCGCCGGCGTGCAGCGCGCCAACGTCCTGACCTACGCGCCGAACACCGGCGTTTCCCCGGTCATGGTCTACGCCGGCGACACGGTCTACGGCAGCAAGGCGACCATCATGAACGCAGTAAAATATCTGCAAAACCAGGGCAAAACCGTTATCGGCGGCACGAATGCCGACTTTTTCGTGATGTCGAGCGGCGTCCCTATCGGCCTTGTCATCGACAAGGGCACGCTCGTGTCCTCGGACGCATGGCAGTACGCGGTCGGCTTCAAAAAAGACGGCACGGCGGTCATTGGCCGCCCGACCATGGGCATCCGCGTCACGGGCGCGAGCGGCTCGTGCTCGGTTTCCTACTTCAACAAGACCCGCACCACGGCGGGCGCTTACCTGCTCGACCACAACTACGACGACGCGACCCACTTCTCCGCGAACGGCAGCTATATCGTCCTCGAACGCGAGGACGCGACGCCGGTCAAGGCGGGCGGCTCGGTCAAGATGAAGGTCGTGAGCAAGGGCACCGGCAGCTCGTCCTTCGCCATCGGCGCAAACCAGATGGTGCTCACCAAGTCGGACGGCGCAAACGTCCCCTCGTGGGTGGATTTCCCGGTCGGCGAGGAGGTCACGCTCTCCATCACCGCCGCAGATTCGGCGTGGAGCGAGGTCGAGTACGCGGTCGGCGGCAAGCTGCTCATCGACAACAGCACAGTCACGACCTCGGGCATTGATGCCGCGTCCTCGCGCCGCGCACGCAGCGCTGTCGGCGTCAAGAGCGACGGCACGGTCGTCCTTTACGAAATCGACGGCAACCAGTCCTCGGTCAGCACGGGTCTGACCGCTGCCGAACTCGGCGAGGAGCTGAAAGAGCTCGGCTGCGTCCGTGCGCTCTGTCTGGACGGCGGCGGCTCGTCCGCGATGGCGCTCCGTCAGCCGGGCACGAGCGAGGCCGCTCTCATTTCCAGCCCGTCCGACGGCTCTCAGCGCGCCTGTGCGAACTACATCTTCTTCGTGGATAACACCGCCCCGGACGGCGTGACGGCGCACGCTGTGCTCACACCGAGCTACCGCTATATTCTCCCCGGCGCGTCCACCTGGTTCTCGGTCAAGGGCGCGGACGCCTCCTACGGTCCGGCAGACGCCCCGACAGACCTTGCCTACGAGGTTTCGGGCGAGCTTGGCACGGTGAGCGGCCAGACGTTCACCGCCGGCGAAAAGAGCGGCTCCGCGACCATCACCGCCTCGAACGGCGTACTTTCCGGCTCGATGAACGTGTGCATCACGGGCGATGTGCAGTCAATCGCGCTCCAGTCCGCAAGCAAGGCAGTTTCCTCGGTCAGCGTAAAGCCCGGCCAGTCGATCGACCTCGATGCCTTCGGCTACCACCTCGGCCAGAAGATGGCCTCTACCGATACCGCGTTTACATGGACGGTTTCGGGCGGCGTCGGCACGGTCGATGAAAAGGGCGTATTTACCGCCGGAAGCTCGATGGCGAGCGGCACGCTCACCTGCTCCTACGGCAACACGCGCGTATCCATTCCGGTGAACGTCGGCATGGGCGACCCGCAGGACGCGCAGACGGTTGCGACTTTCGAAAAGAGCCTTGACGGCGTGACCGCGCCCGAGGGCGTTTCGCTGTCGCGCGTCACGGATTACACCTCGGTTGCACGCGGCGCCGGTTCGCTGGAAGCGCTGTGGGACGGCGAAAGCATGGACGGCTTGACCCTTTCGGTCCCGTCCGCCGATGTTTCCGATAGGAAGCACCTGACCCTGTGGGCGCGCTCGGAAAACACCCACGGTACTCTGACCGCCGTCTTTGCCGACAGCGAGGGCAACGAGCTGACCGCTCCCCTCTCTGCCGCGACAGCGAACGGCTGGAAGCAGTTGACCGCCGCCGTTCCCGAGGGCGCGGCACAGCTGACCGGTCTGCACTTCGAGAAAACCGGCTCGGGTCTTTCTCATTCCGCCCTCCTGCTCGATAATATCGTTCTGACCGCCGACCATACGACGACGAACACCGACTGCCCGGCGGTTCACCTGAACAGCGCTTCTCTGACCGTAAACGCCGGAGAAAAGGCTGTGATCTCGGGCACCGCGACCATGGAAAACGGCAAGTATCCGGTCCGTGCGGCGAATATCACGGTCAAGGTTGACGGCACGGAAGCGCCGAACGCTGCGGTGATGAGCGGCTCGAACCTGTCCGTCACGACCGGCGCACTCGCCGCCGGAACGCACGCGGTAACGATCGACGTTTCGGACGATGCAGGCAACCGCACGCGCGTCTGCGCGACCGTGACCGCCGGAAGCGGCGCGAGCGTCTTCGCGGACACTGCGTCGCACTGGTCGGGCGGCTACGCCTCCCTGCTGAACGCACGCGGCATCATGAAGGGCGAAAGCGCCGGCGGACAGATGTATTTCTACCCCAACCGCAACCTGACGCGCAAGGAATTTGCGGTCACGATGGCACGCAGTCTGGGATTGGACACCTCCTCTACCGACGTTTCGGCTTTCGCCGACAGCGGCAGCATCCCCTCGTGGGCGGCCGGTGCGGTGAACGCGGTTGCGAAGGCCGGTCTGATGAACGGCGAGTCGCGGAACGGCGTGATGTGCTTTAATCCGGACGCGGACATCACCCGCGCCGAGGTCATGACGGTCATCGGCCGACTGCTTCCGCGCGGCTACGCGGCGGCGTCGCTGAACTACAAGGATGCGTCTGCCATTCCCTCGTGGGCAACGGAGCACGTCCGCACCTGTGTTTCCGCCGGTGTGATCGGCGGCTACACGGACGGAACGCTCCTGCCGCTCGGCAAAATCACCCGTGGGGAGATTGCAAAGGTGCTGGCGCTCCTTTAACCGGCGTTTTGCCCTCCGGGGCGGAAAAAAATGTGCCCTTGGAGGGCACGAGCCTTTTCTCCCTCCGAGGGAGAGCGTGAAATCTTCCGCCGATACTGCGGCGCAGACGCAGGAGAGGAGGTTGACCCCATTCCCGGGGTCGGGGGATTTTCGCCCTCGGAGGGCGAGCGTCTTTTTGCCGCCACCCGGCGGCAGGGGGCAAAAGGGGACAGGACACCAAGGTTTCCTGTCCCCTCTTGCGACTCCCCAACTTTCCTTTGAGCCGCGACTCCCTGCGGTCGCGCGGCTAAAAACAAGGAGAGCACAGATTTTACCTCTGTGCTCTCCTTTTTCTGTTTGCCGTGGCT
>UQVU01000051.1 GCA_900544475.1 uncultured Butyricicoccus sp.
CGTGATCAACCCGGAAAGACCAATCAGATCCGCATTCACTTCGCGCGCGGTCTTAAGGATTTTATCCGCCGGGACCATTACGCCCAGGTCGATAATTTCATAGTTATTGCACTGCAACACCACCCCGACGATATTCTTGCCGATGTCGTGGATGTCTCCCTTGACGGTCGCGAGAATGACCTTGCCCTTGACCTGCTGGCTCTCGCCCTTCATCGCGTCCTTGACGACCTCGAAGGCAGCCTTGGCGGCCTCCGCGCTCATGAGCAGCTGCGGCAGGAACACGGTTCCCTTTTCGAATCCCTTGCCGACGCGGTCAAGCGCCGGGATCAGCTCGCCGTTCACCACATCGAGCGGTGCGGCGGTCCGGAGCATTTCCTTTGCCGCGTCAATCGCGCGTTCGCGCAGACCGCGCTCGATGCTCTCGCCGAGGGGCATTGCCGCGCCGCCCGCCGCCGCAGGAGCCGCCGAAGCCGCCGGCTGATTGCCGTAGGCCGCGATATAGCCTGCGCACTGCTCGTCGAGGTTCGCGAGCGCAAGGTACGCGCGGTAGGAGCGCATCATCGCGTCCATATTCGGGTTGATGATGGCGCAGGACAGACCGCTCTGGAGCGCCATGGTGAAAAAGTTCGAGTTGACGATTTCGCGCTGCGGCAGACCGAACGAAATGTTCGAAACGCCGAGAATGGAGTGGCCGTGCAGCTCGTCGCGCACGCGGCGCAGGGTTTCGAGCGTTACGAGCGCCGAGCCGCTGTCCGAAGAAATCGTCATCGCCAGACCGTCGATTACAATATCCTCGTGCGGAATACCGTACTTTCCGGCGGTGTCGTAGATTTTCTTTGCCACCTGAATGCGTCCCTCGGCGGTTGCCGGGATGCCGTTTTCATCGAGCGCCAGACCGACCACTACGCCGCCGTACTTGCGCACGAGCGGAAAGACCGCTTCCATGCTCTCCATCTTGCCGCTGACCGAGTTAATCATCGGCTTGCCGTTGTACAGACGCATGCCGCGCTCCATCGCCTCGGTGTTCGAGGTGTCGATCTGAAGCGGCAGCGCGATAACGCTTTGCAGGCGGGTCACGACGCGCTCCATCATGAGCGGCTCGTCGATTTCCGGCAGACCTACGTTGACGTCAAGGATATGTGCGCCACTGTCCTCCTGCGCCATGCCCTCGCCGAGGATGTACTCGATGTTGTTCTCGCGCAGCGCCGCCTTGAACTTGCTCTTGCCGGTCGGGTTGATGCGCTCACCGATGATGACCGGCTTGGGGCCGATTTCGACCGTCTGCGAGAAGGACGAAACCACCGTGCGGTGCTTGGGCGTCGGCGCAGTAAACGGCTTTTTCCGGCAGATCTCGATCATCCGGCTGATATGCGCCGGTGTCGTGCCGCAGCAGCCGCCGAGGCCGTGCACGCCCAGGTCCGCGATCTCGCCCATCAGGTCGGCAAACCCGTCCGCGTCAATATCGAACACGGTCACGCCGTTTTCGCTGCGCGGCAGACCGGCGTTCGGGTTGACGATGATCGGGAGCGAGCTTACCTCGGTCAGGCGCTTCACGATTGGCTTCATCTGCTCCGGGCCGAGGCCGCAGTTGACGCCGAGCGCGTCTACGCGCAGACCCTCAAGCATGGCAACGACCGAGTCCACCGTGCCGCCGGTCAGCAGCTTGCCTTTTTCGTCGAAGATGGTGGTGACGATAACCGGCAGGTCGCAGCTCTCCTTCGCCGCGAGAACGGCCGCCTTCGCCTCGTAGCTGTCGCTCATGGTTTCAATCAGCACGAGGTCCGCGCCTGCGGCCGCGCCGATGCGGATGGTTTCGGAGAACAGCTCTACCGCCCGCTCGAACGGCAGGTCGCCCATCGGCTGGAGCAGCTTGCCCGTCGGACCGATGTCGAGCGCTACATAGGCATCCTCGCGGTCGGCGAGTCTGCGCGCGGTTTTCGTGTGGCTGACCGCCGCTTCCACGATTTCGCGCAGGTTATCCGGGTATTTGAGTGCGTTCGCGCCGAAGGTGTTCGTGTTGACGATGTCGCTTCCGGCCTCGTAATAGCTGCGGTTGAGCGCGATAATCTCGTCCGGGTGCGAAAGGTTCCACGTTTCGGGCAGCTCACCCGCTTTCAGGCCGTGCGCCTGAAGAATCGTACCCATGCCGCCGTCAAAAAACAGCCATTCTTTTCCTAAACGTTCGGTAAGTTTCATTCTCAGCTTCTCCTGAATTCACAATCTGTCTTGCTGCATTCCTCGCAGCCTTTTCGGTGGCAGTCCTGCTGCTCGGGCGAAAGTCCGATAACCGCCGTGACCGATTTGATGGGCGCGAGCAGACAGCTTTCCGTGACCGTCAGACCGATTTTGCGCGGCGTATCGAGCAGACGCGAGAAGTCGCGCTGGTGCTCGATGGAAAAATCGCCGTAGCCGGGGCTGAAGCGCGGACGGCAGTACAGTCCCTCCTGCGCGGCTTTTTCCCGCACCTCTTCGTTCACCTCGTCGCAGCAGCTTTCCACCATGGCGGCGGCGACCGCCTGTAAAATAACGGCGTCGCTCATGCGCACGGCGCTCGCGCGGGTGATCAGCCGGTCCGGCCCCACGCCGAGCGTCACCGCCATCAGATAAACGCCCGTACAGCCTTTGAGGTTGCGTGCAAGGTTGCGGCTCTCGATGGTCACGTCCGCAATCTGCATGGTCGTATCCGAAAGAAATCGCAGCGGGAACCGGGCGGTGATGCTCTTCGGCGAAACTGCCTGCTGTAATTCGGCGGCGCAGCGCGTCAGGCTCTCCCCTACCGCCGCGTCCGGTTCGCTGCCGCGGTACCCCATATAGCGCAGCGCCTCTGCACGGTCAAAGGAAATCATCCGAGGATCTCCGACAGGCTGGCCTGAATGCCTGCTGCGATTTCCGGCTTGTTCATCGAGTAAACGTGGATGTGGTTGACGCCGTTCGCGATAAGGTCGATGATCTGCTCGGTCGCGTAGATAACGCCTGCCTGCTTCATCGCCGCCGGATTGTCGCCGAAGCGGTCAACGATTGCCTTGAAGCGCTCGGGCAGATAGGTGCCGGACATCGAGGTGATGCGCTTGATCTGGTTGACGTTGGTTACCGGCATGATGCCCGCAATGACCGGAACGGTGATGCCCTTTTCGCGGATGCGGTACAGGAAATTGTACATGATATTGTTGTCGAAGAACATCTGCGTGGTCAGGAACTCGCAGCCTGCATCGACCTTTTCCTTCAGGTGGAGAATGTCCTCGGTCTTGTTCGCCGCCTCAACGTGACCCTCCGGGTAGCACGCGCCGCCGATGCAGAAATCGCCCTGCGCCTTGATGTCGCGCACAAGCTCTGCCGCATAGTGGTAGTCGTTATGCGGAGCGCCGCCCTCCGGAATGTCGCCGCGCAGCGCGAGAATATTCTCGATGCCGCTCTCCTTGTACTGCTTGAGCACGTTCGCTACGTGCTCACGGGTGGAGGATACGCAGGTCAGATGCGTCAGAACGGTAACGTCGTACTTTTTCTTGAGGTCAGCCGCGATATTGACGGTGTGCGCGCTCGTGCCGCCGCCTGCGCCGTAGGTAACGCTCATGAAATCCGGGTGGAGCGCCGCAATCTCCTGCGTCGCCTTGGCAACCGACTCGTAGGTGCTGCTCGTCTTGGGCGGAAATACTTCGAAGGAAAGAGTAACCTTATCCTGCTTCAAAAGCTCAGAAATCTTCATATCTATTATCTCCTACAATTTCGCTCAGAAATAGCCGTATAAATATGCGGCTTTGCTTTTTATTATAGCACGACCGCCTCTTTATTTCCAGAAGAAAATGCGCTATAATATAGCTGATTGGAGGGGGATTATTTTGACGAGTCTGCCGGAGAGCTGCCATCTGTGCCCGCGTGCGTGCGGCGCAGACAGACGCAGAACACGCGGCGCGTGCGGTGCAGGCGCGGAAATCGAGGCCGCGCGGGCGTCGCTTCATTTATGGGAAGAGCCTGTCATTTCGGGCGAAAAAGGCTCGGGAACCGTGTTCTTTTCGCATTGTTCGCTCGGCTGCGTGTTCTGCCAGAACCGCGCCATCAGCCGCAGAGAGGCCGCCGGGCGCCCGATTTCGCCCGAGAGCCTGGCCGCGACCTTTCTGTCGCTTGAGAAAAAGGGCGCGGCCAACATCAACCTTGTGACCGGCGCACATTACGTGCCACAGATCATACATTCTCTCGATATTGCCCGAGCAGAGGGACTGACGATACCCGTTGTCTATAATTCGAGCGGCTACGAGTGCGCGGAAACGCTGCGTATGCTCGAAGGGTACGTGGACATCTACCTGCCGGACTATAAATATTACAGCAGCTATTACGCTGCGCTTTACTCTCACGAGGAGGATTACCGCGACTTTGCCGTGCCGGCCATTGACGAAATGGTGCGGCAGACCGGTGCGCCGCAGTTCGACGAGCACGGTATGCTGACGCGCGGCACGGTCGTGCGCCATCTCATGCTGCCCGGCCTTGCGGGCGACACCTCGCAGGTGCTGCGCGATATTGCCGCCCGCTGGAGCAGCCGCGTGCTTGTGAGCCTGATGCGGCAGTACACGCCGTTCGACATGGGCGCGTATCCCGAGCTCGACCGCACGATCACGGCGGCGGAGTACGAAACCGCCTGCGAGGAATTCCGCGAGCTGGGTCTCGGCGGCTTCTTTCAGCAGGACGAGTCCATCGGTGAGAGCTTTATTCCTGCCTTTGACGGCAGCGGACTGGAGGAAACAGAAAAATGAAAAACCTGCTCAGCATTGCAGGCACCGACCCGACCGGCGGTGCAGGCATTCAGACCGACCTCAAGACCTTTGAGGCGCACGGCGAATACGGCATGGCGGTCATTGCCGCCGTCGTGGCGCAGAACACCTTTCACGTGACCGAAATGCAGGCCATGCCGGCGGAGCTTGTCGGCAAGCAGATCGAATGCGTCTTTGAGGACATCCGTCCGGACGCGGTCAAAATCGGCATGCTCTATGACGCCGAGATCATTCACGAGGTCGCGGAGCGTCTGCGTGCGCACCACGCGGAGAACATCGTGCTCGACCCGGTGATGATGTCGTCGAGCGGTCAGACGCTGCTGCGCCGGGACGCCGCCGAAACGCTCATCCGTGAGCTTTTCCCGCTCTGCACACTCGTCACGCCCAATCTGCACGAAGCCGCCGCTATCTGCGGTCGCGAAATCGCAGACCGAAACGGCATGGAGCAGGCAGCGCGCGAAATCGCGGACAAGACCGGCGGCGCGGTGCTCGTCAAGGGCGGGCATCTGGCGGACTGCGCGGACGACCTGCTGTTCGACGGGACGGAGTGCCACTGGTTCCCCTCTCCGCGCATCAATAACCCCAACACGCACGGCACCGGCTGCACGCTGTCCTCGGCGATCGCCTGCAACCTCGCAGAGGGACATTCGCTCACGGCGAGCGTCCGCCGCGCCAAGCTCTACCTCACCGCCTGCATCGCCTATGGTCTCAATCTCGGCCACGGCTCGGGTCCCTTGCAGCACAAGGTAGACTGGGAATAAAAATGCAGTCCTCCGCTCCGGTTTTATCCGGCAGAGGACTGCTTTTCTATTCTTCGAGCTGTTCGAGCAGCAGCTTGCGGAAGGCTTCGCACACGCTCTGCGGGCCGACGATGCGCACCGCGCCGTTCAGGCCGACCACCCATGCGTAAAACTGCGGACTGAGCGCCACGGTCACGCTCGCGAAAAAGTGCGCCCCGTCGTCCGGCTGCACCATCAGCTCCTTGCCGAAGCGGTCGCGCAGAATGTTGATGGCGTCCTTGCGGCAGCGCAGCCGCACGCGCTCCTCGTGGCCGGTAAACATGCCGAACATCTTGCGTGAGTACGCCGCCGGACTGAAATTATCGCGGAAATGCTGTGCGCCCTCGCGGTGCTTGTCCGTCAGCTGTATCTTTTCCATCTTGTCCACGCGGTAGTTGCGGATGCGCGAGCCTTCGGGCGCGGAGGCGTCGTAAGCAATCAGATAATAGTTCTCGTTGTCCCACGTAAGCGCCCACGGACTGACGCAGTAGAATTCGCTGTTGTGACGGAACTCGCGGTAGATTTTGTCAGGGCGATTGAAGTCGAGCGCCCAGTTAAAATAGAGAAACCGTATCTGCACGCCCTTCGAAATCGCGCGGTGCAGGGCGTCGATGTTGTAGTAGATTTTCTCGTCGATGTTCTTGAGGCGGTCGCTTACGTAGACCTGCCGCTGAAGCTCACGCGCCTCGCTGCGGCTCGCCAGCGACTCCAGCTTGCGTATCAGCTCGCGGCTTTTCTTTTCGGTGATGAAACGCGAGCACTCGATGGCGTCCACGAGCAATTTAAGCTCCGCAAGCTCAAAATCACGCGACGCAACGCTGTATCCGCCGCCCGGGCCGCGCTGAAGGATAATGTCCATGCCGAAGTCCCGGAGCGCGTTCACATCGGCGTAAATCGTCTTGCGGTCGGCGCTGACGCCCAGCTCTTCCAGCCTGTCCACCAGCTGTTCGGCGTTCAGATGATGGTTCTCGTCGGTCTCTTCGAGCAGAATGCGGCGCAGGAACAGGAGCTTCAGTTTCTGGTTCTGGCTCTTCGGCATGGGATACGCCTTCTTTCGGGGTGTTTTATTGGACTCATTATAACGCTGTCCCTCGGAAAAATCAATCCGCCTCTCGAAATTCCACAGATTTTGTGCTATACTTAAGGCAACACCGCACAATGAAAGCTGCGGCGGTATTGCCTTAACTTGAGAGTATATACCCCGCAAAAGGAGGTTTCCGCATGGAGCGACCCATGTCCGAATACGCCGCCGATGCCCCGCGCATCCTGCGCGATTTTCTGACCTATATTTCGACCATTCAGGGCAAGTCCGCCAAGACCGCCCACGAATATTACCTTGACCTGCGGCTGTTTCTGCGCGTCGTCAAGCACAACAAGGGACTCGTGCCGCGCGAGCTTCCCATCGACCGCATCTCTATCGAGGATGTGGACATCGACTTTATCCGAACCATCACGCTGAGCGACGCCTACGACTACCTGCAATATATGTCGGGCGAGCGCCCCACGCAGCAGAACAGTCCGGATACGGATTTCGGTCTGAGTGTCAATTCCCGCGCACGCAAGGTTTCGGCGATCCGCGCGTTTTTCCGCTATCTGACCGACAAGAAGCATCTGCTCGAAAGCAACCCGATGGCAAGCCTCGAATCCCCCACCATCCGCAAGACGCTCCCGGTCTATCTGACCGAGGACGACAGCATCAAGCTGCTTGAAGCGGTGCAGGGCGAGTACGCCGAGCGGGATTACTGCATTCTGACGCTGTTTCTCAACTGCGGTCTGCGTGTGTCCGAGCTGGTCGGACTCAATCTGACCGACTTTCAGCGCGACACCGTGCGCGTCACCGGCAAGGGCGGCAAGCAGCGCACGGTCTACCTGAACGAGGCGTGCGCCGAGGCCATCAACGCCTACCTGCCGCATCGTCTGCGTCCGCATGACAGGGACAAGAACGCCCTCTTCATCAGCCGCAACCGCAACCGCATCAGCGTGCAGACCGTCAAGTGGCTGGTCAAGAAATACGTCGGGCAGGCGGGCCTCAACACCCACAAATATTCCGCGCACAAGCTGCGCCACACCGCTGCAACGCTCATGTACCAGAACGGCGTCGATATCCGCACTTTGCAGACCATTCTGGGGCACACGAGCGTCAGCACGACCATGATCTACACCCACATCGAGGACAGCAGCCTGCGCGAGGCCGCACAGCGAAACCCGCTTTCGGCAGTGCATCCGCGTGCGCCGCACGCCCCGGATAACGATACAGAACAGGAGGAGAACCATGAAGATACTTAATTTCGGTTCACTGAACATTGATAACGTTTACACCGTCGAGGAATTTGTCCGTCCCGGCGAAACCGTCACCGCGCAGAGCCGCACGGTTTTCGCGGGCGGCAAGGGCCTCAATCAGTCGCTCGCGGCGGCGCGTGCAGGCGCGGACGTCATTCACGCCGGTGCGGTCGGCTCGGACGGCGGTTTTCTCATCGACCTGCTCGAACAGTCCGGCGTTGATGTCAGCCGCCTTCTCGAAACCGACACGCCCACCGGTCACACGGTCATCGAGGTCGATGCCGAGGGCGAAAACCGCATTCTCGTCTGGGGCGGCGCGAACCGCGAGCTGACGCACAGCTATCTGGAAAAGATTTTCTCATGCGGTGAGGAGGGCGACATCGTTCTGCTCCAGAACGAAACCAACCTCACCGAAACCATCATCCGCCGTGCGCACGGTCTGGGTTTTCGCGTAGTGTTCAACCCATCCCCGTTCCCGGCGCACCCCGAGCAGCTCCCGCTCGAGGACGTGGACGTATTCATCGTCAACGAGGCCGAGGCGACGCAGCTGACCGGCGCGCCCGAAGGCACCGCCCCCGCTACCCTGCTTGAGCATCTGCACACCAAGTTCCCGTCCGCCGACCTCGTTGTTACGGCAGGCGAACTCGGCTCAATCGCGCTGCTGAGCGGCACGCAGTACGCGCAGGAGGCGTTCCCCGTGACCGTTATCGACACCACGGGCGCGGGCGACACGTTCTGCGGCTATTTCCTCGCGGCTGCCTGTGCCCGCCGCTCTCCGCAGATGGCGCTCAGCGAGGCATCCGCTGCCGCCGCACTCGCGGTCTCCCGTGCAGGTGCCGCGCCCTCCATCCCACAGGCGGACGAGGTGCGCACCTTTCTGAAGAAGCGGATGTTCCTCCAGCAGATCGAGTGATAAAACCGGAATGAGTCCGATTTATTTCCCTTATTGTTCGATATACTTGAACCATCGAAAACGAAGGGAGGCGCGCATTATGAACTGCACGCTGGAATATGTAAACGGACACATTGAGGTATACGATGCAGACGGCGCGTTTCTGTTTTCCGCCGACACCCGTCAGGAGGCGGTCGAAGAATTGCAGAATGTTGCTTAAGGCAACACTGCACAATGAAAGCTGCGGCGCTTTGCGGAAATTATGCGGTATTGCCTTAAAAATACGAAAACGGCTCCCGATTTCAGCTTTCGGGAGCCGTATTTTTGTATCTGCGCTTATTTCCGGCGCATTTTCTCGAATTTATCCTTGATGTGTGCGGCGGCGGCAGCCGGGTCGGACGCCTTCATCACGGCGGAAACAACCGCGATACCGGCAATCGGGCTATCCGCGAGAACGTCCATGTTATCCGCGTTCAGGCCGCCGATGGCAACGACCGGGATGGGTACCGCGCGGCAGACGTCGTTCAGCACGGAAACCGGCGTGACCTTGGTGGTAACGTGCGTGGTGGTCGGGAAAATCGCGCCTGTGCCGAGATAGTCCGCGCCGTCCTCATAAGCGGCCTTTGCGGCCTCGACAGTCTTCGCCGTTGCGCCGACGATTTTATCCGGGCCGAGCAGCTTGCGGCAGACCGCAACCGGCAGGTCGCTCGCGCCGACATGGACGCCTGCGGCGTCGCAGGCAATCGCAACGTCCACGCGGTCATCAATGATGAGCGGCACATTGTAACGGTCGGTCACTGCCTTGACCTTTCCCGCAAGCTCCAGATACGAGCGGCCGCCCGTGTCCTTCTCGCGCAGCTGAATGAGCGTTGCGCCGCCCTTGCAGGCCTCCTCGACCGCGTGAAGCAGGGTTTCGGTAGTGTGGTAAGTGCTGTCCGTGATGACATATAACGTAGGATCGAATTTCATGGTATTCTCCTTAAATCTCTGTGATGAGCAGCCCCTCGCCTGCGCCGAGCGAGGCAAGCTCCGCGCCCGTTGCGGCGTAAATCGCGCTGCTGCCGATGAACTGTTCCGGGATGTACTGGTCTGCGCCGATGACCGGTATGTTGTTCTCAATGGCGCGTGCGCAGAGCAGCGTCCGCCAGTGGAGCGCCTTGTTTTCGCCGCACGCCCAGCCCGCCGGGACATACAGCACCTCTGCGCCCGCCTGCTTCTGCGCCGCCGCAAGCTCGGGGAAGCGCAGCTCGAAGCAGGTGATGATGCCGAGCTTGCCTGCCGGGGTGTCGATGGGCGAAAACGGCTCGTCACCCGCCCGGCCCTCCTCGCTCTCGCGATAGCCGAAGGCGTCGTACAGACGGGTCTTGCGGTATGCACCGCGCAGCTCGCCGTTGTCGTCCAGAACCACCGTCGTGTTGTACGGCAGACCGTCCGTCTTTTCGTACATGCCGGCACAGATCCAGAGGCCCTGTCCCTGCGCCGCCTCCGAAAGCGCGGAAACGAACTCGCCGTCGAGCGGCTCCGCCGCCTGTGTGTTCTGTGCGGCGCGGTCGCTCTCCGCGCGGAACATCGCGTACTCGGGCAGGAACAGCATATCCGCTCCGCCCTCGGCGGCGCACCACGCCAGATGCTCGATGACGCACAGGTTCATTTTCTTATCGTCCGAAGCGCCGAACTGCGCGACCGCCGCCCTCATTCGGCACGCCATCCTTTGCACACGTCTACCCACGCCTTGAAGCCGGAGAACTTCTCCAGCTCGGGAATGGTGACTTCGATGGCGGAGTTCGCCGAGCCGCAGGCCGGGAAAACGGTCTCGAAGCGGCGCAGCGACTCATCGAGATAAACAGTCACGTTTTCGTTGACGCCGAACGGGCAAACGCCGCCGACCATATGGCCGATTTCCGGCTCGACCTCCTCAAAGGCGAGCATACGCGCCTTGCAGCCGAAGCGCGCCTTATATTTCGGGTTGTCGATTTTGGTATCGCCTGCCGCAACGATCAGGATAACGCCGTCATTCGTGCGGAAGGACAGCGTTTTCGCAATGCGGGCCGGCTCGCAGCCGACCGCCTCGGCGGCCAGCTCCACGGTCGCGGACGATACGTCGAACTCTATGATGCGGTTGTCCGCATCAAATTTTTTAAGCCTCTCACGGGCTTTTTCTAACGACATCGGATTTCATTCTCCTTTTTCTTCCGGGGGTATCGCATCGACCATGCTTTCGCACAGACGGCGCAGGTAGTTTGCGATTTCGCTGAGCGCGAGGCACAGACGCAGACGACCGTTCGGGTCGGATACGTCGCCCGTGACCTTCGAGCGCAGCAGCTCGGGGATATACTCGCGCATCCGCTCCTTTTCTTCGAGGAGCGAAGCGTAGCAGCTTTCGAAATC
>UQVU01000052.1 GCA_900544475.1 uncultured Butyricicoccus sp.
ATGCCGGTCGGGACGCTCGTCCTGTTCCTTGCGGGTGCCGTGCTGCTCATCGTCGGCATGGCCTTCTTTTCGCTGGGTACGGACGTTTCCATGACGCCGATGGGCGAGGGCATCGGCGCACAGCTGCCGCGCACCAAAAATCTGCTCGTCGTGATCGCGATCACCTTCGTTATCGGCATTCTCATCACGATTGCGGAACCCGACCTTCAGGTTCTCGCCGGACAGGTCCCGTCCATCCCGAACGCCATGCTCATCTGGACGGTCGCGGTCGGCGTCGGTATGTTCTTCGTGCTCGCACTCTTGCGCACGATTTTCAAAATCCGTCTTTCACTGCTGCTTATCCTGTTTTACATCGCGGTTTTCGTGCTTTCCGCCTTCGTGCCGAACGAATTCGTTTCAGTCGCATTCGACTCGGGCGGCGTCACCACCGGCCCGATCACCGTTCCGTTCATCATGGCGCTCGGTGTCGGTCTTGCGTCTATCCGCGGCGACAGCGGCGCACAGGACGACAGCTTCGGTCTCGTCGCGCTGTGCAGCATCGGCCCGGTGCTCGCGGTCCTGCTGCTCGGCATTTTCTACTCGGGCGGCGACGCCGGCTACACGCAGATCACTGTTCCCAACCTTGAGGACACCCGTGAGGTCGCGTCTGAATTTGTGCACGCCCTGCCGGATTACATCCGCGAAGTCGTTTCCGCGCTGCTGCCGGTCATCGTGTTCTGCGCCCTGTTTCAGCTGATTTTCCGCCGATTTCACAAGGCTCAGCTGACCAAAATCGGCATCGGCTTTCTCTATACCTTCATCGGCCTGGCGCTGTTCCTGACCGGCGTCAACGTCGGCTTCATGCCGGCCGGTCACTACCTCGGTCAGCAGCTCGCGCTGAGCGGCCGCAGCTGGCTGCTCATTCCGCTCGGCATGCTCATCGGCTACTTCCTCGTGACGGCGGAACCAGCCGTCCACGTGCTCAACCGGCAGGTCGAAAACATCACCAACGGCGGCATCTCGCAGCGGGCCATGATGCTCAGCCTTTCCATCGGCGTGGCGTGCTCGGTCGGCCTTGCCATGCTGCGCGTGCTGACCGGCATCTCGATCTACTGCATCCTGATTCCGGGCTACCTGATCGCGCTCACGCTGACGTTTTTTGTGCCGAAGATATTCACCGGCATTGCGTTCGACTCGGGCGGTGTCGCCTCCGGCCCGATGACGACCACCTTTCTGCTGCCCTTTTCGATGGGTGCGTGCGAGGCGCTCGGAGGGAACGTGCTGACCGATGCGTTCGGCATCGTGGCCATGGTCGCCATGACGCCGCTGCTGACCATTCAGGTGCTCGGCCTGCTATACCGGTTCAAACAGAAAGATACGCCGCAGGAGAACCTCGCTGCGGACGACGAGGACGGCATTATCGTGCTGGAGGGGGACAACTGATATGAACAGTGAGCATACACCGCAGATGACCGCGCAGAGCGGCCTTGCGTTCGCCGTAGCGGTCGTTGACGTCGGCAAGGGCGAAAAGATACTCAGCGTATTCCGCGAGGAGCACGCCCTGCTCGACTATGTGTGCATGGGGCACGGCACCGCCCGCACCGAAATGCTCGACCTGCTCGGCATCGGCGAAACGGCTAAGGCGGTCGTGTTCTCGCTTGTCGAGAAAAGTCAGGCACAGCGCATTCTCGTGCGTCTGGGACGCGAGCTTCAGATGCGCTATCCGGGACGCGGCATCGCGTTCACCATTCCCGTCAGCGGCATCGGACGCCGCTGGCATACCCTGCTGACGCAGGCGGAAGAACAGGAGGAGAATCGGATGAACAAAAGCGAACAGACCGGCTTCGATGTGGTGGCCGTCATCATGGAACGCGGCTACACGACTACGGCGATGGACGCGGCGCGCAAGGCCGGCGCACGCGGCGGCACGGTGATCTCGGCCCGCGGCATCGCGGAAAACGAGGTCAAGCGCTTTTTCGGCATCGAGATACAGGCGGAGAAGGAGATCGTGTTCCTCGTGGTGAAGAGCGAGGAGAAGCAGGCGGTCATGACCGAGCTGATGCGTGCGGTCGGTACCCGGACGCGCAGCCACGGTCTGGTGCTGTCGCTGCCGGTGTCGGGCGCGATCGGCCGCGCCGACTGAAAAAGAAACACCCGGGGGAGGGGCAGAAATGCCTCTCCCTTTCGCTTTTCCACAGCCTTGTACACAGCGTCCCCCTTTCCTTTCACAGGTTATCCCCAAAGAAAAAAATAAAAGTTCAGAAGATAGTACAATAAAAAAAATCCTTTTCTTACAAAAGTACCAAAGATTTTTTCGCCCCTTGACAGACGTGGACTCACGGTTTACAATAGTATTTGCAAGCACCAATGGAACACAACATATGGTGTGCACAGCGAAGCTGTACCACGAAATTTAGTAATCGCCGCAAGGCGGTTTTTGTATGAGAAAGGGATTTTTTGTTATGATAGAGCAGATCATCAAGCGAGACGGCCGGACGGCTCCTTTCGAGCTGGATAAAATCGCGAATGCGATTTTCGGCGCGGCGCAGTCGGTCGGCGGGCAGGATTACGAAATGGCGCGCGAACTGGCTGAGCAGGTGGAACAGGAGCTTGAAAAGACTGTCAGCGAGAAAATCCCGACCGTCGAGCAGATACAGGACACGGTCGAGACCGTGCTCATCGAGAGCGGCCACGCCCGCACCGCGAAGAAGTACATCCTGTACCGCGACGAGCGCACCCGCGTGCGCGAAATGAATACCCGCCTGATGAAGGTCTATGAGGACCTTACCTTCAAGTCCTCCATCGAGAACGACATCAAGCGCGAAAACGCAAACATCGACGGCGACACCGCGATGGGCACCATGCTCAAATACGGCTCCGAGGGCGCAAAGCAGTTCTACGAAATGTTCATCCTCGACCCGGCTCACGCAGCGGCGCACCGCGACGGTGATATTCACATCCACGACCTGGACTTTCTGACGCTCACCACCACCTGCTGTCAGATCGACCTACTCAAGCTGTTCCGCGACGGTTTCTCGACCGGTCACGGCTTCCTGCGCGAGCCGAACGACATCCGCTCCTACGCGGCGCTGGCGTGCATCGCCATCCAGTCCAACCAGAACGACCAGCACGGCGGCCAGTCGGTGCCGAACTTCGACTACTCCATGGCGCCGGGCGTGCGCAAGACCTTCCGCAAGCTGTTCCGCAGCAACCTTGCCAAGGCGCTCGAGGTGTTCGGCGAGGACGACAACAATGAGGTGGATGCAAGAGAACTGACCGAGCGCGTCGAGAAGGAGACCGGCAAGTGGGCGTGCCTCGCAGGCGGCAACGGCTACGACGAGGCGATGGCGAAGGCGCTTTCCGAGAGCCTCGATGAAAAGACGGTCGCGAAATGCATGAAGTTCGCCCGCAAGTACGCCGACAAGGAGACCCGCAAGGGCACCTATCAGGCGATGGAGGCGCTCGTGCACAATCTCAACACCATGCACTCCCGTGCAGGCGCACAGATCCCGTTCTCCTCGCTCAACTACGGCACGGATACCTCGCCCGAGGGCCGTCTGGTCATGGAGCAGCTGCTGCTCGCGACCGAGGCCGGCCTCGGCAACGGCGAGACCCCGATTTTTCCGATTCACATCTTCAAGGTCAAGGAAGGCGTCAACTACAATGAGGGCGACCCGAACTACGACCTGTTCAAGCTGGCGTGCCGTGTGTCCGCGAAGCGAATGTTCCCGAACTTCTCGTTCCTCGACGCGCCGTTCAACCTGAAATACTACAAGCCCGGCCATCCGGAGACCGAGGCCGGCTACATGGGCTGCCGCACGCGCGTCATGTCCAACATCGTTGACCCGTCCCGCGAGATCACCTACGGCCGCGGCAACCTGTCCTTCACCTCGGTCAACCTGCCGCGCATCGCAATCCGCAGCCACGGCGACCTTGACTGGTTCTTCGAGGACCTCGACCGCAAGATCGACCTCGTTATCGACCAGCTGCTCGATCGTTTCCGCATCCAGTGCGCGAAGCGCGTGCGCAACTACCCGTTCCTCATGGGCGAGGGCGTCTGGATGGACTCCGAGAAGCTCGGCCCGGACGATGAGGTAGGCGAGGTGCTGAAGCACGGCACGCTGACGCTCGGCTTCATCGGCCTTGCGGAATGCCTCAAGGCGCTCATCGGCAAGCATCACGGCGAGAGCGACGAGGCGCAGAACCTCGGCCTTGAGATCGTCGGCCATATGCGCAAGCGCATGGACGAGGCAAGCGAGAAGTATCACCTGAACTTCTCCCTGATTGCGACCCCGGCGGAGGGCCTGTCCGGCCGCTTCGTCCGGATCGACCGCGAGAAGTACGGTGTCATCCCGGGCGTTACCGACCGCGACTACTACACCAACTCGTTCCACGTACCGGTTTACTTCCCGATTTCGGCGTTCGAAAAGATTGCCCGCGAAGCACCGTACCACGAACTGACCAACGGCGGTCATATCAGCTATATCGAGCTGGACGGCGACCCGACGCAGAATCTGGAAGCGTTCGAGGCGGTCGTCCGCGCGATGAAGGAAGCCGGCATCGGCTACGGCGCGATCAACCACCCGATCGACCGCGACCCGGTCTGCGGCTATACCGGCATCATCGGCGAGGTATGCCCACGCTGCGGACGCCGCGAGGGCGAGGGCGTGCCGCTGTCCAAGCTGCAGAAGCTCGGCCTCTACAAGAACTACAACAGTACGACGCTCGGCTATCACGGCGACCCGAATGAGGAAGCCGACCGTCTGCCCAATACACTCAAAATCGTGAGAAAGTAATCGACAGCGGCGTCTGGCACGCTGTCCCCGGAATTTGGAAAGGATGTCTGTCATGGAGAACAACAACAATATGCAGGAGCAGATCATCGGCGAGGGCGTAGGCTTCGAGCGCATCCGCCGCATCACGGGCTATCTTGTCGGTACGCTCGACCGCTTCAACAACGGCAAGCGCGCAGAGGAGCACGACCGCGTCAAGCACTCGGTCACTACCTGCTGCCCGATGGAGAAGGAGCACACTGCGTAATGGAGGGAACCATACGCATCGCGGGAACGGTCGGGGAGTCCATCGTAGACGGCCCCGGCTTCCGCTATACGCTGTTTGTGCAGGGCTGCCCGCACGGCTGTCCCGGCTGCCACAATCCGCAGACGCACGACTTTAACGGCGGCACCGAAATCGAGCTGGATACCCTGCTCCGCGATATGTGCAGGATTCCCTTTATCAAGGGCGTGACCTTCTCGGGCGGCGAGCCGTTCTGCAAGGCGGAGCCGCTGTACCGTCTGGCGGTCGAGCTCAAGAAAAAGGGCAAGAACCTGATGGCCTACTCCGGCTACACCTTCGAGGAGCTGATGCAGCTGCCCGACCCGTATGTTAAAAAGCTGCTCGGCGAGCTGGATTTGCTCGTAGACGGGCGCTTCATCATGGAGCAGAAGAACATCGACCTCCGCTTCCGCGGCAGCGCCAATCAGCGCGTGCTCGATGTGCCGAAGTCGCTCGAAGCGAACGCGCCGGTCTGGGCGGAACAGTACAGATAAAAATAAAGCTGTCTTTCACGGAACGTATCCGGAAAGGCAGCTTTTCTGTTTTTATCTGTCACTCCGCGCCGGGCAGAGCACCGTTTTCGAGCGGATTTTCGATGGCGAGAATGACGTGGGGGACGGCTCTGCCTGCGTGGACGCGCTCGCAGCGGCCGACAGGCTTCATGCCGCACGCAGCGGCGGTCTGGAGGGCGCCGAGGTTGTCGAGACGGATAAACGCCGTCACGCGGTCGAGCGAGAGCCGGGCGAACGCGCAGCTGAGCATCGCGGACAGGCATTCGCGCCCGTAGCCGCGGTAGCGCTTGACGCTGTGCACGATGCAGCCGAGGCTCACGACTGGCTTCCCGTTGTCCAGACGCTCGCGCAGCAGGCCGCACAGCGCCACTGGCTCGTCCGTCTGCTTCTCAAAGACCGCGCCGTAGCCGAGGCCGTCCGTCATGTAGCGGTGCAGCATATCCGCGATCCAGTCGAGCGTTTCGCCCCGGTCGTACGGGCGCTCCCACGCCGCCATGGTTTCCGCGTCCTGAAGCACGGAGGACACGAGGTCGAGGTCGGTCGCCCGCAGACGGCGGAAATACAGCCGCGGCGACTCCACCTCAAGCAGTTCTATCTTTTCCATTTCTTTTCCCTGCGTATCTGTAAAGTAAGTAAAATGAGCAAAATGAGCGGAAAAACGGTGCGGCCGAAGCCGCACCGAATGATACAGGATTATTTTTGCCGATGCCGTTTTACCGCTATGCGCACAATAATGCCAGCGATAAGCCCGATGACCGAGGGAATCAGCCCGTAGCCGAGGCTCTGCGGAAAGACCTGCGGGCCGAATGTGACATGGGGAATCCAGACTGCCCACAGACCGGCTGCAAGCGGCAGAACCGGATAAAGAGGCAGACGGAAGAATGTCGCCGCACAGGTGCACAGCAGGGCTGACCACGGCAGAATAAGCCAGAAGCCGAGCAGCCAGTAGCCCATTTCGTTGCCGTACAGCAACCCGGGTATCAGACCGACCACTGTGACAAGGCCGTAACAGAACAGAAAAATCCAGTACGGACAAAAACGAAAAGCTTTCGATGTCATATGCCGGCCTCCTTTTCGGGGGGGTATCGGTGATGTGCAGAAGTCGCTTACTTGGTGCCGAAGATACGGTCGCCGGCGTCGCCGAGACCCGGAACGATGTAGCCGTGGTCGTTCAGCTTCTCGTCGATCGCGCCGACGAAGATCTCAACGTCCGGATGCGCCTTCTGAACCGCAGCAACACCTTCCGGTGCGCCGATGAGGTTCATCAGTTTGATGTGCTTGACGCCGCGGCGCTTGAGGCCGTCGATAGCGGCGATAGCGGAGCCGCCGGTCGCCAGCATCGGGTCGAGCAGCAGAACGTCGCGGTCCTCGATGTCACTCGGCAGCTTGCAGTAATACTCGATCGGCTGGAGGGTCTCCGGGTTGCGGTACAGACCGATGTGGCCGACCTTGGCCGCCGGGATCATCTCCAGAATACCCTCTACCATGCCGAGACCTGCGCGCAGAATCGGAACGAGAGCAATCTTCTTACCGGAAATGACCTGAACGCGCGCTTCGGAAACCGGGGTCTCGATGGTGATTTCCTTGAGCGGCAGGTCGCGGGTAGCCTCGTAGCACATCAGCATCGCGATTTCGGAAGCAGCTTCGCGGAACTCCTTTACGCCGGTGGTCTTGTCGCGCATCAGGCTCAGCTTGTGCTTAATCAGCGGGTGATCCATTTCATGTACGGTTGCCATAATCGTAATCTCCTTTTATTGGAATTCTGGGCAATACCGCATAAGCGGTGCTGCCTTGGGTTATCTGTTTTCCGCGAGACGCTTCATGCGTTCGCGTTCGGCCTGCGGACGGCGCAGATAGAATGCGTCCAGCTCCTGCGGCGAGCAGGTCTTTCCTGCCTGCACGAGGGGGAGGGCGGCGGCCGCGACGCCGAATCCGGTGGCGTATCGCAGCTCGGGCGGCGCAAGACGCAAGCCGATGCAGTGGTCTTTAATAGTATTATAACACAGGTTTGCGCCATCTCCAACCAGAAAATACGGAGCCTCGCCGATTTCTTCGGAAAGCTCGGTCATCTTGAGGGCACGGTCATCGCACAGACGGCGGGGCGTCAGGTCCTCGACCTCGAAAAGCGCGTTGTAGACCTGGCCCGCGCGGGCGTCCATGACGCAGCACAGGCTGCCGCCGAGGGCGCGTGCGCCCCACGCCATCGCCTCAAGCGTCGAAACGCCGACACAGGGCTTGTCCGCGCCGAGCGCGAGCCCCTTGACGGTCGCAACGCCGATGCGCACGCCGGTAAACGAGCCGGGACCGTGCGCGACGGCCAGCGCGTCCACGTCGTTTATCGTCACGCCGCAGTTCGCGAGCAGCGCCTCCGCCATCGGCAGAAGCGTGCGCGAATGGGTCAGACCGCAGTTCTGGAAGGACTGCGCGATCAGCCTGTCGTTCTCGGTCAGCGCGACCGAAGCGCTCACCGCCGAGGACTCAAAAGCGAGAATTTTCATTGTCCTGTCACCTCGTCAATCGTGACCACACGGTCATTTTCACCGTCGCCGTAGCGGATATGCACGGTTTTGTAGCGCTCGGGCAGAATATCCGCCGCGTTTTCGCTCCATTCGATGAGCACGATGCGGCGTCCGTCGAGATATTCGTCGAAGCCGATTTCGAACAGCGCCTCGCTGTCGAGGATGCGATAGAGGTCGAAGTGGGCCACGTCCGCCCGTTCGGTGTGATACTCGTTGGCGATGGCGAAGGTCGGACTGGTCACGCGGCCGGTGTAGCCGAGCCCGTGCAGCACGCCGCGCGTAAACGCGGTCTTTCCCGCACCGAGGTCGCCGGAAAACGCGACCACATCACCGGGATGCAGGCTCTCCGCCCACCGCGCCCCCAGCGCCTCAGTCTCCTCGGGAGAATGGGTGATATATTCCATGGGAACACCTTTTCTTTAATACATATTATATGTGTAATTATCTATACCATCATATCACGGAAAAAGCAAAAACACAAGAGCGGGACAGACGATGTTCCATACCGAGCACCAGGGAAGCGCACAAACCCCATTCGCAGGGGAAAAAACATACCGTCACCGTTACAGCGGCGGGGTGAGGGCACCCCGCCCTACGGAGAAGGGGAGAACAGTATAAAAGCCGAGGTAAACGCCCCCGGTTTTTATGAATTTGCGAAGCAGAATCCATCGAATACGTGCGCAGCGCACGAAAAAGGCACGCCGAGGCGTGCCTTTGAGATAAACCGACCAATCCTGCCAATGGCAGGGAGGATGCGTCCCTCCGGGACGCCGCGCCCCAAAGGGGCGCTCTTCCGCCCAAACCTGCCTTCGGCAGGGAGGGCGGACAGGCCTGCCGCAGCAGGCCGCGTAAAATTCCCTAAGAAAGTCGGGGCGTGTACCTGACTTTCTTACCACTGCCCGCGCCGCGGCGGCGCGGCCTCGTCCGCCGTGCGGACGAGAGGGGGTTATCGCCCCCGGTTTCTTCGGAACCGGGGGCGTATCTAAGGGGGACGGAGTCCCCCTTAGAACAAGCCGGTAATCATACCGGCGCCGTCAACGTCGATTTTCTCCGCCGCCGGAACCTTCGGCAGACCCGGCATCGTCATGACCGCGCCGGTCTCGACCACAACAAAGCCTGCACCCGCAGCCAGACGCGCCGAGCGGACGTTTACTACGAACTGGCTCGGACGGCCGAGCAGGGAAGCATCGTCGGACAGCGAATACTGCGTCTTGGCGATGCAGACCGGCAGCGTGCCGTAACCCATGTCCGTGATGTTCATAAGCTCCTTGTGCGCTGCGGGCGCGAAGGTCACGCCGTCTGCGCCGTAGATCTCCTTTGCGATCTTGCGGATCTTCTCCTCGAGCGGCAGCTCGTCCTCGTACAGCATATGGAAATCCGCCTTGCCCTCGTCGAGCACAGCAAGCACCTCGCGCGCCAGCTCCTCGCCGCCTTCGCCGCCCTTGGCGAATACCTCGGACAGCGCAACGCGCACGCCGCGCTCCGCACAGTGCTTGCGGATGAACTCCATCTCCTCGGCGGTGTCGGTCGGGAAAGCGTTGATGGCAACAACGACCGGAACGCCGAACTTCTTCATGTTGTCGAGGTGCGCGTCAAGGTTGCAGATGCCGTGCTCGAGCGCCGCCATGTTGGGCGCGTTCAGCTCGGTCTTGGGCACGCCGCCGTTGTACTTGAGGGCGCGGACGGTCGCAACCAGAACGATGCAGTCGGGCGCGATGCCGGCCTTGCGGCACTTGATGTCCATGAACTTCTCCGCGCCGAGGTCTGCGCCGAAGCCCGCCTCGGTGATGGCGATGTCTGCGAGCTTCATCGCCAGACGGGTCGCCTGCACGCTGTTGCAGCCGTGTGCGATGTTCGCGAACGGGCCGCCGTGCATGAGCGCCGGGGTGCCCTCAAGGGTCTGCACGAGGTTCGGCTTGATGGCGTCGCGCATGAGCGCGGTCATCGCGCCCTCTGCGTGCAGGTCACGCGCGTAAACCGGCTTGCCGGCGAAGGTGTACGCGACCAGAATATCTCCGAAGCGCTTTTTCAGGTCGTCGAGGTCCTTTGCAAGGCAGAGAATTGCCATGACCTCGGAGGCGACCGTGATCATGAAGTGGTCCTCGCGCGGTACGCCGTTGACCTTGCCGCCGAGACCGATGGTGATGTTGCGCAGGGCGCGGTCGTTCATGTCCATGACGCGGGTGAAAACCACGCGGCGCGGGTCGATGCCGAGGACGTTGCCCTGCTGCATATGGTTGTCGAGCATGGCGCAGAGCAGGTTGTTCGCCGCGGTGATGGCGTGCATATCGCCGGTGAAGTGCAGGTTGATGTCCTCCATCGGGACAACCTGTGCGTAGCCGCCGCCGGCTGCGCCGCCCTTGATGCCGAATACCGGGCCGAGGGACGGCTCGCGCAGGGCGATCATGGCCTTCTTGCCCATCTTTGCGAGCGCTTCGCCCAGACCTACGGTCGTGGTGGTCTTGCCCTCGCCGGCAGGAGTCGGGTTGATGGCGGTGACGAGCACGAGCTTGCCGTCCGGATTTGCGGCGGTCTTGTTCCACACGTCTGCGGAGAGCTTCGCCTTGTACTTGCCGTAAAGCTCAAGATCCTCTGCGTCAAGGCCGGCTGCGGCCGCGACTTCGGTGATCGGGCGCATCTGGCAGCCCTGTGCAATTTCAATGTCGGATAACATAACATTCCTCCTGGTAACTGGGGCGCAGCGTCCGGTCCGGCCGTCCGTCTGCACGCACGTTGACTGATAAAATAATTATAACAATGTTCTGCACAGTTTTCCAGAGATACGGACGAAAATTTTGACGAAAATCCATCTCGAAAAACAGCCGGTGTTGTGGTATGATATAATAGTATTTTTATAAGGCAATACCGCATAATTGGACAAGAGCGATTTGCGAGTAAATTTTGCGTACTGACGAGGCGCGGTTTTGAAGCA
>UQVU01000053.1 GCA_900544475.1 uncultured Butyricicoccus sp.
ACTGCAAAAGTGTCATCGCTACTCTCCGGTTTCTTCGCAGTTACATCGCCATTAATGGTCATCTTGCCCAGATTCTTAATAGCGTGCCACTGGTCAGATACATAAGTACCGCCATTCAGATTTGCAACCGCATCTGGAAAGTTCGCAACGGCAGCCGATTCACCTGCAGATGTCAGCACTTCACCATTGCCGACAATAGTTAAAGTACCTTTGTTGACGAGTGTATAACCATCACTCGATTCAATATTGTAACCATTCAGGTCAATAGTGACATTTTTATCCGCCGGAATCTTAACAATACCGTGAATGTTGGTATCCAAGCTGATCGTGTAATTATCCCCAGAAGCGCCATTGATTGCATTCTGTAAATCTTCATACGAGTTGATTTTAAAACTTGGCTTGTTTTCAGACGCAGTCACATCATCGTTGCCTGCCAATGCCGCCGGCATCATGCCAAACGTCATCACTGCAACTAGTGTTCCTGCTAATAATCTTTTTTTCATCATATTTTCCTCCTTTTTATATTCCGGCCCTGCGCTCTTTCGTTTATTTGCAGAACCTTCGGCCGCAGGTCTCTCCGCTCCGCTTCGAAAAATTTTGTCATTAGAACGGATTGTATCAGGATAGTCCTATCCTGATACAAGGGTACCCTTGTATCAGGATAGTCCTATCCTGATACAAGGGTACCCTTGTGCCTATTTGATACACTTATTATATCCCCTCTGCCTGCTTTGTCAATATTAGTTATATAAAATTTCAGCAAAAGTATATTCCTGTATGTTTCTGGCAGTCATTCATCAGCCCATAAATGTTATGGAACCGCCCGAAAAATTGCGGACGTTCTGGTGGACGGCAAAAGCATCGGTGCGGTAGCGTCCTATAAGTTCGTCAAGGTGCAGACCGCGCACACCATCGAGGCGCGTTTTGCGACGGCTCCGATGAAAGATCCCGATACCGGATTTTCCGATATTGCCAAGTCGGATTACTTCTATGATGCGGTGAAGTGGGCGGTAGGCAGCAAGGTGACTTCCGGTCTGACCGAAACGACCTTCGGGCCGCAGGAGACCTGTACGCGCGCACAGACGGTCACTTTCCTGTGGCGCGCTGCCGGTTCTCCGCAGACGAACAGCGTAGATAATCCGTTCACCGACGTCAAACGTTCGGATTATTACTATCAGGCGGTTCTGTGGGCGGTTGCGAACAATGTAACGAACGGCGTTTCTGCAACTTCCTTTGACCCGAATGTAACGGTACAGCGCGATCAGGTCGTAACCTTCCTGTGGCGTGCATCAGGCAAACCCGCAGCCAAGGCAGATCTCGCCTTCAGCGATCTGGCGGACGGCGCATTCTATGCCGATGCAGTTCAGTGGGCGGTCGCGCACGGCATCACTACCGGCACTTCCTCAACGACCTTCGCCCCGGCAGACGGCTGCACCAGAGCGCAGATCGTAACGTTCCTGTATCGCAGCAAGAACTAAAAATTTGATTGGACAGCAGACAGACCCCGGGGCAGCCGCTCCGGGGGTTCTATTATTTTATAACTTCCGCCGAATCAAAGGTTTCCCCTTGCATAATCTCTCCGAATTCCCTATAATAGAAATGACTTTATAAATTACATTTCATATGTCGTTTTCGTATCCGGAGGTGACGCATCCAGATGATAAAAGGCGGAGCGAACAACCGCGATGTAAAGAAAATCAACCGCATTCGAACGATGCGCAGCATTTTTGCCTGCGAGCGCATTTCCCAGCCCGAACTGGCGGCCAAGGTCGGCAACAGCTGGCCGACTGTGCTCCAGAACGTCAAAGAGCTGATGGAAATGGGACTGGTGCAGGAGGTCGGCACCTTCGAGTCCACCGGCGGCCGCAAGGCGAAAGCCTTTGCCCCGGTGCGGAACGCCCGCTATGCGGTCGGTCTCGAAATAACGCAGAACCATATCGGTGCGGTTCTGGTCGATTTATCCGGCGAACTGGTGCGGTTTGAGCGAAAAAAGCGCCCCTTTGAGCGGTGCGACGCCTACGCCGCCGGACTCGCCGAGCTTGTAAAGAGCCTGCTCGAAAAAGAGGGATGCCCGACGGAAACCGTGCTCGGCGTCGGTATTTCCCTGCCCGGCATTCTCGATCGGGACGAGAAAACGCTCGTCTATTCCCACGCGCTCGGTCTGCGCGGCGTGCCGGTCGAGGAGTTCAGCCGCTGCATCCCCTTCCCCTGCCGCTTCATCAACGACGCGAACGCCGCCGGACTCGCCGAGATCCGCGGCCGCGAAAACCTGCACAGCCTCGTCTATCTCTCGCTGAGCAACAGCGTCGGCGGCTCGATTTTCACGGGCGGCTCGCTCTACGCCGGGGAGCACCTCCGCGCCGGCGAGTTCGGCCACATGACCCTCGTCCCGGACGGCCGCCCCTGCTACTGCGGCAAGCGCGGCTGCGTGGACGCTTACTGCTCCGCAAAGGTGCTCTCCGCGTTGACCGGCGGCAATCTTGCGCTGTTTTTCGACGGTCTGCGTGCCGGAGACCGCACGCTTCAGGCCGCGTGGGACGAATACCTCGCCCATCTCGCGGTCGCGGTGAACAACCTGCGCATGATTTTTGACTGCGATGTGATCGTCGGCGGCTACGTGGGCGGTTTTCTGTCCGAATTCGGTGCGCCGCTGCGGGAGCTTCTGGCCCGGCACAACACCTTCGAGCCGGACAGCAGCTACCTGAAATTCAGCCGCTATCAGCTGGAATCCTCCGCGCTCGGCGCAGCGCTCGTGCACATTGAGTCGTTTATTCAGTCGTTATAACTTGAATTTTCTCGGGGACAGACTTCTGTCCCTGATTTTTTTGCACAATTTTACGTCCGCGCTCTTGTGCATATCTCTGAAATGCTGCTGCGGGGATTGACAATCTTTCTGCCCTGTGCTAATTTATAGCTACATTCATAAGTAGTTTATAAAAGTAAATACATATAACAATGCGGAGGGATTTTTATGGAAGGCAAAATGAAAGTAGCAGTCATGAACGGCATCGGCAAAATGGGTTACACCACGCGCGATATTCCGACGCCGAAGGACGATGAGGTGCTGGTAAAGCTCGAATATGTCGGCATCTGCGGCAGCGATATGCACTATTACGAAACCGGCGCCATCGGTCATTACGTGGTCGAGCCGCCGTTCGTTCTGGGTCACGAGCCGGGCGGCACGGTCGTTGAGGTTGGCAAGAAGGTTACGCACCTCAAGGTCGGCGACCGCGTTGCGCTCGAACCGGGCAAGACCTGCGGCCACTGCAAATTCTGCCGCGAGGGCAAATACAACCTCTGTCCGGATGTTGTATTTTTCGCGACTCCCCCGGTAGACGGTGTTTTTCAGGAGTATGTGGCACATGAAGCAAACCTCTGCTTCAAGCTGCCGGACAACGTAAGCACGCTCGAAGGCGCGCTCATCGAGCCGCTCGCGGTCGGCTTCCACGCGGCCAATCAGGGCGGCGCACACGCCGGTCAGACCGCCGTTGTCATGGGCGCGGGCTGCATCGGTCTGATGAGCATGATGGCGCTCAAGTCTGAGGGTGTTTCCCACGTTTACGTGGTGGACATCATGCAGGCGCGTCTGGACAAGGCGCTCGAGCTCGGCGCGGACGGCGTGATCAACGGCAAGGAGCAGAACGCCGTGCAGGCCGTTCTCGACCTGACCGACGGCTTCGGCTGCGATCTAGTCATCGAAACCGCAGGCACCGAGTTCACCACCCGTCAGGCCATCGAAATGGTGCACAAGGGCGCGACCATCGTTCTCGTCGGCTACTCCAAGTCGGGCGAAATGACGCTCCCCGTCAGCCTCGCACTTGACAAGGAGCTGACCTTCAAGACCGTGTTCCGCTACCGCCACATCTACCCCATGGCCATCGACGCGGTCGCCTCGGGCAAAATCAACCTCAAAGGCGTCGTGACCAACATTTTCGACTTTGACGACATCCAGAACGCGATGGACAAGAGCATCGCCGACAAGGCGAACATCGTCAAGGCGGTCGTGAAAATCGCGGACGAAACCCGGCTTTAAGCCTCGGAACAGGGTAAAGAGAGAAAGGAGCTGCGCCGAATGAGCAGTAACACCGCACCGTCCCGGCAGCAAGACACCAATATCAAGGTTCCGCTGATCAGCAGGATCGCCTACGGCATGGGCGACGTCGGCTGCAATTTCAGCTGGATGTTTGTCGGCAATTTTCTGATGATTTTCTACACCGATGTCTGCGGCATCAGCATGGCGGCGGTTTCGCTGCTGATGCTGGTCTCCCGCTTCTGGGACGCGATAAACGACCCGGTCATCGGCTCGCTCAGCGACCGCACCCGCACCCGCTGGGGCCGCTACCGCCCGTGGCTGCTGATCGGCGCGCCGCTCACCGCCGTCGTTCTGGTGCTGACGTTCTGGGCGCATCCGGCGTGGCCGGACAGGGCGAAAAGCCTGTATATGTACATCACCTACTGCGTGCTGGTGCTCGGCTACACTTGCATCAACATTCCCTACGGTACGCTGTGCGGCACGCTGACGCAGAACATCGAGGAGCGCGCGAAAATCAACACCTCCCGCTCGGTCTGCGCGATGATCGCCATCAACATCCTCAACATCATCACGCTTCCGCTCATCTCTCACTTCGGCGGCGACAACGCCGCGCACGGCTACCTGATGGTGACGGTGCTCTACGGCGGCATCTTTACGCTCTGCCACTGGTTCTGCTTCGCAAAGACGAAGGAGGTCGTGCAGCCTCCCCGACGCGAAAAGGTTTCGCTGAAAAAGCAGTTTCAGGCGGCAGCGCAGAACCGTCCGTATCTGATTGCGCTCGCCGGTCAATTTCTGTTCGGCGTGACCCTTTACGGCCGCAACGCTGACCTGCTCTATTACTTCAAATACGTGGAGGGCAACGAAAACCTGTTCACGGTCTACTCTCTGATTTTAATTGTGCCGTCCATTCTCGGTGCGGCCGTGTTCCCCTTCGTGTTCGAAAAGCTCGGCAACAAGGGCCATACCGCCGCGCTGTTCTCCGCCGGAACCGGCGTTTCACTGATTGCCCTGTATTTCTTCAGCGCGGTATCCACCCCGGTGCCGTTCTACACGTTTGCCGCGCTCTCGCAGTTCTTCTTCTGCGGCTTCAACACCGCGATTTACGCCATCGTGCCCGACTGCGTGGAGTACGGCGAGTGGAAAACCGGCGTGCGCAACGACGGCTTCCAGTACGCCTTTGTGTCGCTCGGCAACAAGCTCGGCATGGCCATCGGCACTTCGGCACTCGCCGGCATTCTGGGCGCTTTGCGGTTCGTCCCCAATCAGGCGCAGAATGCCGCCGTGCAGACGAGCATGCACCTCGCCTTCTCGCTGATTCCCGGCGTGCTGTGGCTGTTAACGGCGGCCGTCCTGTTCTTCTATCGTATCAACAAGCGTTCGTATAACCGCATCATGACTGAACTGAACGCGAAAAAGCAGTTTGAGGTGATTAAAAATGATTGATGTTGCAGCTCTCGGTGAATGTCTAATCGACTTCACGCCGAACGGAGAAAACGCGCAGGGCATCGCGCTCTTTGCCCGCAACCCCGGCGGCGCACCGGCGAATGTTCTGGCGATGAACGCCCGGCTTGGCGGAAAGACCGCCTTCATCGGCAAGGTCGGCCGCGACGGCTTCGGGGATTTTCTGCGGCAGACGCTGCTCGACAGCGGAATTGACGTTTCCGGTCTGGCAGTCGATGAAAAGGTGCCCACGACGCTCGCTTTCGTCCAGCTCGACGCGAACGGCGACCGCTCGTTTACGTTCTACCGCAGCCCCGGCGCGGACATCATGCTGCGCGAGTCCGAGGTCGATACCGCGCTGCTCGACGACTGCGCCATCTTCCATTTCGGTTCGGTTTCCATGACCGCCGACCCCTGCCGCACGGCGACGCTCTCCGCGGCCCGCTATGCGCGGCAGAAGGGAAAACTCGTCAGCTTCGACCCGAACTACCGTCCGCTTCTCTGGGACGATACCGAAGAGGCGGTTCTCCGGATGAAGGAAAGCATCCGCCTCGCGGACATTCTCAAGGTTTCCGAGGAGGAAATGCAGCTCGTGACCGGCGAAAGCAACCCGGAACGCGGCTCGAAGGCGCTGCTCGATATGGGGCCGTCGCTCGTACTGGTGTCCATGGGCGCGAAGGGCGCTTACTGCCGCAACGCAGTGTGTGCCGGGGCGCTCCCGACCTTCGATGTGCCGACGGTAGACACCACCGGCGCAGGCGACGCCTTCATGGGCGCAATCCACTTCCTGCTGAAAGGCAAGACCGCCGAGGAGCTGCGCGCGCTCCCCGAGGATGCGCTCCGCGAAATCGTCCGCTTCGGCAACGCCGCCGGCAGTCTGACCACCACAAAGGGCGGCGCTATCCCCGCCATGCCCTCCATGGAAGAAATCCGCAGCTGTATCGCCTCCGCCCCTCTGCTCTGATGGAAAGGAATTCTGGATATGACTGAAGTAAAAATTCGTTTGCAGCAGACCGATCAGGTCAAAAAACTCGTCGATTTTCTCACTCCCTGCCCGTATGAGGTCAATCTGGTTTCCGGCCGCTACACGATCGACGCGAAGTCCCTGCTCGGCATTTACAGCCTCGACCTGAGCAATCTGCTGACGCTCGTCATCTACTCGGACGACTGCGACGGCCTGCTCCGGCAGCTCCGCGCGCTCCTCCCCGACTGCCTCGTTCCGTAAACCCGCTTCCTTCTCTCTCATTTCCGTATACCGCCCGGCTCGTTCTCTCTCCTTCATCAGAGCCGGGCGGGTTTTTGTTGCGAAAACGCTCTGCACGCGCTACAATAGAGGCAGAAAACCGCTCACGGAGAGCGAAAGGAGCCGCCTATGTCGAAATTATCCAACGTAAGAAGTCAGGCGCTGACCGACCGCGTCGAGGAGCGTCTATTTCAGTATATCCTGAAAAACGACCTGAAAACCGGCGCAAAGCTGCCGAACGAATATGCCCTCGCCGAGGAGTTTTCGGTCAGCCGGGGCACGGTCCGCGAGGCGGTCAAGCGGCTCGAGTCGCGCGGCATTCTGCGCGTCCGGCACGGCTCGGGCACCTATGTTGCCTCGCTTCTGCCGATGCAGTCGGACGCCCTCGGTCTGGACGCCGTGGAGGACAAAATTCAGCTGGCGCTCGACCTGACCGACGTGCGCATGATGATGGAGCCGGAAATCGCCGCGCTCGCCGCCCACAACCGCACGGACGAGGAAGCGGCGCTCCTGACCGAATACTGCGAGGCCGTCCGCCGGAAAATCGAGGCGGGCGAGGACTACATCATCGAAGACATGCGCTTCCACTGGTACCTCGGCAAATGCTCGCACAACATGGTCATCGAGTCGCTCATGCCGATTATCGACACCGCCGTGATTTCGATTGCGAACATCACCCGCAAGGAGCTGCTGAACGCGACCATCGACACCCATCAGGAAATTCTGGAGGGCGTCATCGACCGCGACCCGCAGGCCGCCCGCGCCGCCATGTCCATGCACATCGACATGAACCGCATCTTCATCCGGCAGGCGAAAAAACGCGAAAAATAACAATTTTATCCATGCGCCGTCCCCGTTTTTTTCTTCGGGGACGGCTTTTTTACGCAAAATTCATCCGATGATTTTATCTCTTATTTTTCCATGTTAATCCTGCATTTTACATCTAATCCGAAAAACGTTCGTATTTTTGTCATTTTGCACGGACAGAAAGGTTATTTTTCGTTCAAAAGTAGAAACCATTTTGGACAACTTGTAATACCAGTTTTTCGTCGCTATAATTTTGACTATCAGGAAACAGCCGGCGTTTCCTTCGTGAAAAAGAAAACCAGGAGAGATTGGATAATCAGGAGGAAACAAATATGTATCGCAGTGAACACATTCTGAGAGGTCTGGGAAACCAGTATTACCGCGCCACCTACAAGTCCATGGGCTTCACCACCGAGGACCTGAAGCGCCCGCTCATCGGCATCGCAAACGCCTGGAGCGAGTGCGTTCCGGGTCACTACAACCTGCGTCAGGTCGCGCAGCGCGTCAAGGACGGCATCTACCGCGCAGGCGGCACGCCGATCGAATTCGGCGTCATCGGCGGCTGCGACGGCATGGGTCAGGGACATGACGGCATGCACTTCATCATGCCCTCGCGCGAGCTGATCGCCAATTCCATCGAGTCCATGGCGCAGATCAACCTGTTCGACGGTCTGGTTCTGCTCGGCTCGTGCGACAAGATCGTTCCGGGCATGCTGATGGCAGCGGCTCGACTGGATATTCCGTGCATCTTCCTCCCCGGCGGCCCGATGGAGGGCGGCGTTGAATTCGACGGCCGTCAGGCAGACCAGACCTCTGCCACCGAGGCTTATGGTATGCTTTCCGCCGGAAAGATCACGGAGGCGGAGTATGTGGCTCTGGAGGATACCGCCTGCCCCGGCTGCGGCTCCTGCTCGTATCTCGGCACCGCAAATACCATGTGCGCACTGGCCGAAGCGCTCGGCATGACTCTGCCGGACGGCGGCACCGCTCCGGCGACCTCCGCAGTCCGCATGATGAAGGCAGAGGAAACCGGCGTCAAGATCATGGAGCTGGTCGAAAAGAACATCACCGCACGCCAGATCATCACCGACGGCTCTATCCGCAACGCCATCAAGGCCTGCCTCGCCATGAGCGGCTCGACCAACGCCGTTATGCACCTGACCGCCATCGCCTACGAGGCTGAGCTTGGCATTAAGGTTCTCGATGAGTTCGACAGCCTGTCCGACACCACCCCGCAGCTCGCCCGCATGAATCCGTCCTGCAAGTACAGCATCGTAGACTTCTACAAGGACGGCGGCGTACCGCGTCTGATGGAAAATCTCCGTTCGATGCTCGAAACCGACGTTATGACCGTCACCGCGCATACGCTTGCAGAAAATATCGACAATCACAAGTATCTCTATCCGGCGACCGGTCTTGTCAACCACACGCTCGACGACCCGTTCGGCTACACCGGCGGCGTCGCGGTTCTGCGCGGCAATCTCGCACCCGACACCGGCATCACCAAGCCCGGCGCGTTCGACAAGAGCCTGCATCACTTCAAGGGCGAGGCTATCTGCTTCGACTCCGAGGAGGCCGCAGAGGAGGCTATCCTCGCCGGCAAGATTCACGACGGTCACGTTGTCGTTATCCGCTACGAAGGCCCGAAGGGCGGCCCCGGCATGCGCGAGATGTTCAAGGCCATGAAGTACCTGTACGGCCGCGGCCTCGCCAAGACCACCGCGCTCATCACCGACGGCCGCTTCTCCGGCACGAACAACGGCTGCTTCGTCGGCCATATCTCCCCCGAGGCGGCAGAGGGCGGCCCGATCGCCATCGTCCATGACGGCGACACCATCGAAATCGACGTTGAGAACAAGAGCCTGAACCTGCTCGTTCCGCAGAAGGAAATCGAAGCGCGTCTCAAGCAGTGGAAGCGTCCGGAGCCCAAGTTCAAGAAGGGCTGGCTCGGCCTGTACTGCAAGCTCGCGGCCTCCGGCTCCGAGGGCGGCGTCATGAAATTCGACAACCTGTAATCAGACGGAAAGGAGGATTTCACGATGGATGGAGTAACCGTATCCGTACTGGGCGCACTGGTCGCACTGGCCGTGGCCATCGTACTCATTCTGAAAAAAGTTCAGCCGACCTACGCCATGCTGTTCGGCGCGGTCATCGGCGGTCTTGTCGGCGGCGCGGGCCTCACCGGCACCGTAAACTACATCATTTCCGGCACGCAGGGCATCGTTTCCGCCATCATCCGCATCGTCACCGCCGGTATTCTGGCGGGCGCCTTGATTGAAAGCGGCGCAGCCGAACGTATCGCCGAGGCGATCATGAACAAGCTCGGCGCAAAGCGCTGCCTTATCGCAATCACGCTCGCGACATGGGTGCTGACCGCCGTCGGCGTATTCGGCGACGTTGCCTGCATCACGGTTGCACCGATTGCCCTCCAGATGGCAAAGCGCGCCGGTTATCACAAAATGGGCGTACTGATGGCGCAGCTCGGCGCAGTCCGTGCCGGTAACGTCATGAGTCCGAACCCGAACGCTATTGCAGCAGCCGAAGGCTTCGGTCTGCCGCTCACCTCTATCATTGCCGTCGGCATCATCCCGGCAGCGGCCGCTCTGGTCGTTACCTCTCTGCTCGCGCATCATCTGCGCATGCGCGGCACCGAAATCGCGGACAGCGACGTCAATATGGTTTCCGGCAAGGACCTGCCTCCCCTGTGGGCGGCGCTCACCGGCCCTGTTGTGACCATCGCTATTCTGCTGCTGCGTCCTCTCGCAGGCATCACGATCGACCCTCTGATCGCGCTTCCGGTCGGCGGCATCGTCGGCACCATCGCCATGGGCAAAACCCGTGACATGGGTCATTATTTCACGGCCGGTCTTGCAAAAATGAGCGGCGTCGCCATGCTTCTGATTGGCACGGGCGCTCTCGCCGGCATTATCTCCAACTCCTCGCTCAAGGACGTTATCATTTCCTTTATCGAAACCCTCGGTCTGCCCGGCTTCATGCTCGCGCCGATTGCAGGCATGCTGATGGGCGCGGCGACTGCCTCCGCTACCGCAGGTACCACCCTCGCAAGCCAGATTTTCGGGCCGACGGTCGTCGCAAGCGGCGTTGCTCCGCTGGCTGCTGCCGCTATGACCCACGCCAGCTGCTTCGTCTTTGACGGCCTGCCGCACGGCTCCTTCTTCCATGTCAGCGCGGGCGGCGTCAATATGCAGATCAGCGAACGACTCAAGCTGCTCGGCTACGAGGCAATCAACGGTCTTGCCATGCTGGCAGTCAGCACACTGGTATTCGGCGTGTTCCACGTACTGGGCTGAGCACTCCCCCCAGATAAACTCACAAGAAAAGGATAGATAAGGCGATATTTTATGACTCAAAAGAAAAATTACGCCGTTATGGACGGTAACACAGCGGCGGCGTACAGCGCCTATGCGTTCACCGAAGTAGCAGCAAT
>UQVU01000054.1 GCA_900544475.1 uncultured Butyricicoccus sp.
GTATGTTTTCCCGCCCATCATTCTGGAGGCGGTAGTCGCGGCGCTGTGCGTCTTTGCGACCTATGAGGTGCTCGGCTCGACAAAGCTCGTGCACAACCGGCTGGAGCTGCTGCTCGCAATGCTGGTGTCGCTCGGCCTCGCGGTCGGCCACTTTACTGTGCTGCCGCTCGACCTCATCGACGTCATGCAGGGCCTTGTGTTCGTCATGCTCGTCGGCTCGTTTGCCATCGAGCTGAAATCCCATGACAGCATGAAGGTCTCGCAGGTGGCGTGGGCGTTTTTCGGCGCGCTTCTCGTGCCGTACCTGCTGCTCAGCCTGCTGCGCATTTTCCAGATGAACTACCATCACGGCCCGTTCATCGTGCTCCTGCCGCTGCTTGCGGCGTGGGGCGCGGACACCTGTGCGCTGTTCGCCGGAATGTTCTTCGGCAGGCATAAGCTCGCGCCGGTCGTCAGCCCGAAAAAGACGGTCGAGGGTGCTATCGGCGGCGTGATCGGCGGTGCGGTCCTCGTGCTGCTCGCGGCGCTCATCATGAACGCAACGCTGAAGCTCGGTCTGCCGCTCTGGGCGGCGGTCGTGCTCGGCGCGTGCGGCGCCATTCTGGGCGAAATCGGCGACCTGTCGTTCTCGGTCATCAAGCGCCAGACCGACATCAAGGACTACGGCCATATCTTCCCCGGCCACGGCGGCGTGCTCGATAGATTCGACAGCGTGATTTTCGTTGCGCCGTTCGCAGAGATTTTATTCCGCATAATCTGGTAACATTGTGTTTCCGGTTTCAGACAGCATTCCGTCCTACGGTTTCGCTGAAATCGGATAAATAGGAGTAACTACATGAAAAAGATTGCGATTTTAGGAAGTACGGGTTCGATCGGCACGCAGACGGTCGATATTCTGTCTTCGATCGACGCCGAGGTTGTCGCTCTGACGACCAACCGGCGCATAGACTTGCTTGAGGAGCAGGCGCGTGCCCTGCATCCGAAAATGGTATGCGCGTTCGACGAAAACGCGGCGAAAACCCTGAAAACAAAGCTCGCGGACACGGGCATCCGGGTGCTGACCGGCATGGACGGCCTCATCGAGTGCGCCTCGGCAAGCGGCGCTGACATCGTTGTGACCGCCGTTGTGGGCATGGTCGGCCTGCTGCCGACGCTCGCGGCCATCGACGCGGGAAAGGACATCGCCCTTGCGAACAAGGAAACGCTCGTCTGCGCGGGCGGCATCGTCATGGAGGCGGCGCGGAAAAAAGGCGTGCGCATCCTGCCGGTGGACTCCGAGCACTCGGCCATTTTCCAGTGCGTGCAGGCGGCGAACGGCAACCCCATTTCGAAAATCCTGCTCACCGCGTCGGGCGGCCCGTTCTTCGGGAAAAAGTTCGAAGAAATGCGCGGCATGACGCGCGAACAGGCGCTTGCGCACCCGAACTGGTCGATGGGCGCGAAGATCACCATCGACTCCGCGACCATGATGAACAAGGGCCTTGAACTCATCGAGGCGATGTGGCTGTACGACCTGCCGCCCGAGGACATCGAGATCGTTGTCCACCGCGAGAGCATCGTGCACTCCGCCGTGGAGTTCGCGGACGGCGCGGTCATCGCGCAGCTCGGTCTGCCGGATATGCGTCTGCCCATTCAGCTGGCGCTGACGTGGCCGGAGCGCGTTCCGTGCAAGGTGCCGCGTATGTCGCTCGCAGAGGTCGCGAAGCTGACGTTCTTCGCCCCGGATTACGAGGCGTTCCCGGCGCTGAATCTCGCGAAGCACGCCGCCTCCCTCAAGGGCGACCGCGGCGCGGTGCTCAACGGCGCGAACGAAGCGGCGGTCGGTCTGTTCCTGGACGGAAAAATCGGCTTCACCGAAATCGCGGAGCGCGTATCGCACGCCCTCGACGGCATTCCGTACAAGAAGGACGTTACGCTCGATGATGTGCTCGCCGCGGATAAGGCGGCGCGTGAGCTGGTGCTGCGCTGAGGCGTAACCCGGAAAGGAGACAGCTTTGCAGGTCATTTCAATCATTCTGGCGATTTTAGCCTTCGGCGTGCTGGTTATCGTGCATGAATTCGGCCATTTCATCACCGCGAAGCGCGGCGGCGTGCAGGTCAACGAATTCTGGATCGGCATGGGCCCGACCATTCTCAAGCACGAGCACGGCGGCACGCTCTACTGCCTGAAGCTGCTGCCGTTCGGCGGAGCGTGCGTCATGGAGGGCGAGGACGGCGAAAGCGAAAACGAGCACGCCTTCGGCAAGGCGCGTCTGCGCCGCCGCATCCTCATCGTGGCGGCAGGTGCGCTGATGAATTTCGCCATCGGTCTGCTCATTCTGGTGTTTGCGGTGCAGCCGACCGGACGCAGCGGCTACGTCATTCCGACCGTCCGGAGCATCGACGCGGGCAGCTCGGTGCTGGAGGGCGGTATGCAGGAGGGCGACGAAATCCTGAGCATCGACGGCTTCCGCCTGCTCGTGCGGAGCGACCTCAACGTTGCGCTCGCGAGCAGCCAGACGACCTCGCACGAGGTCAAGGTGCGCCGGGACGGCCGGACGGTCGTGCTCGAAAACGTGCTGTTTGAGGCGCGGGTAGACGACGGCGAGGGCGGCAAACGCATCGGCATCACGTTCGCGGAAGCGCCTGCAACGCTTGCGTTCCGCATCAAATATGCGGTGCTGACCGCGCTCGACGACGCGCGTCTGGTCTGGGTCAGCCTCGGCCAGCTCATCGGCGGACGGTACGGCGTGAACGACCTTTCGGGCCCGGTCGGCGTGGCGTCCACCATGGCGGCGACCGCGCAGGTCAACATCCGTGCGTTTTTGCAGCTCGTGGCGTTCATCTCCATCAATCTCGGCGTGATGAACCTGCTGCCGCTGCCGGCGCTCGACGGCGGCCGTCTGGTGTTCCTCTTCATCGAGGGCATACGGCGCAAGCCCGTGCCGCCGAAGTACGAGGGACTGGTGCACGCGGCGGGACTCATGCTGCTGCTCATGCTCATGGTCTACGTCACGGGACAAGATATTCTGCGCCTGCTGACGGGAAAAATGTAAAAACAGGGGGTGCAAAACGTAAACAGGCGTTCTGCGCCCTCATTCGGTTATAAAGAGGGATAGATATGAAACAGACAAAACAGATAAGAGTCGGAAATGTTTTAGTTGGCGGCGGCGCGCCCATCGCCATCCAGTCCATGACGAACACGGATACCCGCGACGCGAAAGCGACGCTTGCGCAGATTCGCGCACTGGCGGAGGCCGGCTGCGACATCGTGCGCTGCGCCGTGCCGGACAAAGCGGCGGCGGAAGCGCTGCGCGAGATTTGCGCAGGCTCGCCCCTGCCGGTCGTGGCGGACATTCACTTTGACTACCGTCTGGCGCTTGCCGCCATCGAGGCAGGCGTGGACAAGATCCGCCTGAACCCCGGCAACATCGGCGGCGCGGACCGCGTGCAGGCGGTCGTGGGGGCGGCAAAGGAGCGCGGTCTGCCCATCCGCATCGGCGTAAACTCCGGCTCGGTCGAGAAGCACATCCTCGAAAAGTTCGGCGGCCCGACCCCGGAGGCTATGGTCGAGAGTGCGCTCTACCACGTAAAGCTCTTAAACGACTGCGATTTCGATGACATCTGCATTTCCATCAAGTCCTCGTCCGTGCCGAACACCATGCAGGCGTACCTGCTTGCGAGCGAAAAGACCAACTATCCGCTCCATCTCGGCGTGACCGAGGCCGGCACGGAGTACATGGGCACCATCAAGTCGGCGGCCGGCATCGGCGGTCTGCTCGCGCTCGGCGTGGGCGACACCATCCGCGTTTCGCTGACTGATGACCCGGTGAAGGAGGTTCACGCCGCGAAGGCCATCCTGCGTGCGGTGGGCCGCGCCGAGGAGGGCATCAACGTCGTTTCCTGCCCGACCTGCGGACGCACGCGCATCGACCTGATCGGCATCGCGAAGGAGGTCGAGCGCCGCTGCGCCGAAATCCACGGCCGCAAGCTCAAGGTCGCGGTCATGGGCTGCGTGGTAAACGGCCCCGGCGAGGCGCGAGAGGCCGACCTCGGCATTGCGGGCGGCGACGGCGAGGGACTCATCTTCCGCCGCGGCGAAATCCTCCGCAAGGTGCCGCAGGAGCGCCTCGTGGACGAGCTTATGGACGAAATTGCACATTTTGAAGGAGAATAATCTGTGGCAGCCAAGCTGATAGATGTTTTTAACAACTGTAAATGTGTCAGAGAGGAGCAGCATCTTGCCGTGGGCGAGGTGCGCTCTCTCGCATTCGGCGATAACCGTTCGGTGATGGTGGTCGAGCTGGGTCTGCACGAGGTCGTGCGGCGCGATGCCATGGCGAAGGTTGAAAAGCAGCTGGCTCGTCAGTACGGCCTCGACCGCGTGTGCATCGAGCCGCGCTACGAGATGGAGGGCGAGCTTTCGAGGGAGTACATCTGCTCGCTCTATGACGATATGGCAGCACGTATGCCCTCGGCACGCGGTCTGCTCCATTCGGACAACTGGGAGTTCGCGGACGGTGCGCTGCATATCCCGATGGACTCCATCTGCGAAAAGCACTTCGAAACCGCGCTGCGCCATCTGGAGGCGCGAATCCGCCGGGAAACCGGCCGTACCTGCCCGGTGCACGCCGTGCCGCTCGAAAGCGCGGATGCCGTGCCCGTGAAGGAAGAGGAAAAGGAGCGCGCAGAGCTTCTGCACAAGGCTGTGGAAAAGGCGGCGCACGAGAGCCAGAGCGAGCCGAAGCCGAAAAAGCAGACGCGCGCGCCCCGTGCCGAGACTCCGGCATATCAGCGCCCGAAAACCGAGAAGGTGCGCGAGGACGACCTCGTGTTCGGCAAGCTCATTCAGGACCCCATCGTTTCGGTCAACGAGGCCATCGCCGCCTACGACATGGTGACCATTCAGGGCGAGGTCTTTTTCACCGAGCACAAGGAGATCCACAGCAAGAAAACCGGCAAGGACTATGTGAAGATCGCGTTCGACATCACCGACCGCACCAATTCCGTGCGCGTCTCCAAGTTCCTCGCCGCCGACAAGGCAGGGGACACGGCCTCCCTCATTAAAAAGGGTCTGTACTGCACCGTGCAGGGCAAGATGGTGTTCGACACCTACGCCCGCGAGATGGTGCTCGAGCCGACCGGCATCGTCAAGGCGAAAAAGCCCGAGCGCAAGGACACCTATGACGGCATGAAGCGCGTTGAGCTGCATCTGCATACCAATATGTCCGCGATGGACGGCATGAGCAGCACGGCGTCGCTTCTCTGCCGCGCGGCGAAGTGGGGACACCGCGCCATGGCCATCACCGACCACGGCGTTGCGCAGGCGTTCCCCGAAGCGCTCCACGCACAGGAGGGCAAGCAGAAGGACATCATCGGGGACATGAAGATCATTTACGGCATCGAGGCGTACTACGTCAACGACGCGGACAGCCTGTCTGTCGTGCGCGGACGCAGCACCGAGCCGCTCGACGGCACGTTCATCGTCTTTGACCTTGAAACCACCGGCCTCAACCCGGCGAGCGAGGAAATCACCGAAATCGCCGCCGTGCGCATGGTCGGGGGCGAGCTGCGCGACTCGTTCCAGACCTACGTCAATCCGCACAAGCCTATCCCGGCGGAGATCACCGAGCTGACCGGCATTTCGGACGAAACGGTTGCGGATGCGCCCGACCTCGACGAAGCCGTACCGAAGTTCCTCGAATGGGCGGGGGAGGGACAGTATCCCCTCGTCGCGCACAACGCAGGCTTCGATATGGGTTTTCTGCGGACGGCGTGCAAGCGCCTCGGCATCGAGCGGGACTTTACGAGCATCGATACCCTCGAAATGAGCCGCCTGATGCTGCCGCACCTGCATAAATTCAAGCTGAACATTCTGGCGAAGGAATTACAGGTCGGCCCGTTCGAGCACCACCGCGCAAGCGAGGACGCCGCCGTTCTGGGACGGATTTTCGTCAAGCTGTCGGCGCGGCTCCGGGACGAGATGCACGCGGTCACGACCGCCGACATCAATCCGGTGCTCGCCGCGACGACCGACCGCAAGAACAAGCTGAAAAACCTGCCGCGCTACCATTTCATCATTCTCGTGAAAAATCAGGCCGGTCTGCGCAATCTGTACCAGCTGATTTCCAAGAGCTTTCTCGAATATTACAACAGGCGCCCCATCATGCCGCGCAGCGAGCTGATACGCCACCGCGAGGGACTGATCTTCGGCTCGGCGTGCGAGGCGGGCGAGGTGTTCCGCGCACTCACCAAGGGCGCGGAGTGGGACGAGATAAAACGCCTCGCGGAGTTCTACGACTACCTCGAAATCCAGCCCATCGGCAACAACAACTTCATGATTGCGAAGGGGCTCGCGAAGGACGAGGAGCAGCTGCGCGACTGGAACCGCGATATTCTGCGCCTTGCGGACGAGCTCGGCAAGCCGTGCTGCGCGACCGGCGACGTTCACTTTCTCGAACCCGAGGACGAGGCGTTCCGCCGCATCCTGATGGCTGGTCAGGGCTTCTCGGACGCGGACAATCAGGCGCCGCTCTACCTCAAGAGCACGGACGAGATGCTGCGTGAGTTCTCCTATCTCGGCGAGGACCGCGCCTACGAGGTCGTGGTCAAGAACACCAACATGATAGCGGATATGTGCGACGTTATCCGTCCGGTGCCGCGCGAAAACTATCCGCCGCACATCGACGGCTGCGAGGACGACCTGCGCAATATGTGCTACGACAAAGCAAAGCGCATCTACGGCGACCCGCTCCCCGAGCAGGTGCAGGCGCGGCTCGACCGTGAGCTGAACTCCATCATCGGCAACGGCTACGCCGTCATGTACATCATCGCGCAGAAGCTCGTTACCAAGTCGCTCGCGGACGGCTATCTGGTCGGCTCGCGAGGTTCGGTCGGCTCGTCGCTCGCGGCGTTCATGTCGGACATCACCGAGGTTAATTCGCTCGCGCCGCACTATCTCTGCCCGGACGACAAGTACATCGAATGGCACGAGGATTACTCCTGCGGCGTGGACCTGCCGGATAAGATCTGCCCGAAATGCGGCAAGCCGCTCACCAAGCAGGGCTTCAATATCCCGTTCGAAACCTTCCTCGGCTTCGAGGGCGACAAGGTGCCGGATATCGACCTGAACTTCGCGGGCGAGTATCAGTCGCGCATTCACTGGTACACGGGCGAGATCTTCGGCCACGACCATGTGTTCCGAGCGGGAACCATCGGTACGGTCGCGGAAAAGACCGCCTACGGCTACGTCAAGAAATACATGGACGAGCGCGGCATCGAGTGCTCGCGTGCCGAGGAAAACCGCCTCGCGGCCGGCTGCACGGGCGTGCGCCGCACCTCGGGTCAGCATCCGGGCGGCGTCGTTGTCGTGCCGAAGGAAATCGAAATTTACGACGTCTGTCCGGTGCAGCATCCGGCGGATGACCCGGATTCCGACATCATCACCACCCACTTCGAGTATCACTCCATCGACGCGAACCTCTTAAAGCTCGACGAGCTGGGTCACGATGACCCGACCATGATCAAGCACCTCGAAAACCTCACGGGCATCAACGCGCAGAACATCCCGCTCGACGACCCGGAGACCATGAGCCTGTTCCACTCGTGCAAGGCGCTGCGCTACAAGGGCGAAAACCCCGACACCGACCCCATCCTGGGCGACCTCGGCTGCGTGGCGGTGCCCGAGTTCGGCACGAAATTCGTGCGCGGCATGGTAAAGGAAACCCATCCGTCCACCTTTGCCGAACTGGTTTCGATTTCCGGCCTGTCCCACGGCACGGACGTATGGCTCGGCAACGCCGCGGAGCTCGTGCGCAAGGGCATCCCGCTGTCCGGCTGTATCTGCTGTCGTGACGACATCATGAACTACCTGATCTTGCAGGGCGTAAAGCCGAAGCTGTCGTTCAAAACGATGGAGTCCGTCCGAAAGGGCAAGGGCCTGACCGAGGAAATGGAAGCCGCGATGAACGAGCAGCACGTGCCCGAATGGTACATCGATTCCTGCAAGAAGATCAAGTATATGTTCCCGAAGGCGCACGCGGTCGCCTACGTCATGATGGCGTTCCGCATCGCGTGGTTCAAGGTACATAAGCCGCTCGCGTTCTATTCGGCGTACTTCTCGGTCCGCGCGAAAGGCTTTGACGCCTCCTGCATGGTCAAGGGCGACAAGGTCTGCCTCGACAAAATCGCGGAGCTAAAGCAGAAGGACCGCGACAAGACGATTTCCGCCGCCGAAAAGGATATGATGACAACGCTCGAGGTCTGCCACGAGTTTTACCGCCGCGGCTTTACCTTTGAGCCGATGGACGTCTATACCTCGGACGCGACGCGCTTTCTCGTCACGGAAAACGGACTTATTCCGCCGTTTACCTCCATGCCGGGCATCGGCGAGCAGGCGGCGCAGAGCATCGTCGAGGAGCGCAAGAACGGCAAGTTCCTCTCGGCGGAGGAAATGATCATCCGCTGCCCCAAGGCGTCCAAGGCGGTCATCGAGCTGCTCGACCAGATCGGCGCCCTCGGCTCCATGCCGAAAACCACGCAGATGAGCCTGTTCTGAGAGTGAAGAGTGAAGAGTGGAGAGAGCGCGGGCTGCTCTCAGCCTGCCGTAAGCATAGAGTTTAGAGAGGAGAATGACCTATGGCAAAGTACGAAAAGCATCTGACGGGAAATTTTGACGAGGTTCTGAACGCTGTAACGGACGGCGTGCTGAACGGCAGTATGTCCGCGTCCTACGAGGACGGCTCGGACTGGACAAACGGCACGGTCCGCTGTGCGGTGCGCGTGTTCGAGCGTTACAGCTACATGGGCGGCAACCGCGTCAGTATGAATGTCACTCTGGTCGGCAACGGCCGTGATCTGTTTCTTTCCGCCATCACTTCGGGCGGCAGTACGGCCGTGTTCTTCAAGCTCAACACCCTCGGCGAGGAGAGCTTTCTGGAAAAGCTGGTCGAGATTGTAGAGGGACTTGCACGAGGATAAAATCTTTTTCATTACTGCACTCGTAGGGCGGGCTGACCTCAGCCCGCCGCAGTTTTTTCCGGTAGCTTTTGTGTGCGCCCGCACGCGCATCTTAAGTTTCGTAAAAGAAAGGGTTGACAGCCTCGTGCCGGATATGGTATGATTTCATCATGATAAAGTGATAAAGGAGCAGCGGAGCAATGAACCGTTTTCGAATTTCGACCCCCGAAGGTACCCGTGACCTTCTGTTTTCCTCCTGCCGCGCACTGCGGCAGACGGAGAACGCCGTTCGTGAAGCACTTGAGGAGCGCGGTTACAGCGAGATCATCACCCCGGCCGTAGAGTATTTCGATGTGTTTGCACAGGCAAACCCGGAGCTTGATCAGGACCAGATGCTCAAGATCATCGACAAGTCCGGCCGCATCTGTGTCGCCCGTCCGGACAACACCACCCCGATCGCGCGTATCGCGGCGACCCGTTTGGATGACGCCGCTCTGCCGGTCCGCCTGTATTACAGCCAGAAGGTATTCCGTTCGGTTTCGGGCGACCACGGCCACAAGGGCGAGTTCCTTCAGGTCGGCGCGGAGTTCATCGGCGCGGACGGTCTCGCGGCGGACAAGGACATCCTCTCCGCAGCGTTCGCGGCGCTCAGCCGCACCGGCGTGGACAACTTCCGCATCGAGCTGGGTCACGCCGAGATCTATAAGGCGCTCATCGAGGAGCTGGGTGCGGACGAGGCTTCGGCTGAGGGCATTCGCCGCCTCATCGAAAACAAGTCGTTCGCGGCTCTGGGCGACGCGCTTCAGCCGTTCGGCAGCAAGCCGGCCGCAAAGGCGCTCGGCGCCATGCCGCAGCTGTTCGGCGGCATCGAGGTGCTCGACGAGGTAGAAACCCTCACCGGCAACGTCCGCGTTCTGGGCGCGATCGCCTACCTGCGCCGTCTGTATCAGGCGCTCGACGAGGCGGGCTACGGCGACCGCATCATGATCGACCTCGGTCTGGTGCACGAGATGGACTACTACACCGGCATTATGTTCCGCGGCTACATCGGCGGCGCGGGCGCAGCCATCCTTGCGGGCGGCCGCTACAACGCCCTGTGCGCGAAGTTCGGCAAGGACCTCCCGGCGGGCGGCTTCGGTATCGACGTGGAAAGCGTCGCGGACAGCCTTCAGGGCGCACAGCGTCCCGAGGTCGCGACCCGCCGCGATACCGTGCGCATCGCGCTCACCAAGGGCCGTCTGGAGAAAAAGACGCTCGCGCTGCTCAAAAACGCCGGCTACGATATTTCCGAGCTGGAAGCCGGCTCGCGCAAGCTGATCTTCACTCTGCCGGGCACGGGCGTTGAAATCGTTCTGTCCAAGGCGGCGGATGTTATCACCTACGTCGAGCACGGCGTGTGCGACATGGGCGTCGTCGGCAAGGACACCATCATGGAAAAGGGCGGCAGCTTCTACGAAATGGTAGACCTCGGCTTCGGCAAGTGCCGCTTCGCCCTCGCCACCAAGAAGGGCAAGGACGTTTACGGCGGCTACAAGACGCCGGTCATCGCGACCAAGTATCCGGCTGTCACAAAGGCGTTCTTCAACAAGAAGAATATGGACGTCGAAACCATCAAAATCGAGGGCTCGGTCGAGCTGGCGCCGCTGCTGGAGCTTGCGGACGCTATCGTGGATATTGTCGAAACCGGCACCACCCTCAAGGAAAACGGCCTTGAGGTCATCGAGGACGTCGCGCCCATCTCGGCTCGCGTGATCGTAAACCTTGTCAGCGCGAAAATGAAGAAAGCAGCCATCCAGAAGGTGATTTCCGAGCTGGAAAAGGGACTGGATAAATAATCACACCTCGTATTCCGTAGGGCGGGGCACCCTCACCCCGCTGCAGCGGCCGAGGGCAGGCCGCCCTACATACTGCCCTGCGGGGCGTCGAGGACGCCGCCCCTACA
>UQVU01000055.1 GCA_900544475.1 uncultured Butyricicoccus sp.
CCGCGCCCTCATAGGCATTCTGCTCATATTTTTCGACAAGCTCCTGTACGCGGTTCTCGCCGCAGACCTGAATGCCTGCTCGAATTGCTTCCTGAACGTGCTCTGCATCGTTCATCTTGCTGGCGGCAACCAGCACAATATCCTCTGCCTTTCGACCGGACTTCTCTGCTGCGCACGCTACACGTTCCTTTACCTGAGCGATGCGTTCATGCAGCTCCATTTTTTCCTGTTCTGTCATGTTTTCACCACCGTATTATCTTTAAGATCTGTTCCTCGTACAATGACCTGGTCCTGTTCGACCAGCATATCCGAGTCGGTTGCACTCTGCTCGACAATATAGCTGTCTTCGGTTTCATACAGCTTGTTGATGACCTTGAACTTGCGTACCGTGCCGCTCAGAATGAACACTCCCGTGTCCTTATGCAGTTCACCGTTGCTGTCTGTCCACTCCTCCACGCGAAGTGCGCTCTTCGGCACGCGCAGACCGGTGTAGGACGCAATGATGATTTCGACCGGCTGCTGACGCATGGAAACCATCTCGCTGTTGAACTCCGTGCCTTCCAGCACAAGCAGAGCTGTATCATCATCATGCTCCCAGTTGACGGCATAAACCGTTACCGGACTCGTGAAAGATGCCTGAGTAAAGTTGACCTTAAGCTCCTGACCGACCTGCAGGCGTTCCGCCTGAGAGGCCGGTATCTCGCAGGCAAGATACCAGGTGAAGCCCTGAACCATCTTGCCGAGCGTGGAGCTGACCTGCCGCGTTTCCGGCTCCTTTGCTGTCAGTTCACGGAAGCGCGCGAGCGTCATGGCCGAGAGCGACGCCGGTTTGAGCGTATCTTCGAAGCCGTCAACGATTTCGGAAAAATATCCCGAGCAGGGTGCCGTCAGCTCCGCCGTGCGGCCGGAAAGGCTCTGCTCCAGGCTGGTCCGCTGCGCGTCCAACGAGTCGCGCTCTGCGCGAATAGCCGCAGCGTCAAGCTGGTCTGCCGCGCGGCGCAGAGAAAGCGTCCGCAGAGAAGCCGACGAAGAGGTCAGCACACTGCCCGAGCCTTCTTTGGTCTCCGCCGCAAGGTTCTGAATGGCGAGCGTAATCAGCTGGTCGATTTTCGCCGTATCCGAACTGTTGTTGGCCGTCTGAAGTGCCGTATCCAACTGATTGATGCGGTCGTCCAGCGGGTCCAGCTGGCGGCTCAGCTCCAGCGCCTCGTTGTCGCCGTACACGATGGCGAGCGGCGCGTTTTTCTGCACGCGCTCGCCGCTGTACACGATATGCTTAACGGTGTCGCCGCCGCCCTGTATCGTAATTTCATCTCGGACGAACCATCCGTCTGCCGTGAAGCTGTCATTTACCGTGACCCGCATGGCGGGCGTGGTGTCCGGCGAGGACGAGAAAATACCGAAAAAGCTGCGTCCGATATAAAGAAGAACGATCGCGGCAAAAAGAACGATCAGCAGATGGCTTCGGTCATTTTTCTGTCGCTGCGTCGTTTTGGTTTTCTGTTTTTGTTCCATGAAGTGCCTCGTAAGTAATCAACTGTCAGTGCGCTCCTCCCTTGTTCCGTGCAGTTCCACCTGTCGCTGCGGAATAATGGTGGAAATCGCATGCTTATAGATCATCTGCTGTTTTCCGTCGCTTTCCAGAAAGACCACGAAATTATCAAATCCACGGATAATTCCGCGCATCTGAAAGCCGTTCATCAGATAAAACGTCGTATTCTGTCCCTGCTGGCGCAGGGCAGCAAGCATTCTGTCCTGCAGATTGATTTCGTTTCGCACAATGATACCTCCGTTGCTTTTGCAGTTTCTGCTACCATTGTACACCGTGTTTTTGAAGATATTCTGTCGAATGCTGTAAGACATCTGCAAACTCTTCACTCTTATTATAATATATCCAGTGGATGCTGTCATCCCTTTTCAGCCATGTCAGCTGTCTTTTTGCGTAGTTTCTGCTGCGGCGCTTGAGCAGCTCGATGCAGTCCTCAAGGGTTTCCCGTCCTTCGAGATAGCCGAGAAACTCCTTGTACGCTATCGCCTGCGCCGCCGTTCCGGTCAGAAGGCCGCGTTCCCAGAGCGAGCGCGTTTCCTCAATCAGACCGTCCCGGACCATAATATCCACACGCCTGTCGATGCGGTCATACAGCGTTTGCCGCTCCTCCGGGCACAGTCCGATTTTGATAGCCCGGTACTTGGGCTCCGGCCGCTTGTGCAGGCGGTTCATTTCGCCGATCGTCATACCGGTCTGCTCGTAAACCTCGAGCGCACGAATTACCCGCTTGAGGTTGTTAGGATGCAGCCGTTCCGCACTCTCCGGATCGACCGCTGCAAGGCAGCGGTGAACCGCTTCATTGCCTTGCTCGCGTGCCATGCTTTCGTACTTTCCCCGCACAGAGAGATCGGTCTCGTCGCCGGAAAACGTGCTGCATTCGATGAGCGCATCCATGTACAGACCCGTTCCGCCAATCACCACCGGTATCATGCCGCGCGACAGAATATCCTGCGCCGCCGCGTCCGCGAGTTCCACATATTTCGCAACCGAGAACGGCTCGCCGGGCTCGCAGACGTCAATCAGATGATGGCGGACGCCCTGCTGCTCCTCAAGAGTCGGTTTCGCCGTGCCGATGTCCATTTCCTTATACAGCTGCATGGAATCCGCCGAAATGATTTCTGTATGCAGCCGTTTTGCCAGCGCAACCGAAAGCGCGGTTTTCCCGCTCGCCGTAGGGCCGCAGATACAGATCAGTCGATTTTCCATGTGTTCAAGCTCCTTTGGCATTACTGATTGACCCGTTTGAACATTTTGTCCAGTTCGTATTTGGTCAGACGAACAGTGGTCGGGCGGCCGTGCGGACAGGAGCGAACGTTTTCGTCCGAAAGAACGCGCTCGCACAGACTTTGCAGCTCGATCATACTCGTTCCCCTGCCGGCCTTGATGGCCGCCTTGCAGGCCACCATATGAATGAGGTCGTCCAGACGGTCGGGCACGGTAGCGCGGCTGTTCATCGCCTTTTCGGCCAATTCACTGATGACGCTCTGCACATCGCCGCTCTCGATATAAGCCGGTACGCTGCGCACCGCAAAGCTGTTTTCGCCGAACGGATCGATTGCAAAGCCGGCCTTTCTGATGTCGTCCAACTGTTCCTGTATCGCGGCGGCTTCCTCTCCGGTCAGCTCTACGACAACCGGCGTCAGCAGCTGCTGCTGCGGAATCACAGTCTCGGCACGCATCTTATTAAACAGAATGCGTTCATGCGCCGCGTGTTTGTCTATCAAAATCAAGCCGTCCTTATCCTCCGCGATAATATAGGTGTGGAAACACTCGCCAATCACGCGCACACCGCTGTCAAGCGGCTCGTATACCGTCTTTTCGGCTTCGCGGAGTTTGTTCTTTACCTCATATGTGACGTTGATCGGTTTGATGGCCGGCGTTTTTTTCTCTTCCGGCTGCGGCGGTTTTGCGGCAGTCTGACCCGCGCCTGCGTTATTCGTTTCAGGCACATCCGGTCTGCCCGGGAGCTTGATGCGTCCTATCGCGCGGGAGGGGTCCGGCTTGAAGTTGCCGAGTGGCGGCGCAGACATAAAGGACTGGCGCTCGGTGCGCGGCGGCACGGATACCAGAAAATCCTCTATCTCCGGCTCGTCCGGTTTCTCGGCTGCCGGCTGCGGTTTGAGAGGCTGCGCGAACGGGCGCGGCTTGTCGTCCTGCACCGGGCGCGGTACCGCGAAACGCTGCTGCTCGTGTGTCAGGTTGTCCTCGCGCGGCACAGGCTTTTCCTTGTGTTCGAGCTGCGGTGTGTTGTCGTTGGCTGCCAGCGCGTTCCTACAGGCGATATAAACTGCCTCGAACACCGGCTTTTCCTGCGAGAACTTGACCTCGGTTTTCGCAGGATGAACATTGACGTCCACCGCCGAAAGCGGCAGATCAAGGAAAATCGCGCCGGACGGGTACTTGCCCGTGATAATCGCGTTGCGGTATGACTCCTCAAGCGCGGCCTGCATCAGCCGGCTCTTGACGTAGCGTCCGTTCACGAAAAAATGCTGCATTGAGCGATTTGCGCGGCCTGCATGGGGCTTTACGATGTAGCCGTGCACTTTCAGACCGTTGTGCTCGTTTTCGGGCACTTCAATCATGTTCGCGGTCATTTCCTTGCCGAATACCGCAAATACCGGCGTAATCAGTTTGCCCTTGCCATCCGTGGTAAAGACCTGCTTGCCATCGCGAATCAGCGTGAACGCGATTTCCGGATGCGACAACGCCGCGTGCTGTACGACACCAAGCACGTAGCCCGCCTCGGTGAAGTCCTTTTTGAGAAACTTCATTCGCGCCGGTGTGTTATAAAACAGGTCGCGCACTACAATGGTCGTGCCCTCCGGGCAGCCGGCTTCTTCGTTTACCTGAATGTCTCCCGCTTCGAGGTGCAGATGCACGCCTGCAATCGCTTCTTTCTGCCGGGTGAACAGGTCAATGCGTGTAACCGAGGAAATCGCCGCCAGCGCTTCCCCACGGAAACCCAATGTGCCGATTGCCGCAAGGTCGTCCTCGCTTCTCAGCTTGCTCGTTGCGTGACGTCGGAACGCAATCGGCGCATCCTCCGGTGCCATGCCGCAGCCGTTATCGGCAATTCGCAGATAGGTAATGCCACCATTTTCAATTTCTACCGTGATGCGCGTCGAACCCGCATCTATCGCATTCTCGACCAGTTCCTTGGCGACCGAGGACGGCCGTTCTACCACCTCGCCCGCCGCGATCAGGTCGGCCAGGTGAGATGACAGTTCATGAATAATTGCCATTGCTGCTTCCTTTCAGGAAAATTCTCGGATGCCGCACAATTATCTGCGCTCCTGCTCTGCCAGCTTTTTCAGCTCGTAGAGCGCGTTCAGCGCTTCGATCGGCGTCATGACATCCATTTGCAGACAGCGCAGACGCGCTGCAATATCCGTTGCGACCATATGGCCGAAGGACATCTGGTCCTCTTCTTCGTCTGGCTCCTCGATGGCGTGAATCTCGACCTGCGGCATGGTGGACTCCAGTTCCTTCAATACCGCTTTTGCACGCTTGATGACCGGATTTGGAACACCCGCGAGCTTCGCGACCTCGATACCGTAGCTGTCGTCCGCTCCGCCGCGGACAATACGGCGCAGGAAAGTAATATCGTCGCCGCGCTTCTTTACTGCAATATTGTAGTTTTTCACGCCCTCGATCAGCTCTTCGAGCGCTGTCAGCTCGTGATAATGCGTTGCGAACAGCGTGCGGGCACCGATGCGGCGCTTGTTTGCGATATACTCTACGACGGCGCGGGCAATGCTCATGCCGTCATAGGTGGACGTACCGCGGCCGATTTCATCGAGGATAATCAAGCTGGACTCGGTTGCCTGATTGAGAATATCTGCGACCTCGCTCATCTCTACCATAAATGTGGACTGCCCGCTCGCAAGGTCATCGGACGCGCCCACGCGGGTGAATACGCGGTCGGCCACGCCGATATGCGCCGAGGACGCCGGAACAAAGGAGCCGATCTGCGCCATAATGGTAATCAGCGCCACCTGACGCATATAAGTGGATTTACCGGCCATATTCGGTCCGGTGATAATCGCGATACGATTTTCATCCTCATCGAGCAGCGTATCGTTCGGAATGAACATACTGTCTTTGAGCATCTTCTCGACTACCGGATGGCGGCCGTCGTGGATTTCGATTTTGTCGGACAGGTCTACCGTCGGGCAGACGTAATTCTGCTCGCACGCCACATCCGCCAGCGAGCACAGCACATCAATCTGCGCTACCGCCTGTGCGGAACGCTGCACGCGGTGCACTTCGGCGGCAATGCGGTCGCGGACCTCAACAAAAACGTCGTACTCCAGACCAGCCAGACGCTCCTGCGCACCGAGAACCGTGCTTTCGAGCTGTTTCAGTTCATCGGTGATATAGCGCTCGCTGTTTGCAAGCGTCTGCTTGCGGACATAGTTTTCAGGAACTGCTTCCGAATTTGCTCTCGATACCTCGATATAGTATCCGAATACACGGTTATAGCCGATTTTCAGCTTAGGGATTCCCGTCCTCTCGCGTTCTCTCTGCTCGATTGCGGCAATTTCGCCCTTGCCGCCGCTCGCCAGACTGCGCAGGTGGTCGATTTCCTCGTGGTAGCCGCTGCGGATCAGGCCGCCGTCGCGAAGGAGAATCGGCGGGTCTTCTACGATTGCCTGTTCAATCAGCTCCTGTACGTCCTGAAGCAGATCAATGTTCTCCGTCAGCTCTTTCAGGAGCGACTGGTCGAACGCCGCCAGATACGAGCGGATTTCCGGCAGACAGGAAATCGCCGCTGCCAGTGCACGCAGATCGCGGCAGTTTGCCGTTCCGTATACAATGCGGCCGATCAGACGTTCCATATCGAAAACCTGACGCAGCACATCGGTCAGCGCCGAGCGGTTTATCACATCATCGCACAATGCGCTGACTGCCTGCTGGCGGCGCGTGATATGGAGCGGATTATAAAGCGGCTTCTCGATCCACTGGCGAATCATGCGGGAGCCCATCGCGGTGTGCGTCTGGTCGAGTACCCAAAGCAGCGTTCCCTTCTTCTCCTTGGTGCGCATGGTTTCGCACAGCTCCAGATTGCGTCTTGCGTTAAGGTCCAGTTCCATATACTGACCCTGACGGTAAAGTCTGAGGTCGTTCAGACCCGCAAGGCTCGCCGGCTGCGTCTTTTCCAGATAGTCGAGCAGACCGCCGAGCGCGTGCACCGCAAAGTGCATCATGTTAAGACCGTTTTCCTTGAAGTCCTCGATATGGAAATACTGGCGGATACGCTCAGCCGCTGCCTCCGACTCAAAGCACTCGTCCTCCATCGGCTCCACCAGTGCGTCCTCCAGACGCTCACTGATAAAGCGGCGGAATTCGTCAAACGAAATCGCAAAGCCGCCTGCCAGAATTTCCTTCGGGGCGAACCGGGCCAGTTCGTTAAAGATATCCGTCCAGTCCTCTGTATCGGTCGCATAGACGATGCCTGTTGAAATATCCGCGAAGCAGATGCCCATGTCCTCGTGCGTTGCATAAACGCAGGCAAGGAAGTTGTTGCGGCTCTCATCAAGCATGGATGCATCTACGACCGTTCCCGGGGTGACGCGGCGGATAATATCCCGCTTTACGAGTCCCTTGGCTTGCTTCGGGTCTTCGAGCTGCTCGCAGATTGCAATTTTGTAGCCCTTATGTACCAGCTTTGCAATATATCCTTCCGCGCTGTGGTACGGAACGCCGCACATGGGTGCGCGCTCCTCCTGTCCGCAGTCGCGTCCGGTCAGCGTCAGGTCAAGTTCGCGCGACACCAGCTTTGCGTCGTCGAAAAAAAGCTCGTAAAAGTCACCCAGACGGTAAAACAGAAGATAATCCTTGTTCTTATTTTTGATTTCAAAATACTGCTGCATCATGGGCGTTAATTCAGCCATAGTTGCCTCCTGTCTAATGAAAGGTGGATTATTTTTTAACGGCGAACAGACATCTCAGTGAAGTCTTTTCGATTTCCGCTTCAATAAATTCGCCAATCCGGATGTCCTCGCCGCGCACGCAGACCAGAAGATTGCCCTCGGTTCGCGCGGTAAACGGATACTCCGGTCCCTTGGCCGTGCCGTCAACCAGCAGGCGCAGTTTTCTGCCCTGATACGCCGCCTGCTTTTCTGCTACGATTTCGTCCTGTGCTTTCAGCAATCGCTCAAAACGGCGCTGCTTTTCCTGCGGCGTTGCGTTATCCTCGTAGGAGGCCGCAGGCGTGCCGGTGCGCGGAGAGTACAGAAACGTGAACAGCAGGTCAAAGCGCGTTTCCTGCACAAGGTCGAGCGTCTGCTCGAAGTCCGCTTCCGTTTCGCCCGGGAAACCGACGATAATATCGCTCGACAGCGTGATGTCCGGCATTTTCGCTCTCGCGTCCGCAATCAGCGACTTGTAATGCTCTGCCGTATAGCGTCGGTTCATACGGCACAGAATCTCGTCGCTGCCCGACTGGAACGGCAGATGCAGCTGCTTTGCAACCTTTTCGCATTCCGCCATCGCGGTAAACAGACGGGGCGATGCGTCTTTCGGGTGGCTCGTCATGAAGCGCAGCCAGAAATCGCCGGGAACGGCGTTGAGCCGGCGCAGAAGGTCGGCAAAGTCCACCTTGATGCCGAGGTCCTTGCCGTAGGAGTTGACGTTCTGTCCGAGGAGCGTTATCTCCTTGTAACCGGCCGCTACCAGCTCGCGCAGCTCCTTTTCGATTTCATCCGGCATACGGCTACGCTCTCTGCCGCGCACATACGGCACGATGCAGTAAGTGCAGAAGTTATTGCAGCCGTACATGATGGAAAGCCATGCTTTCGCGCCCTCGGCACGCAGCACCGGCAGACCTTCCGCAATGTCGTCCTCGCCGCCAATGTCAAAGACGCGCTTTTTCTCAGTCCGTACACGGTACAGCAGCGACGGAAAGCGCCAGAGCGCGTGCGTGCCGAACAGGAGATTTACCTGCGGATAGCTTTTCTTGATTTTTTCGACATTCTTATCCTGCTGCGCCATGCAGCCGCACAGGGCAATGATGACGTCCGGACGCTTTTTCTTGAGATGGCTCAGTGCGCCGATATTGCCGAACGCACGGTCCTCTGCGTGCTCACGTACCGCGCAGGTGTTGAACAGAATGAAATCCGCCTCTTCGGTCGAGTCGGTCATTGCGTATCCCATCTCGTGCAGCATGCCGCGGATGCGTTCGGTGTCCGCTTCGTTCTGCTGACAGCCGAAGGTGTGGGTATACGCCTTGGGGCGACGGTCGCCGTTCAGGCGGGCGACTGCGTCGATATAGGTAAACTGCGTTTGCAGCTGTTCTTCAGAAACATTTTTCTGGGTGGGCAAGACAATGCCTCCTCTTATCGGAATGGAGCGCCGTCAGCCGTAAACACGTTCATGCGGTGATATTCGCTGAACGGAATTTCGTACTGCGGCAGATACTGGTGAATGGCACGGGTCAGGTATTCCGGACTCATGTTGTTGTTTCCGGCTGCGGTAGTTACGACTGCCGTTACCTCCTGTTCCCCCTCGCTTACCGTCAGGTCGCGCATCAGCTCGCGCATATTAACGATTTTCTCGCCGCGCTTGGAGCGCTTGACGATTTCAACGACCGGCCGGCGGAACAAATCGCGAACCGCCTCGGCAAAACCTGCCGGAACGTCCTCTTCAAAGCCCCATGTGATGCGGTACTGCGACCACTCGATCGAACCGACCTTCATGCCGCCGTCCGACTGCGGATAAATCTCAATCGCACGCAGACCCTCCGGGAATACATCATTCAGCGCTTCCACCGCGTTTTCCGGGACAGCCTCCGAGGTGATGTTGAAGTCGAGAAATTCGCACTCACCCGAGTAGCCGGTCGAAAGCGGCAGGGCAACCGAAACATAAGCGTGCTGATTGAAGCCTTCGGTAAACCACAGCGGCATCTGGCAGCGAGCCATCGAGCGCTGCATGGTGTGCATCAGGTCGAGGTGGGAGATATAACGTGCTCTGCCCTCTTTGGCAAACTTCATTCTTGCCTTAAACATGGCATTTTCCTCCCTTCAGCAGTGCGCTTGCGCCGCAGCCGGCACACTGGTGCATGCAGTCCGGCGTGATTTCCGCCTCGCGCGAACGCTCCCACTCGCGCTTCAGGTGCTCCTTGCGCGTACCGCAGCCGATATGGTCCCACGGGAATACCTCGTCGAGCGGGCGCTGGCGGGACGCATAGAACTCAGGATCGAGTCCGCAGTCGCGGAATGCCTGCATCCACTTCTCGAAGTCGAAGCACTGGTCCCAGCCGTCCATCTTGCAGCCGCGCTGCCATGCGAGCAGAATAGCCTTGCCCTGGCGGCGGTCGCCGCGGGCGATGACGCCCTCAAGCACCGAGGTTTCCGCATCATGCCAGTTGTAGGTAACGTTCTTGGTCTTCATAACGACTTTCAGATGCGCCTGCTTCTCTCGGAAGGTTTCAAGCGTATCCTGTGCGTCCCATTGGAACGGAGTCTGCGGCTTCGGCACGAAACAGGACGCCGACGCCGTGATACGCACGCCGCGCGCACGGTTCGGTGTGTTTTCGCGCCAGCAGTATGCAACCTTCTTGCAGATGTCCGAAATGCCGTCCAGATCTTCGTAGGTCTCGGTCGGCAGACCCATCATGAAATAGAGCTTGACGTTATTCCAGCCGCCTTGAAAGGCAATCTCGCAGGCATGTAGCACGTCCTCCTCGCGGATGTTCTTGTTGATAACATCACGCAGGCGCTGCGTACCGGCCTCGGGCGCGAAGGTCAAACCGCCCTTGCGCACCTTCTGCAGACGGCTCATGATATCCATGGAGAAGTTGTCCGCGCGCAGCGACGGCAGCGACAGGCTGATATGGCGCGGCTCGCAGTAATCGAGCATACACTCGGTCAGGCCGGACAGCTCGCCGTAGTCACTCGTCGAGAGCGAGGAAAGCGAAATTTCCTCGTATCCCGAGTTTTTCAGCACCGCTTCCGCCTCTTCTGAACGGTTAAGTGCAATCTGCGTTTCCGCCAGCAGCAGACCAATCTGGCTATCCTGACCGGAGAGCTGCCAGGCATCTTTTAGCAACGGCAGTGCGTCGGCAT
>UQVU01000056.1 GCA_900544475.1 uncultured Butyricicoccus sp.
GTACTGGCTCTGCCTGTGTCCTGAGCTATAGGTTATAGGCCATCGTCGCAGGCGAATGTTTCATGAGGTTTGACAATTTGGCGCGTGACTTCTTCACAATCAGCTGCCGACGAAGTTGCATGCGTATTGAGTTCTTTCAAGTCCTCCTGCATACGCTTTTCCAACCAATCAATAAGCGCGTCGCGCGGCACAATGATACGACGGCCGAGGTGGATGCACGGAAAGCCGGGCTCACGGAGCAGGTCGTAGATACCGCTGCGTGAGATAGGGAAGATCTCCAACAGGTCGTTGGCAGAAAGCATTTCAGGGCGTTGTTTGAGTGTATTGAACATGGATTTTCCTCCTATTTATAGGTGTACGCCTTTGAATTACTATACATAGCGCGAAAGAATACATTCATTAGATAGTCAATCGCTATCGATGATGTCGGCGAGCAGACCGATGACGGTCAACACACCGAGAATGATTTTGCCTGGGTTCATTTGCTCACCTCCATCAGCTATCCGAAAAGTTCTCGACGGCTTCGATGATGAGATCAACAACCGCGCCGATAGCCTGAAAGATTGGGCCGAGCGGAATCATAAGCAACACCTCCTCTCCGTTAGTACGCATAAAGCAATTCACCGGTCATCTCATGGAACAAAGTCGGATCGTACAGCATTTCTTCGATTTCTTCCTCGGAACAGCCGTAATCGAGAAGCGCCTGCACTTCATCAGAGGTAACGCCGAATGCCTTCGCCACGCTGAACAGATCGTTATAACTGGTCGGCGTGTCCTCGTAGTAGCTGCGGTAAAACGGGTATTTGCGCCACCAGTGCTCGAATGTTGTGTGCGGTGTGAAGGTCCCAGTAGTGATACGGCCGGTGCGATCGATTTTCATGATTTCGCCCTCCTGCGGTTCCAGAATATCGGATGGCGCTTTTAACCGCAGCTTTTTCAGCGTCTTGCAGAGGATTTCCTGCGTGGAAGCATAAATCAGAAAGCCATCATAGAACATCACGCAGAGCGGATTGTCCCCGACAACGAACCAGATAGCGTTCTCCTTATCCAGCACCGTAAAGACAAACGAACCCTCGACCGCTTCAGCCATGGTTTTAAGGCTGTCAAAGTCGAGGGTTTTCTGCTGTTCAAGAAGCTGAACCGCAACGTAGCTGTCCGTTTCCACACTCGTCATCGGCAGATTTTCTTCTGCGCGCAGCTCTTTGTCGTTCCAGAGAACGCCGTTGTGAGCAAGCGCAAAGCTGTTTCCGTCAACATGACCAAGGAACGGATGATTGTTCTGGTTAAACTGCGCATTGCCCTGTGTAGTCATACGAGTGTGTCCCATTACCACATTCACGCCATGCGGAATATGAATTTTCATTTTCCGAGCGGGAAGGGGGCGCTTGTAAATCCGCAGGCGGTCGTTGAAGTTATAGGCGATGCCGGTCGCGTCCGTGCCACGGATTTGGCATTCACGCGCTAACGTGTTTAGAATTTTATTTTTCGTGTGAGTGCTGAGACACTCCTTGAAATCAATTAAACCAAATAAACTGCACATACTCATTCCTCCTCGCTTGCGGTGACAGGCTCGTTGACGTACAAGCGGCGTTCTTTGAGATACTGGATAAGTTCCGGCTCGGTGATTTCATCGAGAAAATCGAACCAGCTAAGCTCCTGCACGGCTGTGTCGGACATAGCAACAGCCACCTCGACAAGATGATTGACCATCTGCAAGGTGGCTTTCAATGTATTCAGTTTAAGTGTTCCTCGGAACATGCGAATTTCAACCGTATCCGCGTTCGTGAGATTGACCGCCGTATAACGTCCAGCGCAGGAATTCTTTGCGTGGTTCATCTGCTCGGACGGGGTGAGGCGGATGCCGTACCGCGCTGCCCAGCGGTTCATCTGGGACTGCGTGCGGCGGCTGAAGCGCAGCAGCTCCGCCCAGAATTTTTCGACAAAGTAGAGCAAACGGGCAATCGCGGCCTCTTGCTGTTCGTAAGTACAGCCAAAGGCCAGGCGAGAGATGTGAACATGAAGTCCGCAAGTCCCGGCCGCGTGGCTGAGGTACCCCATGCTCTGCGCCTTGCGCAACACCTCCGCCCACGGCATTTCGTTCAAGTGATACTCGAGCGTCATGGGATGCGTGACGAGCTCAAGACCTTCATCCAGACTGCCGTCCGTCTTGATGTAGAGATTTTCCGCGTCCTTGTTTGCGATGTCGAGCAGCTTTTGCGCGTTGCTGTTGACCGTGCCGCCGTCGTCGATTTCGAGTTCAACGCCGAAATGGCGAAGGCCCTTGCCGTGAAACACAAGATCAGGCGTATAGCTGTATTCGTGAATAACCTCGCAGTGTTCGTCCCAGCACGACGCGCAGTAAGCGTTATCGTCGCCGTCCCAGTACGCGCGGTCGCGATGAATAATGCGGCCGCAATCATCGCAGCGCACGTAATACTCATCAAAGCAGTGATCGCAGAGTGTGTGCGTGTCATCCTCGACGATATTCTCCTCGTAAAACCGCTCGGCACAATGGTCGCAGATGACAGTCAAACGGTCGGCGCAGTCCTCACAGAGCCAGTCACCTTCAGCTTGATACATGTCCTCAATCGGATGTTCTGCACCGCAGTTTGCACAAATTCTTGTTTCTTTCATTGGTTGTTCCTCCATTTTGTCTGGTAAATATCAATATTCTTCAGCAAGCAGCATAGTAGAATGCGTCAAATCGTCGATGACGAACACCTTCGCATCTACGGCATCGTCACACGGTACATCGAGTTCATAACGATAGGGCGGCTGCTCCTGCTCGTGGACGATGTGCTGACCGGTTGGCGTTTTGGTCAGCTTGAATACCTGCAAGTAGTCTTTTTCTTCAACTACCATCGTCAAGACCATGTGCCACATGAGATTGGTCAGCCATGATGGAATTTCAGCCATCACGCCGCGCGTCAGGAATTTTTGATTGTTGAACATTTTGCTTCTCCTTTCGGACAGAATTAAAGCCCCCGGAATATTTCCGGGAGCTTCTACATCTATAATATATGTCCAAAAGTGGCGGAAACACAGAAAAAACATGGTTCAAGCTATGTTTTTCTCATATTATTCTGTCAATGCGTTGTAATGAATACAGTTTTCCGAAACTGATACGGTGTAAGACCGGTACTTTTCTTAAATGCACGAATCAGATTAGAAGCAGAGCAAAACGCACAGTCATAAGCAATCTCTTCTATGCTGTCATCCGATTCTGAAAGCTGTAGTTTTGCATAGGATAGCCGCAGATTGAGCAGATACTCATGCGGCGATAAACCGGTTTCCTCGCGAAATCGGCGAGAAAAGTAGAACCGGCTAAGCGATACCTGCGCAGCAACTTCTTCTATTTGAATATTTTCATGAAAATGCTCGTCCATCCAGTTCTTTGCTGCCTGTATCTGCGGCGAAACGTTGTGTGCCGCGTGCCCTTGGGTATTCAGCGAGGAAAGTATATGGTGAATGACGACCGACATGCGATCGTCTGCATTGGCATCAAGTGGCAGCATCTGCATGATCTTTTGAAAGTCCTTCTCCAAGCCATACTGCTTGCTGAACAGCGCACCGTTGTTCTTCCACAGAAGATCGCAGTACGCCTGTGAGGCATTGCCGTGAAAATGAAACCAGCTGAACTGCGCCTCTCTCTTTGTATAGTAGTTGTGCGGAAAATTGCAGTCGATGAGCACGATATCATCGGCGCTTGCTGTGAATGTCTGATCCCGATATGTGAACTGCATTTCACCCGAATGAATGTAAAACATCAAAAATGCGTTTAAATGTTTTCTGCGCACGCTGTACGGCGCACTGCAAAGATAACGTGCACCCCAGAGACCATAAAACAGGTGCTGCTGCGCAAAAGCCGAAGCAGTATGAAAATAGATCCCTTCTTTTTCTATGATACCGGGTTCAGATCGAATAATACCCTGCTGACGAATGTCCATAACAGCACCCCTAATTTCAGAGCAAAAATTGCATATTTTGTGCACGCATTACACGTGACAGCTTTCGTTTCTTATGATACCATAGGCACAACAGAAAGGCAAGAAACCTTCCAATCGTTCAAAAGGAGAAGATACTTATGAGCAAGGAAATTAAAATCGGTCTGATCGGCGCCGGCTGGATGGGCAAGGCCCACACCACCGCATTCCACAACGCACGCATGATTTTTGGCGATGATATGCCGGTATTTGAACTGGTAAGCGATGTCAGCGAGGACGCAGTAGCAAAGTTCGCGAAGAACATGGGCTACAACCGCTACACCACCAACTGGATGGACGTTGTCACCGATCCCGAAATCGACCTGGTTGACGTTGCGACCCCGAACTGCATGCACTACGAGATGGCAAAGGCTGCTCTCGAGCACGGCAAGCATGTTTTCTGCGAGAAGCCGCTGTCTCTGTCTGCTGAGCAGTCCCGCGAGCTGGCTGATCTGGCCAAGGAAAAGGGCGTAGTCAACTACTGTGGTTTCTCCAACATCATGAACCCGGCAAACCAGTATGTTGCGGAACTCGTCAAGTCCGGCAAGCTGGGCAAGATCATGCGCGTACACGCTACTTACGATCAGGATATGCTGCTTGATCCGTCCATTCCGATTGCATGGCGTCACATCAACAAGCTGGCAGGCTCGGGCGCACTCGGCGACCTGTGCAGCCATCTGCTGAGCGTTTCCCAGATGATCATGGGCGACATGAGCGAGGTGCTCGGCGTTCAGTCCATCGTTATTCCGGAGCGTCCGATCAAGGCAGGCAGCACTGAGATGGGCAAGGTTGAGAATGACGACCTCATCACCTTCCTCGTTAAGTATGAAAACGGTGCAATTGGTGACTTCTCGTCCTCCCGTGTTGCAACCGGCCGCAAGAACTACTTCTACTACGAGATTCAGGGCACCGAGGGTTCTGTAGTATACGATCTGGAGCGTATGTGCGAGGTTCAGGTTTACTTCAAGGCGGACGCCGACAAGGACAACGGCCGTGACTGCGGCTTCCGCACCGTACTGCTCAACCCGCAGCACGAGGGCTTCAAGTACTTCCAGCCGGCAGGCGGCATCGCGATCGCCTTCGATGACATGAAGACCCTGCAGGCTCACGCACTCATGCAGGCTATGCACGGCGGCGAGTACATCTGCAACTTCGAGATGGGCGCTAAGGTTGACGGCATTATCAACGCAGTGCTCAAGTCCGTTAAGTCGGGCACTTGGGAAAAGTGCTAAGGGAGGTTCAAGGCTATGTTTAATAACGTAAAACTCGGCATCGCGCCGATCGGCTGGACGAATGACGACATGCCGCAGCTCGGCGGCGAGTTGACCTTCGAGCAGATGGTTTCCGAGGCGGCTCTGGCAGGCTTTCAGGGCACCGAGGTCGGCGGCAAGTTTCCGACCGACCCGGCCGTACTGAACAAGGCGCTCGACCTGCGCGGCATCAAGATTGCATCCCAGTGGTTCTCGAGCTTCCTGTGCTCGACCCCCTACGAGGAGAACGAAAAGGCATTTATCGAGCAGCTGGATTTCCTCGAGGCTGTCGGTGCAAGCCGCATCAACGTATGCGAGCTGACCCGCTGCCTGTTCGCAGAGGAGTGCTCGATGTTCGGTGACAACAAGCCGATCGCCACCGACGAAGAGTGGGATAAGCTGTGCGACGGCCTGAACAAGCTGGGCAAGATTGCTGCTGACCGCGGCTTCAAGCTGTGCTTCCATCACCATATGGCAACGGTTGTTCAGACCTTTGAGGAAACCAAGCGCTTGATGGACAACACCGATCCGCGCTATGTTTACCTCTGTTTCGATACCGGCCACTTCACCTTCTCCAAGGAGGACGCCGTCAAGGCAGCCAAGGAGTTCGGCCCGCGTATCGGCCACGTTCACCTCAAGGACATCCGTCCCGACATGATGGAAAAGGCTTACGCCGAGGGCTTCAAGTTCCGCAAGGCGGTTCTGGAAGGCTGCTTTACCATTCCGGGCGACGGCTGCGTCGACTATCCGGGCGTATTCAAGGCTCTGCACGATGCACACTACGAGGGCTGGTTCATCGTAGAGGCCGAGCAGGACCCGGCAAAGGCAAATCCGCTCGAGTATGCCAAGATGGCACGCGAGTATATCAAGAAAACCGCAGGTATCTGATTACAGACTGTAAAAGCAGAGAAAAGAGAAAAGAGAAAGCAGAAAACAGCATACGTGCTGACTGATAGGAGGAAATAAAAATGACTAAGATGACGAAACGAATTGGTGCAGCAATGCTTAGTACAGCGCTGCTTCTGGGCGCACTGACCGGCTGCGGTGGCAATACCTCGTCATCGACGGACGGCGGTAACGGTGCAAGCGCTTCTGCCGAGAATCCGCATATCACCGTTGTTCTGAAAACGCTGGCTTCCGAGTACTGGGCCTATGTAGCCAAGGGCTGCGAGCAGGCCGGCAAGGACCTCGGCGTTGAGGTTGATGTACAGGGTGCGACCTCGGAGACCGCATATGACGAACAGCTCTCCATTATCGAAACCGTACTGAGTGCAAGCGGCACGGATGCAATGGTCGTTGCACCGCTGCAGTCCGAGACGGTTGCAACCCAGATCGCAAATGCGGAAATTCCGATCATTGCGATTGACACCAACGTAGAATCCGATAAGGTTCTGAGCTTTGTAGGCTTCGATAACGAGGCTATGGCCTCCATGGGCGGCGAAGCTGCAGTAGAAGCAGCTAAGGAAGCCGGCTGGGATACCATCACCGCAATTGGTATTGCGGGTGTACAGGGCGACTCCACCTCCGAAGCACGCATGGGCGGCTACAAGAAAGGTGTTGAAAAGGCTGGCGGCACTTATCTGGCTGCGGAGACTCAGTACGCTGACGGTGTATCCGACAAAGCTGTAACCGCAATGGAAGCGATCATCCAGAGCCATCCGGAGGGTGTTGCGATCGTTGTCTGCAATAATGACGACATGGCCATCGGCGCTGCACGTGCAGCAGCTTCCTATCCGGCTTACAAGAACACCATCTTCGTTGGCTGCGGCGGCAATGTTGCAGCACTCGATGCAATCCTTGCAGGTCAGGAGACCATGACCGTTGCTGTTGACGGCTACGACGTAGGCTACCGCGGTGTTCAGGCAGCAGCTGACGCACTGAACGGCAAGACTCTTGATAAGTTTATCGCTTCGACCGCTTCTATCGTAACTGCCGACAACGCAGAAGCGCAGAAGGAGATCGTTGAGAAGAAGCAAAACGGCTAAACCGAATTCTGTCATCACAGATCCGTAAAAGCAGGCGGGCATATGTGCAAGCGTGTGCCCGCCTCTTTATTTTGTGGAAGAAAAGAGTGAAAAGATGAGTGAATACGTAGTAGAACTGAAAAACGCGACCAAGCGTTTTCCGGGCGTAGTGGCTCTGCGAAACATGCAGCTGGCAGTCAAGCCGGGCGAGATCCTCGGCCTGATCGGTGAGAACGGCGCCGGCAAATCGACGCTGATCAAGGTACTCACCGGCGTACATCAGGCGGATGAGGGCCAGATTTTCGTAGATGGCGTAGAGCAGCACTTCAAGGACCCGAACGAGTCCGCTGCTGCGGGCATCGCCTGCGTTTATCAGGAGCTGAATATTGAAAAGCTGCTGAGCATTACGGACAACATTTTCATCAACAAGTGGATCAAGAAGGGCTCTCTTCTTGACTACCCGGCCATGCACAAGAAGGCAAAGGAAGTTATGGCTTCCCTCGGTCAGGACGTAGACCCGACCAAGCCGGCAGGCAACTTCGGCATGGGCGTTCAGCAGATGATCGAGATCGCGAAAGCGGTTCTCATCAACGCAAAAATGATCATTATGGACGAGCCGACCTCTTCGCTGGGCGAAAAAGAGGTTGAGCAGCTGATGAAGACCTGCCGTGAACTCAAGGCACGCGGCATCGGCATCGTCTTTGTATCTCATAAGCTCGAGGAGCTGTTTGAGCTGTGCGACCGCGTAACGGTTATCCGTGACGGCGAGTACATCGAGACCCGCGACATCAGCGGCTGGGACAACGACTCCCTGATCACCGCGATGGTAGGCCGTTCGCTCGACAACCAGTTCCCGAAGGAAATCGGCGTAAAGAGCGCTGAGCCGATGCTCAAGGTTGAGCATCTGAAGGAGACCGGCGTGCTGAAGGACGTTTCGTTCGAAGCATACGGCGGTCAGATCCTCGGCTTCGCGGGCCTGGTCGGCGCAGGCCGTACCGAGACCATGCGTGCGATTTTCGGCGCAGACCCGATCGATGGCGGCACGATCACCATCAAGGGCAAGCAGGCGCACATCAAGACCCCGCGTCAGGCGATCCAGCACGGCATCGCGTTCCTGACCGAAGACCGTAAGGGCCAGGGTCTGGTTCTGGCGCAGTCCATCCGCACCAACCTCATCCTCGCGAACATGAAGGGCTTCTCGACGGGCATGTTCCTCAACGAGAAGAAGATCGAGGACGCAGGTCAGAACAACATTGCCTCGCTCCGCATCAAGACCCCGTCTATCGACGAAATCGTTGGCCAGCTGTCCGGTGGTAACCAGCAGAAGGTCGTTATCGGCAAGTGGGTCAACACGGACGCAGACATCTTTATCTTCGACGAGCCGACCCGTGGTATCGACGTCGGCGCAAAGGTCGAGGTTTACAACGTAATGAACAGCCTTGTCAAGCAGGGCAAGTGCGTTATCATGGTCTCCTCGGAAATGCCTGAGATCCTCGGTATGTCCGACCGCGTAATCGTAATGCGCGGCGGCGAAGTAATGGCCGAAGTAGACCGTGACAGCGAACATTTCAATCAGGAAGACCTTATGAAGGCAGCTTGGGGAGGTAAATTAGATGACTAAATCGAAGAAATCCAGCAATTTGATGTCTTATGCTGGTACGTTTGGCGCACTGGTAATCCTTTGTGTAGTTCTGGCAATCGCATCGCCGAACTTCTTTAAGTACTCCAACATGATGTCCGTCCTCAAGCAGACGTCCTTTAATGCACTGGTTTCCACCGGTATGCTGCTCTGCCTGATCACCGCCGGCATCGACCTTTCCGTTGGTGCTAACGCAACGTTCGCAGCCTGCCTCGCCGGTATGCTGATGAACAAGGGCATGACCAATCCGGTCGTTCTTCTACTCGTCGCAATCGTCGGCGGCACCCTGATCGGCTGGGTCAACGGTATGCTTCTTACCCGTCTGCACCTCCCCCATCCGTTCGTATCTACCCTCGGTATGAAGAACGTACTCTGGGGCGGCGCGCTGATCGTTACCAACTCTCAGATGGTATCCTTCTCCGGCAATGACGCTGTTATGTGGCTCGGCTCCGCTACCGTAGGCGGCTTCCCGATCTCCTTCATCGTTGTTATCGCTATCTACATCGTAATGCACATCCTGCTGACCAAGACCGCTCTTGGCCGTTCGATCTACTGTGTAGGCGGCAACCCGGAAGCCGCTCGTCTGTCCGGTATCAACTCCGCTAACGTGCTGACCTTCTGCTACACCCTGTCCGGCTTCATGGCTGCTCTGGCAGGCATCGTTTCCATCGGTCGTTCCGGTATCTGCAACGGCGTTAACGCAATCCAGCCGTACGATACCGACGCTATCGCAGCCTGCATCATCGGCGGCGCATCCTTCATGGGCGGCAAGGGCACCATGGTTGGTACCATGCTGGGCGCTCTGATCATCGCTGTACTGCGTAACGGCTTCTCGCTGCTGTCCGTTTCGTCCGCAGTTCAGAACCTGGTTCTCGGCCTCGTTATCATCGGCGCCGTACTGCTCGACGTTACTCGTGAGCGCATGGAAGCTAAGGCTCGCCGTCTGGCTACCAAGTAATTTTTGACACTATCTATCTCTCTATTCTTTTTCACAGAGGAGTCTGCGGCATGCAGACTCCTCTATCTTTTTATATAAAATCAAAGGTGGACAATCTCTGTCCACCTTATTTGCTATAATATACCTGTAAACTACTGTTCAATAGCCAGAACATTCCGCACGATCACGTTGATCCGCTCGATGCTTTCGAGCGGGAGGTCGCGGATCTGGTCGCACACCTGTGCGATGACGGCATCTTTTGCATTATCTACTGGCTGCGGATCGGCAAACAGCTCCGCCAGTGAAATGTCGAGCGCCCGCACGATTTTCTCCAGCGTTTTGATGGTCGGGCTTTTCAGGCCGCGCTCCAGATGCCCGAGAAAAGCCGGGTTGATTTCCGCCTGTAAGGCCAGCGTTTCCTGGCTCCAGCCGCGTAGATTTCGGAAATATCGGATTCGCTCGCCTACATTGACTTCGCAATACATCATCGTCACCTGCCCTTTGATACTAGGTTATCTTGACAATTAGTATTGCGCAAAACACTATGAGTATTGTATAATAATACCTATAGATAGTTTGAGCTTATACTCTTTGACAGGCAGGGGATTCAAATGAAAACATTTCCGTTGTTTGGGAAAACACTTACGTTTACAGAAAAAGAACTGAAATACACCGAGATACTCAGAAAATATACAC
>UQVU01000057.1 GCA_900544475.1 uncultured Butyricicoccus sp.
TGACGTCTATCGGAACATCAAAATGCTTCGCAAGTGTTTCGATTGTTTTGAGTTTTGGTCCTCGACGTCCGTTTTCCCATGTGGATACAGCTTTATCTGATGTACCGTAAGAGGCCGCCCTCGCAACGACTGTCGGCGTGCTGACCGAAGTGCCGGTCATGCTGACGCTTGTGAAAATCGCAAACAGAGCGAAAGAAAAATTTGTCTGAGAACTCCATGCGCCTCCTCTTGCAACCCCGCCCGCCCCACGCTATAATCTCTCCATAGAGCGCTGTTCGGACTCTTGCGCCCAAAAAGACGATACATCCCGAATGATACTATTGGAGGCTGCGATGGAAAACACTGCTGCAAAGAAACTGCCGGCCTGCCCGGTGGAAACCACGCTGACGCTGATCAGCGATAAGTGGAAGGTACTCATTCTGCGCGACCTGATGAACGGCACGATGCGCTTCGGCGAGCTGAGAAAATCCATCGGTCAGGTAAGTCAGAAGGTGCTGACCGCCCAGCTGCGCCAGATGGAGGGAAGCGGTCTGCTGACGCGCACGGTCTACCCCGAAGTGCCGCCGCGCGTGGAATACACGCTCACCGACCTCGGACGCAGCCTGAAACCCATTCTCGACGCGATGTGGGAGTGGGGCGAGGAATACAAGGCGTCCATGCAGTAAACACCCCCGATAAATACGAAAACAGCCGCCGATTTCTTGGAAAGAGACCGGTGGCTATTCTTTTTATTTCACTTTTTGCATCCGCCGCTGACGGATAAGCGTCCAAAGCGCGTTGACCATCACCCAGCCGATGCCGGTAGCAACTGCGACCGCAGGCAGACCCATTTTCCCGATGAGCCGCCACGAGAGCACCACGCGCAGCGCGATATGGCTCGTCGCGCCGATAAACGGGACGGAAACCCTGCCGATACCGTCAAAATAACCTGTAAACGTGTTTCCGGCAAAGCAGAGCGTATAGAAAACCGCGATGATTTTCATGTAGGCGCACGCATTTTCGAAGGCCGCGCCGCTGTGCTCGCCGAGCATGAACCCGACGGACGCGGACGCGCTCACGTACATGACCGCCGACATCGCAAGACCCATGCCGACCATCAACGCAAGACTTCTGCAAAAGGACTGCCGCACGCGCTCCTTCTTCCCTGCCCCGAGGTTCTGCGCCACGAGGACCGATGTCGCGGCGCTTCCGCTGTCGCCGAACGAGTTCGCGAAGCCTTCGATGCGCGTAGTCGCGGTGTAGGCAGAAATCATCTCCATGCCGCCGGTGTTGACCGCGCCCTGCACGAGCAGCTTTCCGATGTAGAGACTGGACTGATGGAGCGCGGTGACGAAGCTGAAATGCGCGGTCCTACGCAGAAGCACGCCGTCCATCCGGCAGTCCGCCCGGGTGAAAATCAGCTCGGGCGCTTTCCGCGCAGATAAGCGGCGCAGACGTCGGCACGGTCACAATCGGTACGGCGTACAGCGCGTTCTACACGCCGCTTTCGCGGGTGATTTCGGCGTTTCACGCCCGTTATCCCGGCATTCAGGTGCAGCTCAGCGGCAGTTACAGCACCGACCTGCTCGCGCGTCTGAACCGCCGCGAAATCGACTTCTGCATCATAAGCGAGCGCGAGGGCACGCACCGCTGGCACCCTATCCTCCGGGACGAAATGACCGCGTGGCTCCCGGCGGCGCACCCGCTCGCCTCGCTCCCGGCCTTTCCCGTTTCGGCCTTCGCCGAGAAATCCTACATCGAAACCTTCCCCGACAGAGACATCGACAACGCACGTGTGTTTGCGCGCTGCGGCGTGACGCCCAACCTCAAATTTTCGACCATGGACTCGCTCGCGACCTACTCGATGGTCGAGGCAGGTCTGGGCCTCAGCATGAACAACGCCATCAATGGCCGCGCGTGGTCGGGAAACGTCCGCATTCTCCCGCTCGACCCGCCGCAAAAGGTCGAAATCGGCATCGCCTGCCTTGACGGCCTGTCCCCCGCCGCCGAAACCTTTTTCGAGTTCCTGCGTCCGCAGATTGCGTCCCTTGCATAAACCCAAAGAGAAAGCCCGAGGGCAATTTTCTGCCTTATTTGCAGGCTTATTGCCTTAGTCCTATTGCAACATATTTCACAACTTTTCGGCAATATATTCTTTCGCCGTCCGCGCCCTTCTCACCCCGCAAAACCGGCATGCACAATCAAGTGGATACAGTTTTTTCCTTTTTCCAAGGATACCGCTTGACACCGCCCTGCCGTTCTGATATAATACCGTCCGAAAAAAAGAACTCATATAGTCCCGCATATAGGGCACGGGAGTTTCTACGAGGTCGCCGAAAGATCTCACTATGAGTGTCCGTGGTATGGCATAGTTCCATCCATCGGGCACTTTTTTCATGCCTGTTTATCGAAAAGCGCCGCCGTTTCCGTGCGGACGCACCGGAGAAAGGACTCTATCCATGAAACTCTTAAAAGGCAGCATTATTCACGCGCCCGCGCTCGAAACCCTCGAAACCATCGAAAACGGCGCACTTCTGCTCGACGATGACGGCACCATTCGCGAGGTGCTGCACGAAGCGCCCGCAGACTTCGACGGCCGCGTCTACGACTGCTCGGGTCAACTCATCATGCAGTCGTTCGCCGATATGCACCTGCACGCGCCGCAGTTCCCGAACGTCGGCATGGGCATGGACCTGCCGCTGCTCAACTGGCTCAAGACCTATACCTTCCCGGTCGAAGCGAAATTCGCTGACCTCAGCTACGCGCGCCGCGTCTACCGCAGACTCGCGCACGACCTTATCGCGAACGGCACCACGCGCGTGTGCATGTTTTCCTCGCTGCACACGGACGCGACCCTCGTGCTGATGGAGGAGCTGGAAAACGCGGGTGTGACCGGCTTTGTCGGCAAGGTCAACATGGATCGCAACAGCGGCGAAAACCTCGAAGAAACCACCGAGGAATCCGTCCGCGAAACGCTGCGCTGGCTTGAGAGCTGCAAGCGTTTCCGCTTCGTCCGCCCGATCATCACGCCGCGCTTCACCCCGGCCTGCACGGACGAGCTGATGGCCGAGCTTGGCAGAATTGCCGCCGAGCAGGGCCTTTACGTGCAGTCGCACCTGTCCGAAAACGTGGACGAAATCGAGTGGGTGCGCTCGCTCCACCCTGACTGCCGTCAGTATTGGGAAAGCTACGACAAGTTCGGCCTGTGGAAAAGCCACACCGTCATGGCGCACTGTATCCACTCGGACGAGCGCGAGCGCAACGCCATCCGCGAGGCGGGCGTGGTCGTGGCGCACTGCCCGGACTCCAACATCAACCTGTGCAGCGGCATCGCGCCCGTGCGCGAAATGCTAAGCGAGGGCATCCATGTCACCCTCGGCACGGATATTGCCGCCGGCGCCTCCCTCGCCGGAAACCGCATGGTCACGATGAGCATTCAGGCGTCCAAAATCCGCTCGTTTACCGAGCCGTCCCACCCGGCGTTCCTGACCGTTTCCGAGGCGTACTACCTCGGCACGACCTCCGGCCATCGCTATTTCGGCGCAGGCAGCGGCTTCGCCCCCGGCGACCGCCTGCACGCTGTCGTGGTGGACGACCGCGACTTCACCGAGACCCCGTGGGCGCTCAGCCTGCCCGAGCGGCTTGAGCGTGCGCTCTACACGATGAACGCCGCCAACGTCAGCGCCGTCTGGTCGGAGGGCCGTTTGGTGCTCGACCGCCGCACGACCGCACCCGTCCGGAAAACCGCCGCCCGCTCGCGAAAACTCGGATGATTTCTGCGCCGTTTTATGGTATACTTTCAGTAGGATAGGACAATTCTTCTGACGGAGGGGATCATATGAAAAAACGGTTCAGCAAAGCCGCGCGGCAGACCATGCTCGCCGCGGTATCGCTCGCGCTGCTTCTCGCGCCGTTCGTGTGTTTCGGCGTGCAAAAGATAAGGACCGATGCCTTGGACAGCGCATTTCTCTGGACCATAGACACGCCGCACGATGTGGAAACCTTTCTGTCTGAACACGGTCTCCGCCCGGACAGCAGCCGGTCTCCGGTACGCCGGACTGGTATCAGCTCCGCGTTTTTCTTTCCCTCGCCTCCGGTAACGAAGGATGGAAAACGCCGGTCATTCTTCAGTATAAGGACGCGCAGGGAAACCCGACCGTGCAGCGCTCCGGTCTGTTCGCGTACTGTGTCGACAACGATTATTCCCTTGATTTCACCGATTTCGCCGCTAATGATCTGCGCGCGCTCTACGCCTGTCCGAGCGGCAGCTCCATACAGCTTTACGGCAAGCTCGTGACGACGGAATACTGGAAGATCATGTGTCTGAACCGCGTGTGCATCGACGGAACCGAATGGACAGCGCAGACGCCGGTCGAGGAAACCGACCATTACGAAATCAGATCGGATGACCTGCGCTGGAACTTTGAAAACAGAGCCGAGCTTGAAAGCTATCTCGATGTAGTGAAAGTCTTTCCTGCGGCGACCAAGGAGCTCTGCGGAGAGGAGCTCTCCCGCGATGAATCCGAACTGCTGACCAGCAGAGACGGACCTTCGTACATACGGGAGTCCATCAGCTATGGAACGGTCTTTGCTCGGCACGTTGTCAACTGGCGTGATGACTTCTTTCCGAAACTTCGATTGCTTGCCCTCTGCACCGCTGCGCTGTACCTGGTGCTCCTGTTTGCGCTTTACAGATTTTTCTTCCGCGAATAATCCCCCTCTCTTTCGGTTATACTTCTCCCGAAAAGGAGGCGGATCTCTGTGAACGCTTGTGTAAACGATGATGCCTGCATCGGCTGCGGCCTGTGCACCAATATTGCGCCTGCCGTGTTCGAGCTGAACGACGTCGGCAAGGCTTATGCGCTCGATACGGCGGAGGAAAACCGCAGCGCCGTGCAAGAGGCCATCGACGCCTGCCCCACCGCGGCGATCTCGTGGACGGACTGACAGCAAAAAGGCCGGAGAGTCTGGGATTTTGTTCCCTGCTCTCCGGCCTTTTTCTCTTATTACTCTTCGAGCCGGTCGAGAATATCGTCCGCGATGTCCTCAAGCTGCTCGTGCTCTTCGCTCCACTCGTCGTAGGCTTCGGAGCTCATGTCCTCCGGCTCGCGCTCATCGAGCGCTGCAATACGGCGGCGTATCTCCGCGAGATATGCCGCAAGTGCCGGTCTGTCCATCGCGTCCACATCGGGCGATGCACCGAATGCAATAATTTCCGCCATCTCTGCTCTCCCCTTTCTCTGTGGCTCTATCATACCATCTTCCGCCGCGCCCCGTCAATGCGTTTCGCGGTTGTCTTTTCCTGTATCCTGTGCTATACTGAATGCACAGTCACCGCTTTCCCGTTTCAACGAAAGCGGTTTCGATTTTTGAGCAAAGGAGAATACCGGATTGAAACTACTCCAACGCATCTGCCTGCTGGCCGCCGTGCCGGCGGTGCTTGCGCTCTGCATTCTGCGGATGCCTCTGCGCTTCGGCGCGGACAGCAGCGCGTTTTCGGACGCTGTGCCCGTGAGCTGCGAAGTCGGCGGCGAGGCGGTCGAAGCACGCGAAACCACCCTCCCGCAGGGGCAAAACGAGCTTCATCTGCGCTCGTGGACGCGGAACGGCGAGGACGTCTGCGTCATGGGCAGCTTTCAGACCGCGCACCGCACGCACCGCTCCCGCGCAATTTGGTCGGCTGAAATCGCGGACGAGGCGCTCTCCGTGCGCTGGTTTGACGGGCAGATCTGGCACGAGGAGCCGATAAAAGTCGGCCGATACCGCTCCAACACCGCGTTTTTCATCACGGGACACGAAGTTTCGGTTCTCTGCTACACGCCGCAGGCGTGGGCGCTTCTCGAAAACGGCTCGCGCCAGCTGACCGGGAACTGGCTCGGCTACATGCAGACCGAGCAGACGCGCGACGGCTGGCGGCTCAGCCTGTGCGCCCCGAAGATGGGGAGCGGCAGCGCAGCGGATTTTGTCTGCGTGACCGCCGCCGACCCGAACGCCATCGACTGGTCGAGGGAGGGTATTCCCGCGCTGTGGAGCACCTACCGCAACGCAGGCGGCGGCCGATGGTGCTTTGACGGCTACTACGCTCCCTCGCCCGACACCTATGTGCCGACCGGCACGAACGTTTTCTTTCGCAATCCGGCGTCCTATCTTACCAAGAGCTTTCTCTATCAGACCAAATCGAGCCGCACCGCCGTTGACCTCAGCATCGCGATGCTCGACACGCTCATCCGCGAGCAGAACAGCGACGGCTTCTGGCCGACCCTCTCGGGCAGCACGTGGCTCGAAAGCGCCTACGGCATCGGCCCCGGCTTCTACGATACGCGCTTCAACACCGAGTTCGCGTTCCTGCTGCTCGAAGCGCAGTCCCGCTGTCCGTCCGAGCTCTACCGCGACAGCCTGCGGCGCTACTGTGACTTTTTCGCGGGTTTCGCCGAGGATTTTCACAGCGAGACCGGTAGCGGCGGCTGGTTTGTGCCGGATTACGTAGACAGCAGCCTGACCCATACCGCCCACACGAGCCTCAACCATCAGCTTGCGGAAATTCTGCTTCTCTACAAGGCGGCCGATGTGCTTGAGGACCGCAGTCTTGCCGCGCTCGCGGACAGAATGCTTACCGCCGTGGACGACAGCGGCGAGAGCTGGGTGCGCGAGGACGACGACCTGCACTATCAGGTATCCCCGGACGGCGTTTTCGAGGGCATCGACTACCCCTACCTCACCTATGATGACCTGTTCAAGCTGCAAAAGCACCTGAACGCCCGTTTTTCGCGGAACGATCCCGTGCTCGACACGCTCATGGCGCACAAACGCGCGTGGATGGACGAAAACGGCGTCACGGCCTACATGAAATAAGGAGATTGACCCATGTTTTGTATGAACTGCGGAAAGGCGCTGCCGGACGGCGCGAAATTCTGTATGTACTGCGGCACACCGCTCGGTGCGGCGCCTGCCCCCGCTCCGGTCGGGTTCTGCCTGCCGGGACGGAAATATCTCGCGTGCGACGCGCTCTACCCGAATGGCGGCGCGTACATCGAGTCCCCCGCCTACCAGCACGACCGCGAGCGCATGAAGGCGTCTGAGCTGGCGACAACGCCGTACTCCGGCTTCGATTTCACGAATTACGCACAGCTTGAGGACGGCGCGATGGTCGGCTTCGTGTTCGGCCACACCGCCGAAAACCGCGCAGCCGAGGACTTCTACTACAACCTCTACCTGCTGCGCCCGGACGGCCATGCGGTCTTTCTGAACGCCGGCGGTCGCCGCTGCACCGGCCTTTACGTGCAGGACGGCGAAGTGCACTGGACGGAAAACGGCGAAACGTACCGCGTTTCTCTCCCTGCATAATCACAAAACAAAAGACGAACGATTTCACCGAAAGCAACCGGTATCGTTCGTCTTTTTCTTTACTTTTTCGTCAAATCCGTGAGCATCACTGTCATCTCTCCTCCGCAGACCATGCCCTCTTTTTCCGCGACGTCATTCGACATATCGATCGTCACACACCGGCTTTCGCCCGTGCCGATGAGGTAGTACGCCTGCCGCAGCACGGCGCTCTCGCTGCATCCGCCGCCGATGGTGCCGCGGTACTGCGTCGAGCTGTCGATGGCCATGAACGCGCCGGACTTGACCGGTGTCGAGCCGCTCGTGTCGCAGACCATCATGAGCACCTTGTCGATGCTTTCGTCCGCGACATACCGCAGCAGCGGCAGGTCGATGTCCTCGCTCGTGAGAATACTGCTGTGGGAGCGGCGTCGGGTTTCCGCGCGGCGGCACGCAATCAGCTCCGCGACGATCGAAATCGCGATTTCCTTGACGGTCAGCGCCCCGATGTCCAGACCGATGGGCGTATGGATGGCGTCGAGCTTTGCGCGGTCGAAGCCCTCGCTTTCGAGCAGGTTCAGCAGACCCGTCGTGCGCCGCTTCGAGCCGATCATGCCGAGGTATTTCGGCATCGTCCCGCCGAGAATTTCGCGCAGACAGTCCGCGTCGTAGCGGTGGCCGCGCGTGATGACCGCGACGTAATCGCCCTCCCCGATGCCGATTTTCTCGATGGCCGCCGGGAACAGGTCGCAATAGACCGCGTTCGCCTCAGGGAAGCGCGGCCGGTTCGCAAAGGACGGGCGGTCGTCCGCTACCGTGACCTCGAAGCCGAGGTCGGCGGCGTACCGACAGAGCGGCTGCGCGATGTTGCCGCCGCCGAGCAGAATCAGCCGCTCGTTCGGCAGGAAATTGCGCGTCAGCTCCCGGCCCTCCGCCTCAAAGCGCAGCGCCGACGGCAGACCGCGCTCCGCCCTCTCTCTGATTTCGCCGAATTGCTCTAACAGGTTCATGTTCCGCCCTCCTGATTGCTTGTTTCCGAAGTATCTGCCGAACGACCGTGTATGCAGCGAGGTGAGGACACCCCGCCCTGCGGCATGGAATATCGACAGTGAAGCCGTTCTTTCTTTCCTGATTGACAGACCGTTTCTTTTATTATATCGTCAAACCGTTTTCATAGCAAGCGAAAACCCGGCCTCCGTCCGGAAGCCGGGTCGTTTTGATGCAGTTTAATTTTCGCTGTTCTTTTCGCTCTTTGCGTAGCTCTTGAACGAGTGGATAACGATAGTCAGACCGAGAACGATCAGCAGGATCGCAAGGATAAGCTGAAGTCCGTTCGCGATGAATACCGCGCCCCACGTGGTCTCGCCCGCCGGGATAGCGGTCGAAGCGGCGGCGGAAATCGCCTTGACCATGGCGATAAGACGCTGTACCAGAGCGGTGAAGGTGACGCACAGCATGATGATCAGCGGGGGGAAGATCATCTTGTTGCTGCGGCCGGTGACCTTCAGGAAGACGCACAGGGTAGACAGGACCAGAGCGCTCAGCAGCTGGTTTGCAGAACCGAACAGGGGCCAGATGTTGGCGTAGCCGATCTTGGTCAGGATGAAGCCGAACACCAGAGTGATGAAGGTGGAGAAGTAGACGTTGCAGAGCAGCTTGCGCCAGCCCTCAGCGTGCTCCATGTCGTCCACGCTGAACAGCTCCTGGAAGCTCATGCGGCCGATACGGGCCACGGCATCAAGGCTGGTCAGAGCCAGTGCGGAAACGCACATGGTCATAAAGACGGTAGCGGCATAAGCGGGGACACCGAACATCTCAAAGAAACCGGCGACGCCGCGGCTGAAGATCTGGAAGGGAGTACCGGCGGCGGGGGTGCCGTCAGCAGCGGCAGCAGCACCGGCGACGCAGAGGGCCAGAACAGCCAGCAGGCTCTCGAGGATCATGGCGCCATAGCCGACCTTCAGCATATCCTTCTCGTTCTCGACGGTCTTGGAGGAAGTGCCGGAAGAGACGAGGCTGTGGAAGCCGGAGACAGCACCGCAGGCCACGGTGACGAACAGGATGGGGAACATGGTACCCAGCTTCTCGTTGGTGAAACCGGTGAAGACGGGCAGATTCATGGTGGGATGAGCGACCAGCAGGCCCACAACGGCACCGGCGATCATGGCCACGAACATGAAGGTGGTCATGTGGTCCCGGGGCTGCTTCAGCAGCCACATGGGAAGCACGGCGGCAAAGAAGATATAAACGAAGGTGATATAGCTCCATGCGGCCTTGCCCAGGATGATGGGCAGATTTGCGCCAATGACAAAAGACAGCACGATGAAAACGATGCTGATGACGCTCTCTTTCCAGCCGGAGAAGTTGAACTTCTTCTGGATGAGGCCGAAGACGACAGCGAAGACCATGAACATGATGGAGACCATACCGGCAGCGCCGTTGGTCTGCGCAGCCTCCACCAGAGCACCGTCGGCGCCGAAGGCATTGAAGGTTCCGGCCACCATGTCAGCAAACGCTGCAATGACGATGCCGCAGAACAGCCAGCAGAACAGCAGGAACAGCTTGCGGCCGGTCTTGCCGATGTACTTTTCGATCAGCATGCCCATGCTCTTGCCGTCGTTCTTGACGGAAGCGTACAGAGCGCCGAAGTCGGTGACAGCGCCGAAGAAGATGCCGCCCAGCAGCACCCACAGCAGGACAGGCAGCCAGCCGAAAGCAGCAGCCTGGATGGCACCGGTGACAGGGCCTGCACCGGCGATGGAGCTGAACTGGTGCGCAAACACGGTCCAGCCGTTGGTGGGGACATAGTCACGGCCATCCTCGTGGACGACTGCGGGGGTCTTGGCGGTGGGGTCGATGCCCCACTTGTTGGCCAGCCAGCGGCCATACAGCGTATAAGCGCCGAACAGACACACGGCTGCGATCAAAACGATGACCAGCGTATTCATTGTTTTTACCTCTTTCCTTTTTTTCACGCGGCAAACCGGCCAGGTGCACAGCGCCGTCCGGCAGACGAAGCAGGGCCGCAGGGTGTAAAAAAGCCCTCGTCCATTCGGAAGATCTTCCTTGGGCGGAAGATCGTTCCCGAAGACGAAGGCTCACACATCCACTGCACATTGTGGATGATTCTGCTCCGCG
>UQVU01000058.1 GCA_900544475.1 uncultured Butyricicoccus sp.
AGTTGGGGAGTCGCAAGAGGGGATAGGAAACCTTGGTGTCCTATCCCCTTTTGCCCCCTGCCGCCGGGCGGCGGCAAAAAAGGCACTCGCCCTCCGTGAGCGAAAATCCCCCGACCCCGGATTGGGGTCAATCTCGCCTCCTGCGTCTGCGCCGCAGGAACGGCGGAGGATTTCGTGCTCTCCCACGGAGGGCGAGAAAAGGGCCCTCTCCTGCGGAGGGCGAAAAGCGTTTGCTGACGGTTTAGCCGAGCGCCTCGATGGCGGTCATCACGCGCTCGTGCTCGATGAGCACCGCGTCCATGAGCGGCTGCTCGGTCAGCGGCTTGCCGCCGCGTAGATGCTCGGTCAGGTCGGCCGCCGCGCGGTAGAGCGAATCAAATCCGAGGTTCTGCGCTACGCCCTTGAGGGTGTGCGCCGCGCGGAACGCAGTCTCCCAGTCAGCGGCGCTTACCGAGTCGCGCAGCTGCGCCACGCTCGGGTCGGCAGGATACTTGAGGACGAAACGGTGAACCAGCGCTTCACTCGGCAGACGATGAAGCGTATCCTCGTAATTGCCGCCAATCTGTGCATAGAATTCCTTCAGTGTCATTTCTCTCTTCCTCCCATGATAATTCGGTACTGTACCTGATTTTTTTGCTGTTTCGCAAGATACATCAGCTGGTCCGCCTGACGGATGGCGTTGGTCAGGTTGGGCACGCCGTAAACGCCGCCGATGCTGACCGAAAGCAGATGCGGACTGCCGGCTTCGATCGGCGTGCGGCTGATGTCCTCACGTATCTTTTCAAGGGTCTGCTGAAACTGTTCCGGCGTGGTTTCGGGGAACAGGATAACGAACTCATCGCCGCCGTAGCGGATGACCAGAGCGTTTGCGCCCAGATGCGCACGTATCACGCGGGCGATGCGCCGCAGGGCAACGTCACCGATCGGATGGCCGCAGCTGTCGTTGATGTACTTGAAGTTGTCGGCGTCGAGCATGGCGGCCGCCTGTATGGAAACGCCGTCAAGCCGCTCTTCCAGAAAGCGCCGCCCGTAAACGTCGGTCACGGCGTCGAGATACGCCTTTTGAAACCGCGGATGCTTGTCAAGGGTGTCCCCGGCCTGAAGCGCCGCATCGGTGCGCGACACCAGCTCGAGCACGAACGGATGCCCGTCCACCTCGATGTACTGCGCATTTACGAGATAGAAAACGTCGCCGATCCTCTCGATTTTGGAAAGCCGCTGCTTTTCGTGCAGGGCGCGGATCGAGATGAGGTTTTCGCAGCTGGCCGGCTTGCCCCGGAGGGCGTGGCAGGGGCGCTGCGAGGGGGACAGCCGTCCGTCGTCATCGAGATCCATCACGACCAGCCGCTCGGGGTCAACCACGTGAACCGCATCGAAGATGGCCGACATGCTGTGCATGAGCGCGGCAAGCTCGACGCCGGTCATGGCAATGCCGCTCTTGGGGAAGGGCGCGGTGTGGCGCAGCATATGCTCGTGAATATCGGTAAAGCAGCCGATGGCCGCGATAAACTGCGGCTTTTCGTCCTGCGACCAGAGCGTGCGGGCGTGCAGCTTGTACCAGCGGACTTCGCCGTTGCGCGTGAGCAGGGCGGTCAGGGTAATATCGGGCGAGGTGTATGTCGCGGATTTCAAGGCGTCAAAGACACGCTGCCAGTCGGACGGCGCGAGCGAACCGCTCTCGGCTAGCTCCGCGCGCGGAATCAGGCGGCCGGGCTGCGGCGGTACGGCGTACCGGTCTTTTATCTGCACCACGTCGCTCGAAACGTCATACTCGAACTGCAAGCCGCCGGCACGCGCCGAGAAGAACTCCGAGCGCGACCGTTCGAGGTCGAGCAGGCGGTGCATCCGGCTGTGGTGGGTGGAGGAGTGTGAGTCGTCGTCCTGAAGCAGCTCATCGCTGAGCAGCTCGGGGTCGTAGTAGGGCGTGCGGCCGGGGCTTGAAACGTAGCGCGAAACGCGGAGCTGCTCACTGACGTCATTCAGGCATTCGAGCAGCAGCGGATTGAACGTGCCGCATTCACCGTTCAGGATCATCTGAATGGCGGTGTCGTGGTCGAACGCCTTTTTGTAGCAGCGTTCGCTTGTCAGCGCGTCATATACATCGGCGAGCGACACGACCTGCGCGGAAATCGGTATCTCCTCGCCGGTGAGACCGTCCGGATAGCCGCGGCCGTCATAGCGTTCGTGGTGCCAGCGGCAGATCTCGTAGGCCTTGCGCACGAGCGGCTCGTCCTGGTCGGCCTCCAGACCCTTCAGAATGGACGCACCCGTGGTGGTGTGCGTTTTCATGATTTCGAACTCTTCGCGGGTCAGTCGGCCCGGCTTATTGAGAATACTCTCGGGGACGTTGATCTTGCCAATGTCGTGCAGCGCGGAGGCGTTCACGATAAGATTGATGTCGGTATCGTTCAGAGAATAGCGGTCGGTCCGCTTGACGAGGGCGCTGAGCAGAAGCTCGGTCGCGGTACGGATGTGCAGCACGTGCATGCCGCTCTCGCCGTTTCGGAACTCAACGATGTGGCTGAGGATACTGATCATCAGGTCGTTCGCCTTGTCGCGCTCGTAGACCTGCTCCGCGACAAGGTGCATCAGGCGTTTCTGCTTGGCGTACAGCAGCAGTGTATTGATAACGCGGCGGCGGACAACGGCCATGTCGAACGGCCGGCTGATGTAGTCGGTCGCGCCGAGATCGTAGGCGTGTTCCACCACGCGGGTGTCGCTCTCCGCCGAGATCATGACAACCGGAACCTCGCCGATCCAGTGGTTGTGGTTCATGGCTTGGAGCACACCGAATCCGTCCATTTCGGGCATCACGATGTCCAGCAGCAGCAGGTCAACATCCGCGCCGCTGCGCAGTATCGCTACGGCCTGAAGTCCGTTTTCGGCTTCTATGAACTGATAATCATCGCCAAGGATCTCCATCAGGATTGCGCGGTTCATCGGGGAATCGTCTGCGATCAGAATACATTGTTTTTCCTGCATATGTTTTCGGGATCCTCCTTGTTACGTTGCTTTCGACTATCTTTTATTGTAATATACAACGGTGGCGATATGCAATAGGAAAAATGCAATTTCTGTCGAAAAAAACCGTACCCGATGCGCAGAACCGGAGGAGAGGTGTTTTCATCCGGGTAGAAATGTGGTAAAATAATAAAAATGAAGAAAAAGCCGCAGAAGGAGAGAAAAAACATGACGCTCGAAACCCCGCGCCTGCTGCTGCGTCCGTTCCGCGAGGACGATGTGCAGGCGGTCTACGACTATTCCAGCGAACCCGAGGTGGGTCTGAACGCCGGCTGGAAGCCGCACGAGAGCCTTACCGAGTCACAAGACATTCTGCATCTGATGTTCCTCGGCCAGCCGACGGTCTGGGCGGTCGAGAGCCGGGAGGACGGCCGCCTCATGGGCTTCATCGGTCTTATCGGGGACGGCGCGCGCCAGTACGGCTCGGCGAAGTCGCTCGGCTATGCCCTCGGCACGGCGTACTGGGGCAGGGGATACATGACCGAGGCGGTGCGTGCGGTGACGCGCTTCGGCTTCGAGAAAATGCTGCTCGACCTGATTTCCGCGACCTGCTACCCGGATAATCTCCGCTCGCGCCGGGTGCTTGAGAAATGCGGCTTCGTCTACGAGGGGACGCTCCACCGGGCGGAGCTGCTCTTCAACGGCGAGGTGCGCGACCACCTGCATTTTTACCTGCCACATCTAAAATAAAACTTACATTTTTCTGCGAAATGTGCTATAATTATTACAGATAGAATGTTTTTTTGCTGCGCAGAGGAGGTTTATCATGTATCAAGCGGGGGACTACATCGTTTACGGCACGAGCGGCGTATGCCGGGTGGACGAGATCAAGCCGTCGCCTTTTGAGGGCGAGGAGGGTCGTCAGTATTACACGCTGACGCCGGTCACGGGAACGGAAACGATTTATATTCCGGTGGATTCGCCGGTTTTCACGCGCCCGGTCATCTCGAAGGAGAAGGCGGAGGAGCTGGTGCGCGAGATCCCGAATATTGATGTTGACCATTTCAAGAGCCACAGTATGCGCCTGTCGAGCGAGCACTATCAGGAGGTGCTCCAGAGCCATGACTGCGAGGATCTGGTGCAGCTGATCAAGACGGTCTATGCCAAGTCCAAACGGAACGGCCGCCGTCTGAGTCAGGTCGATCAGCGCTACCGCAAGCGTGCGGAGGAGCTGCTGCACGGCGAGCTGTCGGTCGCGCTCGGCATTCCGTTTAACGAAGTACCCGCGTACATAGAGAGTGTGATCGGCAAGCCGAGGAAGAGGACGAAGAAGGCGGCGCCTGCCGCGGAGGCTTCTTCCGCAGAGGAAAAAGAATAAGCGCCGCCGTCTGGCGGCGGAGAAGGCCGGTGTCTACCGGCGGAGACAAAAGGGGCAAGGACACCGAATGGTTTCCTTGCCCCTCTTGACACCCCGAATCTTCCTTTTGCGCTGACACATCGGAGATGTGCAGCGAAACGGGGGACGCGGGGGCGCGGTTCCGGGCGTCGGGGTGATTGTGGGACGCATTGCCGCCCTGAATTTACCTTGCGTGATCTGCCGCGCATATCAGTGCGCGGCCATTCGGTGCAGGGCGATTGCCCCGCCGCGGCGAATGGCTGGTGCAGGGCTTTGACTTTTCGGCTGCGAATACAAAAGGGACTGCCCGCAGGCAGTCCCTTGCTTTTTCACTCGGAAATCAGATATGAATTTCCATGACCTGATCGCGTGCCGGTCCGACGCCGAGCATGGTGATCGGGCACTCGATGATGCGCTCAAGCTCCTTGATATACGCCTGAACGTTCACCGGCAGCTCCTCGAAGGAACGGCAGTTCGTAATATCCTCGGTGAAGCCGTCGAACTCCTCGTAAACCGGCTCGCAGTCAACGAGGTCCATGAAGTTCGCCGGGAACTCGGTAACGGTCTCGCCGTTCTTCAGCTTGTATGCGACGCATACCTTGAGCTTCGGCAGGCCGCGCAGCGGGTCGATCTTGTTGATAACGACATCGGTCAGGCCGTTTACGCGGACAGCGTAGCGTGCAACAACGGCGTCGAACCAGCCGGTACGGCGCGGACGGCCGGTAACGGTACCAAACTCGCCGCCTGCGTTGCGGATGTAGTCGCCGGTCTCGTCGAACAGCTCGGTCGGGAACGGGCCTTCGCCGACACGGGTGGTGTAGGACTTGAAGATGCCCATGATCTCGCTGATGGCGGTCGGGCCGACACCCGAACCGATGCAGCAGCCGCCCGCTACCGGGTGGGACGAGGTGACATACGGATAGGTGCCCATGTCGAGGTCGAGCAGCGTGCCCTGTGCGCCCTCGAAGAGGACTTCCTTGCCGGCCTTGACTGCTTCATAGGTCATAACGGTGGTGTCGCGTACCATCGGGCGCAGACGGTCGGCATAGACCTTGTACTCCTCGATGATCGCGTCCGCGTCGAGCGGCTCGCCGCCGTAAACGCCGGTAATGACACGGTTCTTGCGTGCGCAGGTCTCGCGGATGACTTCCTCGAAGCGCTTTTCGTCGATGAAATCATGCATGCGGATGCCGCTGCGCTCGGACTTGTCCATGTAGGTCGGGCCGATGCCCTTCTTGGTGGTGCCGATGGCGGTGCCTTCCTTGGCCTTCTCTGCCTCGCTCAGCGCGTCAAGCTCGAGGTGCCACGGCATGATGCAGTGGCAGCGTGCGTCGATGAACAGCTTGTCGGTCGAAACGCCCTTTGCGTGCAGACCGTCAATTTCGCCCAGAACGGCCTTCGGGTTGACAACGACGCCCGGACCGATCACATTTACGCACTCCGGATAGAGAATACCGGACGGAATCAGCTGTAATTTGTACTTTTCGCCGCCTGCTACGACCGTATGGCCGGCGTTGTTGCCGCCCTGGCTGCGAACGACAAGATCCGCCTTGCCCGCAAAAATATCAATAAACTTGCCCTTGCCCTCGTCGCCCCACTGAGCGCCGAGAATAACCTTACCTGGCATGAGGTTTCCTTCCTTTCTATACGGGACGTTGATTTATCACGTCATACGCTTAAAGTATAGCATACACCGCAAGGGTTTTCAACCTGTTTTGTTGGTTTTGTCTTGTAAATAACGGCTCTACGTTGTAAAATATCCTTAACAGCAGGTGCGCTCCGGCGCATCTCCGATGAAGGAGTTCGTAAGATTATGCACTATTTAGATAACGCGGCGACGACCCGCGTCCTGCCCGAGGCGGCGGAGGCGGCGGTCCACGCCATGCTTGAGGAGTTTGGCAACCCGTCCAGCCTGCACCGCATGGGACTCGAGGCCTCGCATCTGCTCGAGGACAGCCGCAAAACGGTTGCCTCTGCGCTCGGCTGCCTGCCCGAGGAGGTCTATTTTACCGCCTGCGGCACCGAAAGCACGAATATCAGCCTGCACGGCGCGGCGCACCTCAACCGTCACAAAAAAGGCCGCATCATCGTGACCGAAATCGAGCACGCCGCGACCATCAACACCGCAAAGCAGCTCGCGGACAGCGGCTTTGACGTGGTGTTCCTCGCGCCGGACGCGACCGGTCATATCACGCCCGAAGCGCTCGCCGAGACACTCACCGAGGACACGGTTCTGCTGTCCTGCCAGCTGGTCAACAACGAAATCGGCACCGTGCAGTCGGTCGAGGCGCTCGGCAGACTGCTCAAAGCGAAAGCGCCCAAGGCACTCTTCCACATCGACGCCGTGCAGGGACTCTGCCGCGTCAGACTCACCCCGAAAAAGTGGAACTGCGACCTGATGAGCGTTTCCGGCCACAAAATCGGCGCACCCAAGGGCATCGGCGCACTGTATGTGAAAAAGGGCCTGCGTCTGCCGCCGCTCACGTTCGGCGGCGGTCAGGAGCGCGGTATGCGTCCCGGTACCGAGGCCGTGCCGAATATCGCGGCATTCGCGAAAGCGTGCGAAATCCGCATGGCGCACTTTGACGAGGACTACGCCCATGTGCAGGAGCTGGCGGACTATCTCCGTCAGCAGGTAGCGGCGGAACTGCCGACCGCGGTCATAAACGGCGAGGGCGACATTCCGCACGTGGTCAACCTGTCTGTTCCCGGCTGCAAGAGCGAGGTCATGCTGCATGTACTCGAGGGCGACGAGGTTTATGTTTCGAGCGGTTCGGCCTGCTCCAAGGGCAAGCAGAGCGGTGTGCTCAAGGCGCTCGGTCTGCCAAAAACGCGCACGGACAGCGCGCTGCGCGTGTCGTTTGCACCGTTCAACACAAAGGAAGATGTGGATGCTTTTGTGGCAGCGGTCAAAAAGGGCGCGAAGATGTTCAGACGGTAAGCGATAGTTATTGCGATGGGAGGTATTGCTATGAGAAAACACGTTTGCTGTACCGCGGTTTGTGTGGTATGTACGGCAGTGCTGTTTTATCTGCACTTTATTGTGTATGGCGGCGTGCTGCTCGAAAAACCCTTGCTGATCGGTATCATATGCGCTGTTTTCATAGCTGCCGCCACAGGCCGCATCGGCGGGTCTCGGGAACCTTGGTTTCCGCCTAACCATATCGTCACACGGCTTTGTCAGCTGATATGGTGCGCCGCTCTCGGCACCATCCCGTATGTGCTGTGTATCGACCCGTATTCCCTCGATAACTGGATTGTTTTCCTGCTCTGGATTGCAGTGACCGTTATCGAACTGGTACATCGAGAGGACAACTCGGCGGCCTATTCCATTGCTATGGTGCTCGCACTGTGCGTTACCGGCGCGTTCCTGCTGGTCGTACACCCGATTACGGTATCGCAGGCACAGAGTATTGTCGAGCAGGCAGGCTATACCGACTGCGTTTACTACAAGGTGGATGCGGACGGCAATCTTGCTCACGAAGATGGACGACCGGACGGAGCGATTATCTATGTTCCGTCGCCGGAGTCGGCTGAACGGTCCGAATATTATGCCTTTTCTGCGGTCAAGGGAAAAGAGGAATATGGCATTCTTATTTCCCGTTTCCGCGGAACAATTGATGTAGAACAAAAACGAGGAGTTTAATCTTACCTGGAATACAAAACCATCACCAAACCGGACGGCAAGGAAGATGTAGACGCATTTATCAATGCCGTTAAAAAGGCGCAAAGATGTTCAGACGTTAACCGTTAGAAACGTGGACGGAGGTGCGAGTTATGAAGAAATCGTATGTTTTCAACACCCTCATCTGCTGCGGCTGCACCGCACTGATTTTCCTGCTGCACTTTATTGTGTATGGCGGCGTGCTGCTGAAAAGTCCGGGCTATACCGGGCTGTTCTGCGCCATCTGGATCGCGCATGCTGACGGCTATTCCGTCACGCTGGAGCCGGAGACTCGTCCGCATACCGCTGTGCGCGTTCGACTGTGGCAGCTGCTGTACTGCATCCTTTTCGGCAGCGTTCTGTTCGCCGCCATCGAGGACCCGTATGACGTTCTGTGCTGGTTCTGCGTGGTATACGGCGTGGTTTACGTCATTTTCTTCCTGCGCAAAGGAGATAACGGCGCGGAACCGTGGACTGCGACGTTCATGATGCTCTGGATGCTGCTCACACTCGGCGCGTTTCTACTGGTCGTACACCCGATTACGGTATCGCAGGCACGCAATCTGGTCGAGCAGGCCGGTTACACTGACCTGTACCGTTTTCAGTCCGTTGACTGGGACGCGATCCGGTTCGCGCAGGTGATAAACAATGATACGGAGATTATCGGCTGCACCATGCCGGAGGAAAAAGATCCGCTCGGCTGGTACGGTTTCCGCGCCTTCAAAGACGGAGAAAGATACTGCGTGGTCGTTTCGGCGGCACGCGGACAGATTGAAGTACAGGAAAAACAAGGAGAATAACATGGAATACAAAACCATCACCCGGCCGGACGGCTCGGAGCAGAAGCTCGCCGTATATGACGGCAAATGCCGCTTCTGGATGGAGGGCATTTACGACAGTCTGCCGGAGACCGCGGAAAAGCACGCCGCGGACTATCATCTGCCGGTTAAAATCGAGCGCCGCGAGGACGGCACGGTCAGCGTCGGCACGCAGTCGCTCGTACCGTGGGATACCCCGTACAGCAAGCTCGAAATGATGGCGGACGTTTACTTAAACTATCTGGCGCAGGTGTTCAATCTGCCGGATGATGACTATGTAAAAACCAAGCTGGAGTTCGGCTCGGAAAGCAGCACTCACGATGAGCTGATGACCGCCGAGGAACGCGAAATCGTAAAATAAATCAAGGAGAACATATATGAAAGAAGTATTACTGCTCAAATGCGGCGAAATCGTCCTCAAGGGACTCAACCGCAAGACCTTCGAGGACCGTCTGCTGAAAAACCTCAAGCGCCGCATGGCGCACGTAGCGGACTGCGAGATTTCCATGCGTCAGTCGGTCGTTTACGTGGAAATTCCCGAGGAAGCGGACGCGGACGCCGTCATGGAATGCGCGTGCCGTGTATTCGGCTTCGCGACCATCTCCCGCGCGGCGGTCTGCCCGGAAAAAACGCTCGAAAGCGTTATCGCGACCGCAAAGGACTATCTCGCGGCCAATTTCGCGGCGGCAAAGACCTTCAAGGTCGAGACCAAGCGCGGCGACAAGAAGTTCCCGATGACCTCGACCGAAATCAGCCAGCACGTCGGCGGCGAGCTTGCTGACCTGTTCCCGGAGGTTCGCCCGGATATGCACCACCCCGACCTTGTCGTCAATGTCGAGATGCGCGAGAAGTACGCTTTCGTTCACGCAGGCCCGGTCCCGGGCGCAGGCGGCATGCCCATCGGCTCGAACGGCAGAGCCGCTCTGCTGCTCTCCGGCGGCATCGACTCCCCGGTTGCGGGCTGGATGATGGCCAAGCGCGGTCTGGAGCTTGTCGGCATCCACTTCTTCAGCTATCCGTACACCTCCGAGCGTGCAAAAGAGAAAGTGCTCGAGCTCGGCCGCAAGCTGACCGCGTGGTGCGGCCGCATGAGCGTCATGGTCGTGCCGTTCACCAAAATTCAGGAGGAAATCCGCGACAAGTGCCACGAGGAGCTGTTCACGCTCGTCATGCGCCGCTTTATGATGCGCATTGCGGAGAAGGTCGCGGTCGAGTACGGCTGCGGCGCGCTCATCACCGGCGAGTCGCTCGGTCAGGTCGCGAGCCAGACCATGCCGGCGATGGCCGTGACCGGCGCGGTGTGCGAGCTGCCGGTATTCCGTCCCTGCATCGGCATGGACAAGGAGGAAATCGTCCGCATCGCCCGCAAAATCGACACGTTCGAAACCTCTATCCTGCCGTATGAGGACTGCTGCACGGTATTCACCCCCAAGCACCCGAACACCAAGCCAAAGATGCCGAAGATTCTCGAGGCGGAGAGCCACCTCGACGTAGATGCCCTCGTAGACGAAGCGGTCAAGGGCGTGGAGATCGTACACCTGCCGTGATGCTCTAAGGGGG
>UQVU01000059.1 GCA_900544475.1 uncultured Butyricicoccus sp.
GTCAAAACCCTACGCAAAAAACGCTCGAAAGGCAGGAAAGATGACGAATTTAGAATTGATCGCAAAGCTCGCAGGTGTATCGCGCGGCACAGTGGACCGCGTGCTGCACAACCGTGGTCAGGTCAGGCCGGAAACGGCGGAAAGGGTTCGAGCCGTCATGCAGGAGCTGGATTTTCAGCCGAATGCACTCGGACGAGCCTTCTACCTGTCACGAAAGAAAAACAAGATCGGCGTCCTGGTCGCGTTCCGTGAACCCGACTTCGAAAAGCAGGTCATGCAGGGCGTGAACGAGGGCATCGTTTACGCGCAGCAGCATGGCGTGGAGGTGCTGGTCGAATACGCACATCCGGACGATACGGCAGGCTATCTTGCGGCGCTGCAAAGGCTGCTCGACAACGGCGTTCGGGGACTCGCCATTCGCGGCCTGGTCTCGGACGAGATCGACGAATGCCTGCGGAACATTTCGCGGGAGAAGATGCAGATCGTTGTCTACAACGAGGACATCCGCGACAAGAGTCTGCGGGACTGCTTCGTGGGGCAGGACTCCGAGCGGGCGGGCGCCTGCGCTGCCTATCTGATGGAACAGATCGCCCGGCCGGGCGGCGAAATGCTGCTCGTGGGCGTAGACGTTCGTCACGTTTCGTGTGAAGAACGACTGCACGGCTTCGCGGAGTATTTCCGCGAGCGGGGTACCGACGTATCCCACGTGATTTACGGCAAAGGCAGTCACGAGCTGACCTACCGGCAGACACACGACATGATCGCCGAGCGAGAGAACATCTCGGGCATCTTCGTCAGCGGCGCCGGTCTCAGCGGAGCGGCTCATGCCGTAGACGATGCCGGTCTGGCCGGCAAAATCAAAGTAGTAGGTTTTGACATAACCGAGTCCAATATGAGCTTTCTCCAGAAGGGCACCGCACAGTTCCTCATCGATCAGGGGCCGTACATGCAGGGATACCGTTCCGTGCAGCTGCTCACCGAGTCGATCTTCCGCGACGCTCCGGTAGAAACCTCATTCGTGGACACCGGCATTCAAATCAAAAATCCGTACAACTGCTGAGCAACCGCTTGGCCAATGTCGAAACCGCACTGCTCCATAGCGCGAAAGGACCGAAACGGTCTGCCCTGCAAGGGTCGGGACGATACCCCCTGACTCCTGCGGGACAGACCGCGGAAGAACCGGACGCCGGACAGGGCGGTTTTTTGTATGGATTATTGAGATACGTCCGTTCCGTTTATGCGGTGAACGGCACGGATGGAAAAATTCTCACTTCACCTGAGGGGTGTGGTTGAAAGGAGAACGTCTATGAAAAAATTTATCCGCAGTTCGAATGACCTTTTGCTTTCGATTTTGATGGGCGCGGTTGCCGCCTTTCTTCTGACAAACCAGAAGATCATCATCGGCGTGGAGAACGGTCTGGGCGGCATGTGGGCGCAGGCGAGCACCTACATTCACCTGCTGGCGGGCATTCTGCTGGCGATGGCCATTCTTCAGCTCATCTACGCGATCGACTTCAAGGGTGCGGCCGAGCACAAGAAGCTGCACATCCCGGTTTCCAAGGAGATCGTCATCACCGCCGCGGCGCTGGTGCTGTACGCACTGCTGCTGCCCGTGCTTACCTTTTTCCCCTGCACGCTTGCGCTGAACATCGTGCTCTGCGCGACCTTCGCACGAAAGGAAAACGAGGCGAGCGAAGAGATGAAGGGCAAGCTGTCCAAGAAACAGTTCCTCGGCATCGTGATTTATTCGGTCGTTCTGACCATCGTGCTCTGGCTGCTGTTCACGCAGATCCTCAAGTGCGTGCTCCCCTGATTTCTGGCAGGAAATTCACAAAAACATGAAAGAATAAAGACAAAGAAAGGGAAATTCTTATGAAAAAGGCTTTATCCATGACTCTCGCAGGCGTTATGCTCGCAGGCGCGCTCACCGGCTGCGGTTCCACCGGTTCCTCCTCCGCACAGGGCGGCTCCTCCGACGGCTCGCTCGACTACCCGAAGAACGACGTTCAGATCGTTATCCCCTACGCTCCGGGCGGCGGTTCCGACAACCTCGTTCGCGGCATGATGCAGTACCTCGATCTCGGCGCTACCACCGTTGCGGTAAACGTTGAGGGCGCAGCAGGCTACATCGGCGCTCTGCAGGGCTACAACAGCAAGAACGACGGCTACACCATCATGACCCACAACGAGATGGACCTCATCTCCTACACCATGAGCGGTCAGTCCGCTGAGCCGCTGTACGAGAACCTCGAGTACATCTGCGACGTTGTTACCGACTACAACCTGCTCTCCACCAGCCCGGACACCGGCTGGAAGACCGCTCAGGAGGTCATCGACTATGTAAATGCAAACCCGGGCAAGGTTACCGTCGGCAGCACCGGCTCCAACAACGTAAACTACGGCACCACCATGGAGCTGCTCAAGGACATGGGCATCTACGACAAGGTAACTATCGTTCCTTATGACGGCGGCGCTGCTTCCGAGACCGCGCTTCAGGGCGGCCATATCCAGCTCGAGGTAAACTCCCTGGCTGACACCTCCTCCTACATCGCAGCAGGCACCAACGTTCCGCTTCTGGTCTGCAACGACGAGCGCATCGACGCATGCCCGGACGTTCCGACCACCGTTGAGTCCGGCTACGACGTAACCTACGGCAAGCCGCGCGGCTTCTTCGCTCCGAAGGGCACCGACCCGGCTATCCTCTCCTACATCTCCGAGAAGATGGGCGAAGTTTGCCAGAACGAGGACTTCGTAAAGGCAATGTCCAACCTCGGCTTCACTGTTGACTATGTTGACGGCGCGGCTGCAAAGGAGCGTACCATCAAGTGGGCAGAAGATCTCAAGCCGGTATTCGAGGAAATGGCTAAGATCGCCGGCTAAATACACGCGACACACTGAATTTCTCTGATTAGAAAGGAAGGGAACTTATGCAGACTATTCTCCTTGGTTTCCAGTATGTATTCAGTGACCCGATGTGTATCGCGCTTCTCGCGCTGGGCGTATTCGTCGGCATTATCTTCGGCAGTATCCCCGGTCTGACCGCCACCCTCGGCGTTACACTGTTTATTCCGTTCACCTATACCATGCAGCCCGTACAGGGCCTCGTCATGCTGATTGCCGTCTATGTCGGCGGCATCAGCGGCGGTCTTATCACCGCAACCCTCATCAACATCCCCGGCACTCCTTCGTCCATCTACACCTGCTTTGACGGATATCCGATGACGAAGAAGGGCAAGCCGGCTCAGGCGCTTGCAATCGGCGTTTTCTGTTCCCTCATCGGCGGTTCTTTCTCCGCCTTTGCGCTGATGGCTATCGCACCGCAGCTCGCGAAGGTTTCGCTGAGCTTCGGCAGCTGGGAGTATTTCGCTGTCGCCCTCATGGGTCTGTCGGTCGTCGTTGCCATGTGCTCCGACTCGCTGATCAAGGGCCTGCTCGGCGCAGTGTTCGGCCTGCTCATCGGCACGGTCGGCATCGACTCCATCAGCGGCGTTTCCCGTCTGACCTTCGGCTTCTGGCAGCTTCAGGGCGGCATCTCCTCTACCGCTCTGATGATGGGTCTGTTCGCTATCACCGAGGTATTCAACCAGTCGCTTGATCTGGACAAGCCTCGTCCGAAGATCGAGTTCAAGAAAACCACGCTGATCCCGCCGTTCTCCGAGATGAAGAGCTGCTGGAAGGCGATCGGCATCGGCTGCGTCATCGGCACCGGCATCGGCATTCTGCCGGGCATCGGCCAGAACGCTTCCACCCTGATCTCCTACAACCTCGCGCGCACCGTTTCCAAGACGCCGGAAGAGTTCGGCCACGGCTGCCCGGAAGGCATCTGCGCGTCCGAGACCTCGAACAACGCCACCAACGGCGGCGCACTCATCCCGCTGGTCTGCCTTGGCATCCCGGGCGACCTTACCACCTCCGCCCTGATCGGCGGCCTGATGATCCACGGCCTTCAGCCCGGCCCGCTGCTCTACTCGCAGCATCCTGAGCTGGTTGGCGGCATCATGGTTGCCTACTTCATGGCAAACGTTGTCATGTACGTCATGGAGCTCGGCCTCATGAAGGCGTTTGTCCGCATGGTAAACGTCAAGCTGTCCTTCCTGTTCCCGGCGATCGTCGCGTGCTGTGTGCTCGGCGTTTACACGCTGAACAACCGTATGTTCGACGTATGGGTAATGATTATCTTCGGCTTCGTCGGCTATCTGCTGATCTGCCTGGGCATCGACATGGCGCCGGTCATCCTCGGCTTCATCCTTGGCCCGCTGATTGAGAAGTACATGCGCATGGCGCTGATTTCCGCAAATGGCAACTGGGCGGATATGTTCAATCGTCCAGTATCCGTATTCTTCGTAGTAATCGCAATCCTGTTTGTTGTGGTTCCGGTCATTAAAAAGGCCGTAAGCCAGAGCAAAAAGAAAGCATAACCTTGCACCGCACAAAGCGGTGAACGGGTAATGCCTTTTCACCGCTGCGGGCAGTCGGAGATGTGATGCAGCAATGTGGGACCCCTCCACGCATCACTTCTCCATCTGCCTGTTTTTTATGGAAATACCGCATATTAAAACCGTGTGGTACGACTCGTTCTGGAGGTTTTTCTGATGGATATGACCTATCGGGTAAGCAAAAATGCCTATATCGAACTGCTCGCTGACATGGTCCGCCGCAACGACAGCCGCCCGCTCAAGCTCCTTACTGCGTTTCTTCTGACTTTCGGCCAGATGGCGGCGGTCGCGGTGCTGTGTGTCACGCGGCTTGAGGGCAGCACGCGCCTTTTCGCGATTGTCTGGTCGCTGCTGCTCGCGGGCATCACGCTGCTGCGCCGCAAAACGGTCAGACAGCGCGCCAAGGGCACGCTTCAGCGACTTGAATACGCGGGTCAGCTCCCCGAGGACTACTGGCGCGAGCACAAGCTGCGCACCGCCGGAAAAGAGCTTCGGGTCAGCTACGGCGACCAGCGCCTTTCCTGCCCGCTGCACGCGGTAGGTCCGGTAGAGGAGCGCCCCGATGCGCTCTATATCTACTGTGGCGGCACAATCTTCGACATCATCCCGGCCGAAGCGTTCAAGAACGCCGAGGCGATGCGGCGCTTTGCGCGTGACCTCCGCGCGGCGGCGGAAAACGCCGAAATGCCCGCAGAAGCGACGGACGCCGTTCCGACTGCGGCGGCCGACATCACATGGGAGATGGACGAAAAGCACTTTCTCGACGGACAGTTCCTCGCGTTCCGGACGCTCTATTATCGCTACCGATTCGTTCGCCGGGCGACCTTTATCCGTCTGGCGGCGAGCGTCGCGGCGGTCATAAACCTGATGGCGAACCGCACGCCGCTCAGCATCGCGGCCTCGGTCATTATTCTCCTGCTGGCAAATCTTGAGAATATTTCGATGATCCCGGCCCTCAGCCGACTGCGTATCCGAAAGGAGCTCGGCTCGTGGGAGGGAAGCGCCGAATTCCGCCTGAGCGTGCAGAAGGACACGCTGCTGTTCGCATCCGATCAGTCCGCCGTGGCTATCCCGAAGGAAAAAATCAACCTCTGTGAAAAAATCGGACCCTATTACATCATCGCATGGAGCAGCTTCCCGGCAGTCATCCTGCCGGAGGCGCAGGCGGCCGAGCCTCAGACGGCGGCCCTGCTCCGACAGATTGAAAACAGCCGCGAAAACGCGCGGTAAACACTCATAACGCCCCGCAGGCTTCTGCGGGACAGGAGGAAATTACAACATGACGAACGCAATGATTATTGACGCAAAAGATAACGTTGCGGTAGCCATCGAGCCGATCGCCGCAGGAGAGACCGCAACGTTTCTCCTCGCGGGCAAGCCGGTGTCCGTCCCCGTTACCGAGGACATCACTATCTACCACAAATTCGCCATCCGCGACATCGCAGAGGGTGAGCCCGTGGTAAAGTACGGCGAGCATATCGGACAGGCAACCGCATTCATCCCGGCCGGTGCACACGTTCATGTTCACAACGTCGTGAGCATGAAGGAAGACCGCCGTAAAATTGAGTAAAAAGGAGAAACTGTGACATGACATTTTACGGCTACCGCCGTCCGGACGGACGAGTGGGCGTGCGGAACAAGGTTCTGATCCTGCCCACGAGCGTCTGCGCTTCGGATACGGCACGTATCATTTCCCAGCAGGTCGAAGGCTCCGTGACCTTCAACAACCAGCAGGGCTGCTCGCAGGTCGCAGTAGACCAGCAGCTGACCATGGACGTCATGGCCGGCTATGCAGCGAACCCCAACATCTACGGCACGGTCCTCGTGTCGCTCGGCTGCGAAAACTGCCAGATGGACCTCGTTGCCGAGGCCATCGCAGAGCGCACCAACAAGCCCATGCAGCGCGTGATTATCCAGGAGGCCGGCGGCACGCTCAAAGCGGTCGAGCAGGCTGTCCGCTACGCCAAGCAGATGGTCGCAGAGGCCGGCATGGTGCAGCGCGAGGAATTCCCGATTTCCGAACTGATCGTCGGCACGGAGTGCGGCGGCTCGGACCCGACGAGCGGTCTGGCGGCGAACCCGGCCATCGGCGCGATGAGCGACCTCGTCGTTGCGGCCGGCGGCACGAGCATCCTCTCCGAGACCTCGGAATTTATCGGTGCGGAGCACATTCTGGCCCGCCGTGCGGCAGACAAGCGCGTACATGACCGCATTTACGAGATCACCACTCGCTTCGAGGAGCATTTCCATGCAGTAGGCGAGGATGTCCGTCAGGGCAACCCCTCTCCCGGCAACAAGGCCGGCGGCATCACCACCCTCGAAGAGAAGTCGCTCGGCTGCATCCACAAGGGCGGCCACAGCGTCATCAACGAAGTATACGACTACGGCAAGCAGGTTAAGTCCCACGAGGGTCTGGTCATCATGGACACCCCGGGCAACGACCCCGCGTCTGTCGCGGCCATGGCGGCCGGCGGTGCGCAGGTCGTCGTATTTTCGAGCGGCCGCGGCTCGCCGATCGGCAGCCCGATCGTTCCGGTCGTGAAAATCACCGGCAACAAGATCACCTTCGCCAACATGGAGGACAACATCGACTTCAACGCCGCGCCGCTCATCTATGGCGAGCGCACGGTCGAGGAGCTGGGTCAGGATCTGCTCCGGATGGTCGTTGAGACCGCCTGCGGCAAGCAGACCAAGGCGGAGTCGCTCGGCTTCACCGAAACCGCGATCGCACGCCTGTGCAATTACGTCTGATACACTGCCAATCCCCTGTTTTTTGAAAGGAAGATTCCCAAATGGAAAAAAAGACGGTCCGCTGGGGCATTCTCGGATGCTCGGGCATCGGCAAGAGCCGCACCATTCCGGGGCTGCTCGCTTGTGAAAACGCTGAACTGTACGCCATTGCAGGCAGAAACGAAGAAAAGCTCAAGGCTTACGCCGAGCCGTTTACGCCGAAAAAGCTCTACACCGATTATCAGGCGCTGCTTGAAGACGAGAACGTGGACGCGGTTTATCTGCCGCTGCCGAACGGCATTCATATGGAGTGGGTCGAAAAGGCGGCCAAAGCCGGCAAGCATATTCTGTGCGAAAAGCCGATGGCGCTGACCGAGGAGCAGGTACGGGAAATGTTCGCGGCCGCAAAGGCAAACGGCGTTCTGCTCGAAGAAGCCTACGCCTACCGCCATGCGCAGCTCGCGCAGAAGGTCAAGGAGATCGTGGACAGCGGCGCGATCGGCCGCATCCGCTACCTTGAGTCCAAGCACTCCACGTTCGACACCAACCGCTCGGGCATTCGTTACCAGAAGGGCAACGGCGGCGGCGCGGTGTACGACGTGACCTGCTATAACGTCAGCCTCGCGTCCTACCTGCTCGGCAAGGACCCGGAGGACATGAGCGTTTACTGCGGCTTCGATAAGGAGACCGGCGTAGACACCTCGGACGCGGTCATGCTGCGTTACGAGGAGGGCGTGACCGCCATGCTGTATGCAGGTCTCGACGCCTACCGCCGCGGCTGCTATTCCATTCTGGGCGATACCGGACGTATTGATGTGGACCACAAGTTCAATTCGAGCGGCGTCTGCCACATCCGCGTGAGCACGGGCGCTCGTCCGCAGGGCGCGGAGTACGTGGACGAAACGACTACGGATTACACCATCTGGGCTGAGGACAACTACAAGCGCGAAATCGAACTGTTCTCGGATGCTGTGCTGAACGGCACGCCGCTTACGATTTCCGAGGAGGAGTCGCTCCGTACCGCTCGCGTCTGTGACGCGATTCGAAAAGCAGGCGGCATTGACTGAAACCTTCTGTCATTCACACGCATTTATTCAGGGAAAGAAGGATATAAATGAACAAGAAAAATTACGCCGTTATGGACGGTAACACAGCGGCGGCGTACAGCGCCTATGCGTTCACCGAAGTAGCAGCAATTTACCCCATTACCCCGTCCTCGCCGATGGCGGAAAAGGTGGACGAATGGTCCGCAAAGGGCAAGAAGAACCTGTTCGGCACGACTGTTGACGTTATTCAGATGCAGTCCGAGGCCGGCGCGGCAGGTACCTGCCACGGCTCGCTTCAGGCGGGCGCGCTCACCACGACTTTCACCTCTTCGCAGGGCCTCATGCTGATGATTCCGGCGATGTACGCCATGGGCGGCCAGTTCCTGCCGAGCGTCATGCACATCGCGTCCCGCGTCGTTACGAGCAACCATCACTCGATCTTCGGCGACCACACCGACTTCATGACCTGCCGCACCACCGGTTACGGTATGCTGATGTCGTCCTCGCCTCAGGAAGCGATGGACCTCGCGGCGGTTGCTCACCTGTCCGCCATCAAGGCGCGTTACGCATTCATGCACTGCTTCGACGGCTTCCGTACCTCGCACGAGATGCAGCGCATTGAAACTCTCGATTATGAGGACCTGCGCGGCCTCGTCGATCAGGAAGCACTCCAGGAATTCCGCCGCCAGTCGCTCAACCCGGAGCACCCGACCAACCGCGGCAACAACGTAAACCCTGATATCTATTTCCAGTGCAAGGAAGGCGCGAACGTCAAGTCCGCTATCGTGCCGGACACGATTCAGCACTACATGGATGAAATTAACAAGCTGACCGGCCGCGATTACAAGCTGTTCAACTACTACGGTGCACCGGACGCAGAAGAAGTTATCGTTGTGATGTGCTCCGCTTCCGAAGCAGTCAAGGAGACCGTTGATTATCTGAACGCGCAGGGCCGCAAGGTCGGCATGGTGCAGATTCACCTGTACCGCCCGTTCTCGGTCAAGCATTTCGCAGCTGCAATCCCGGCTTCCGTTAAGAAAATCGCCGTTCTGGACCGCAGCAAGGAAACCGGTTCGGTTGGCGAGCCGGTATACCTCGACGTCGTGACCGCCCTCAATCAGGCGGGCCGAAACGACATCACGGTTGTTGGCGGCCGCTACGGCCTGTCCTCCAAGGACACCACCCCGGGCCAGTTCATCGCGGTTTACGACAACCTCGCGAAGGACGCGCCGAAGAACAACTTCACCATCGGTATCAACGATGACGTGACCCACACCTCGCTCGATTACACCGAAATCGAGCTTCCCCACCCGGGCCAGATCAGCTGCAAGCTGTGGGGTCTCGGCGGCGACGGCACGGTCGGCGCGAACAAGAACGCGATTTCGACCATCGGCTTTGTCGGCGGCAAGTATGCGCAGGCTTACTTCTCCTATGACACGATGAAGTCGGGCGGCCTGACGCAGAGCCATCTGCGCTTTGGCGACGAGCCGATTCTCAGCACTTATCTGGTCAATTCCGCGGATTTCGTTGCGGTTCACGCCCCGACTTACGTCAAAAAGTACGATGTCACCGCTGACCTCAAGGACGGCGGCACGTTCCTGCTGAACTGCCCGTGGAGCGTCGAAGAGCTCGAGGAGCATCTCCCAGCGAAGATGAAGCGCGACCTTGCTCGCAAGCACGCAAACTTCTACATCATCGACGCGGCAAAGCTGGCCGCAGCGATTGGCCTCGGCAAGCGCACCAACAACATCCTCCAGGGCGCATTCTTTGCCCTCACCAAGGTTATTCCGATGGATTTGGCCGTTGAGGACATGAAGAAAAACAACTACAACTCCTACTTCAAGAAGGCCGGTCAGAAGATCGTCGACATGAACAACCAGGCGGTAGACCTCGGCGTTCAGGCGACCGTCAAGGTTGAAATCCCGGCTGCATGGGCGGACGCGACCGACGAACCGGTTGCAGAGCCGAAGAACATGACCCCGTTCGTCCGCGACATCGTCATGCCGCTCGACAAGCAGCAGGGCGACAAGCTGCCGGTCTCCGTGTTCCAGAAATACGGCGTGCTCGACGGCACGTGGGAGAACGGCACTTCCGTTTACTCCAAGCGCGGCGTTGCGACCAAGGTTCCGCAGTGGAACCCCGACGCCTGCATCCAGTGCAACCGCTGCTCGATGTG
>UQVU01000060.1 GCA_900544475.1 uncultured Butyricicoccus sp.
CCCCACTGCTGCCTCCCGTAGGAGTCTGGGCCGTGTCTCAGTCCCAATGTGGCCGTTCAACCTCTCAGTCCGGCTACTGATCGTCGCCTTGGTGGGCCGTTACCCCGCCAACCAGCTAATCAGACGCGAGCTCATCTAAAAGCGGATTGCTCCTTTGGCATCGAAAACATGCGAATTCAATGCTTTATGCGGTATTAGCAGCCGTTTCCGACTGTTATCCCCCTCTTAAAGGCAGATTGCTCACGCGTTACTCACCCGTCCGCCACTAAGTCGAGAATTCCAATCCCGAAGGATTTTCCAAAACGACTCCGTTCGACTTGCATGTGTTAGGCACGCCGCCAGCGTTCATCCTGAGCCAGGATCAAACTCTCTAAAAATTGTATTAAGACGAAGTTTTCTTCGTTTTAACCGACTTTAGAGTCTGACGTGTCACTTTATTTTAACTGGAGTTGTGACTTCCAGCGATTTACCAAGAGTAAAAAACTCTCGAAATTTCAGGTTCGCACTACAACCTCGTTCAATTTGAACAAAGTTTTAAGCACATCGTTGTTTAATTTACAAGGTGCAATTTACTGAAAACAAGATTTTTCAGAACTTTTTCGAAGTTCCTAATCTCTCGTTCGCAGCTTGTTTATTATATCAGATGAAGTTTCATTTGTCAAGAACTTTTTCAAAACTTTTTTCGAAGTTTTTGAAGCATTTCTTTCAAAACTCAAACTTTTCTGACCGCCATCTCTTTCGAAACAGCTTATTTAGTATATCAAACTCAAAACCATTTGTCAAGAACTTTTTTCATTCTTTTCAAATCTTTTCAGTTCGACCGCCGCACCTCTCGGCGACAGCTTTAATGGAATACCACACCAAGAGGGTGGTGTCAACACTTTTTTCTTCATTTTCCGACTTTTTCTTTCAAAGCCGGTCAAGAAAACTATGGCGGCCGTTTTCATCACGCCAGCCGAGCAGCTTTCCGGTATCCACATTCTTGACTGCATTGAAGATATTTGCCTCAATCTGCGGATTTTTCGCGGCAAGAGAGGCGATAAGCTGCTTGATTTCGGCGCGTTTGGTGTCGTTCTCCAGCTTTTTCGCCGGGCAGTCGCACGGCAGGAAGGTCAGGCCGCAATGCTCCGCCCACGAAATCACATTTGCCTCGCGGGTAAAGTAGAGCGGGCGGATCAGCTCCATCCCCTCGTAATTTTTCGCCTTCACGCGCGGCAGCATCGCCTGCACCTGACCGCCGTAAATCAGGCCCATCAGCACGGTTCCGATGGCATCATCATAATGATGTCCGAGCGCTATTTTATTGCAGCCGCGCTTCTGCGCCTCGGTGTACAGATAGCCGCGCCGCATTTTCGCGCACAGAAAGCACGGATGCTCGGCCGAATGGCTGCCCGCGACGCGCAGCACATCGGTTTCGAAAATTTCAAGCGGAACATCCAGTCGGCGCGCATTTTCCTCCAGATGCTTTCGCCCTTCGGGCGCGTAGCCGGGGTCCATCGCCAGAAATTTCAGCTCGAAATCCACCGTGTGCTGCAAATCTTGAAGCAGGAGCGCCAGCAGCATGGAATCCTTGCCGCCCGAAATGCACACCGCAACGCTGTCGCCTGGACGCACCATATCATATTCCTTCACCGCGTCCACGAACGGCTTGCGTATCGTGCGGACAAATTCACGCTGTAATGTCTTTTTGATTTCTGCTGCTGTCATTTTTCGCCCTTCTTATGCTGAAAATGGTAGGTGATGCGTGCAAGCAGGCTGTCCGGGGCGAAATGCCGCGCAACGGTCATTGCTTTCATGGTCACGCCCGGCACGACGACCGCCCTGCCTGCAAACAGGCCGTCTATCGCCTCCCGCGCGACGCGCTTCGCGTCAAGGCCGTTCAGCGAGAACTTCACGCCTGCGACCCGGTTGAACTCGGTATCGACCGGCCCGGGACAGAGTGCACACACGCGGACACGGCTGCCGCGATGGCGCAGCTCCTCACGGAGTGCCTGCGTCAGACGGAGCACATAGTTCTTTGTTGCGTAGTAGGTCGCCATGAGCGGCCCGGGCAGAAAGCCGGCCGAGGACGCGACATTGAGGATATAGCCGTGGCCGCGCTTTTCGAAATCCTGCACCGCGAGCTTGGTCAGGATGTGCACGGCACGGATATTGGTGTCGATCATGCGCAGCTCCTCGTCGAGGTCGGTTTCGAGAAACTCGCCGAACAGGCCGAAGCCCGCGTTGTTGATTACGATTTCGAGATCATCGCCGCGCACCGCGCGGTACAGCAGGCGGCACTCCTCCTCATCGCTCACGTCCGCCGCAATCACATGGCAGACGGTCGGCAGTTCGGCGGCAAGCTCGCGCAGTCTGTCCTCGCGGCGCGCGCACAGGACCAGCTCATAGCCACGCGAGGCGAGCAGCTTCGCCATTTCGCGTCCCAGACCCGAGGACGCGCCGGTAATCAGTGCTTTCATGCTCTTTCCTCCATTTCCTTGTAAACTTATAATAATTATTTTCAGTGTATCACAGCCGCTCCCGCTCGTCAAACGAAAAACGGAGACCGACTTTTTCCGTTCGATCTCCGTTTCGCTTTCTTTCGATATAAAATTTACTTCTTCATCAGGTTGCCGTCGTCGAAGTAGTTGATCTTCATGGCGGCGCGGACGTCCGCGAGGGTCTCGGCAGCCTTGCGCTCGGCGATTTCACTGCCCTTCTTCAGCATTTCATATACTTCGGGCAGGCGTGCTTCCCAGTAGGCGCGGCGCTCACGCATCGGGCCAAGGATGGACTGCATGACGTTGACGAGGAACTTCTTTACCTTGACATCGCCCAGACCGCCGCGGGTGTAATGCGCCTTAAGCTCGTCGAGGTTCTTATACTCCGGCAAGAACTCGGCAAAGTGCTCGTCCGTGCAGAACGCGTCCAGATAGGTGAACACGGTGTTGCCTTCGAGCTTGCCCGGGTCCTCGATGCGGATATGGTCGGGGTCGGTGAACATGGACATGACCTTGGTGCGGACGGTCTTTTCGTCGTCCGCCAGATAGATGCAGTTGCCGAGCGACTTGCTCATCTTGGCCTTGCCGTCCGTGCCCGGCAGGCGCAGGCACGCGCTGTTGGACGGAAGCATGATCTTCGGGTCGGTCAGCGTTTCGCCGTATACGCGGTTGAAAGAGTGTACGATCTCGCGGCACTGCTCGATCATCGGCATCTGGTCCTCGCCGACCGGAACGCAGGTCGCGCGGAACGCGGTGATGTCCGCCGCCTGGCTGATCGGGTAGCAGAAGAATCCGACCGGAATGCTCGCCTCGAAGCCGCGCATCTGAATTTCCGACTTAACGGTAGGATTGCGCTGTACGCGGGAAACCGTGACGAGGTTCATGTAATAGAAGGTCAGCTCGGTCAGCTCGGGAACCATGGACTGGATGAAGAAGGTGCACTTCTCCGGGTCAAGGCCGCACGCCAGATAGTCGAGCGCGACCTCCATGATGTTCTGACGGACCTTTTCCGGGTGCTCGGCGTTGTCGGTCAGAGCCTGTGCGTCCGCGATCATGATATAGATCTCGTCGAACTCGCCGGAGTTCTGGAGGCGGACTCGTTCGCTCAGCGAGCCGACGTAATGGCCTACGTGCAGGCGTCCGGTCGGACGGTCGCCGGTAAGAATAACCTGTTTCATTGAAGATATCTCCCCTTTTTCGGGACGCAATGCCCAGTGTGAACCTGTCGCGAAGCACGGACAGACTTTAGTGTTTTCTTATTATAATGTATGAAAGCGCGTCTGTCAACTGCGGCGAGACGCCGGACGGACGGGATCTGTACGAAAATGCGTCCCGAATTACATTTTCCGACAGGCGGTGACTTCGTTGTTTCTTTCCGCCCCTTTTCATCGCCGCTGCAAAATGGTATAATGAAAGCACATAATAGGTTCATTCTGTTTACGATAGATCGGAGGGAAACCCATGGAGGAATATACGCTTGACAGCAGGCTGCTGACGCTGCTCTCGCAGCCGTGCCGCATGGATGAGATACGCCGCGCCCTGCCCGACGCAGGCAAGCACGAAATCAAGGAAGCACTCGACCGTCTGACGCAGGCGGGCAAAATCATGAAGAACAAGAAAAACCGCTTTGCGGTCTCCTCGCACTACGGCTGCACGACCGGCACGTTTCTCGCGACCGAGCGCGGCTTTGCGTTCGTTGCGCCCGATGTGGAGGAAGGTGCGCCCAAGCCGGACGACCTGTTCATTCCCCCGAATGCGGGCGGCGGCGCGTGGCACGGCGACAAGGTGCTCGTCAAGGTCAGCGAGCGCAAGAACAACCGGGGCCGCCGCGAGGCGACCGTTATCCGCATTATCAGCCGCGCCGGTAAGGAGCTGACCGGCGAGCTGGTGCAGCGCGGCAAGGCGTTCTTCGTACAGCCCTCGTCCAAGAAATACCCCGAAATCGCGGTGGACCGCCGCGACATCGGCGAGGCGCAGCCGGGCGACTGCGTGGCGGTCGCGGTAACGAACTACGGCGACGACGCCTACCGTCCGCAGGGCATCGTGTCCGCCGCGCTCGGCGAAAACGGCACGATGGAGGCTTCAATCGCGGCCGTTCTGCACGAGAACAGCGTCTATGACGTCTTTCCGGACGAGGTTCTCCGTCAGGCCGACTCCATTCCGCAGGAGGTCGATCTCGCCTCCGCCGGCAAGCGGCTCGACCTGCGCGACAAGCTGATTTTCACCATCGACGGCGACGACGCGAAGGACTTCGACGACGCAGTTTCGCTCGAAAAGCTCGAAAACGGCCACTATCTGCTCGGCGTGCACATCGCGGACGTCAGCCATTACGTGACGCCCGATTCCCCGCTCGACGCAGAGGCGTTCCGCCGCGGCACCTCGGTCTACTTCCCCGGCCATGTCGTGCCCATGCTGCCGTTCGCGCTGTCGAACGGTATCTGCTCGCTCAACCCGAACGTAGACCGTCTGGCGTTCTCCGCCCTCATGGAGGTGGACAAGAGCGGCCGCCGCTACGGCGCGAAGTTCGCAAAATCCATCATCCGCTCCAAGGCACGCATGACCTACAACAAGGTCAACAAAATCCTTGCCGGCGACAAGGGACTGCGCGAGGAATATGCTTTTCTGGTCGAAACCGCCGAAAAGATGAACGATCTCGCCCACGCACTCTACAAGCGCCGCATCGAACGCGGTGCGCTTGAGCTGGACATTCCGGAGGCCGAGATCCGCGTAGACGAGAACGGCAAGCCGGTCGAAATCTGCTTCCGCGAGCGCGGCGAGAGCGAAAAGCTCATCGAGGAGTTCATGCTTCAAGCCAATGAAGCGGTCGCGGAGTTCATGTGCAAGCGTGAGCACCCGACCGTCTACCGCGTCCACGAGAACCCCGACCCGGACAAGCTGCGTGCGTTCGCGCAGTTCGCCCGCCCGTTCGGCTACCGCATCGACGCCTCCAAGCCGGAGGACACCGCTCAGTTCCAGGTGGTGCTGCGCGGCGCGAAAAACGACCCCAAGCAGCGCGTGCTGCCCACCCTGCTGCTGCGCTCGCTCGCCCGTGCACGCTACGCCGACGAGTGCATCGGCCACTACGGCCTGAAAGCGAAGTATTACCTGCACTTTACCTCGCCTATCCGCCGCTATCCTGACCTCATCGCCCACCGGATGCTGCAAAAGGCGCTGACCGGCGAGGAATTTACCGCCGCGGACGAAAATCTGTGCGCCGAGGCCGCGCAGCAGTCCACAAACCGCGAACAGGCGGCGGACAACTGCGAACGCGACATCGACAAACTGTTCATCGCGTCCTACATGAAGCAGTTCATCGGCGAGGAGTTCGACGCCGAGGTATCCGGCGTGCAGTCGTTCGGCATCTTCGTTGCGCTCGCAAACGGCTGCGAGGGTCTGGTCCGCGCCGAGCTAATGACCGGCGACTTCTACCAGTACGACGAGGAGCACATGGCCATGGTCGGCCGCCGCACCGGCAAGCGCTTCACCATCGGCACGCCTCTGCGCGTCAAGCTCATCGCCGCAAGCGAGGTCACGGGTCAGATCGACTTCGCCCCGGCGGACGGGGCGCTTCCCTTGTCGGATAAACCGGAACGCGCACCGAGCGGCGAGGACAGCGGAAAGCCGCCCTATGGCAACCGTGCTTCGCGCCGCCGCCATTCGCACGGCAAGGGTCGCTCCGGCGGCCAGAAGGGCAGAAAACCGCCCACGAGAAAACGCAAATGAGCTGTCGCGCGGCAGCCGGATTTACCTGTACGACTTTCGATACCCTTCAAAGGAGATTTCACTTTGCCCGGACTTGTTTTGGAGGGCGGCACGTTCCGCCCGGTCTTTTCCTGCGGCGTGATGGACGCCCTGCTCGACCATGACATCATGTTCGATTACGTCATCGGCGTTTCCGCCGGCATCACCTACGCCATTTCCTACCTCTCGCGCCAGAGAGGACGCAACCTCGAGGTGCTGCGGCAGTACCGCGGCGACAGCCGCTATCTCGGCGTCCGCAACCTGCCGCACGACCACTCGATCTTCGGCACGGATTTCGTGTTCGACACCATTCCCAATCAGCTCATCCCGTTCGACTGGGACGAATTTCACAAATATAATGGGCGCGTTTTAGTCGGTGTGACGAACGCCGCGACCGGAAAGGCGGAATATCTCGACGGAATGCAGCTCGACCGCCCGTGCACCATGCTGCGCGCGACCTGCGCGATTCCGCTGTATTTTCCACCGGTGCACCTCGGCGGCGCGGTCTTTTACGACGGCGGCATCGCCGACCCCGTGCCCATCGTCAAGAGCCTGCACGACGGCAACCGCAAGAACCTCATCGTGCTGACCCAGCCGGACGGCTACCGCAAGACGCACACGCGCGGCACGAAATTCGGCGCCCGTGCGCTGCACCGGAAATATCCCGCCATGACCGAGGCCCTGCTCTCGCGCCCCGCCCGCTACAACGACACGGTCTGCCTGTGCCACCGCCTCGCGGAGGAGAACCCGGCGGACACGGTCCTGCTTCAGCCGAGCGCGCCGCTCGCCACCTTCGAAAAAGATATAAAAAAGCTGGAATGGGGCTACGAAATGGGTTATAATATGACTTGTGCCCGGATAGACGAAATCAAGGCGTTGTTTGTCTGACCGGAACGGTTCCAGAGAAATAAATCTATTTACAGGGGGAAAAGAAACACACATGCAGAACAACAGAATTATTCAGGTTGAGGACAAGGTCCCGCCGAGACTGCTCGTGCCGCTGTCCATCCAGCATATGTTTGCGATGTTCGGTGCGTCCGTGCTCGTGCCGTTCATCTTCAAGATGAACCCGGCCATTGTGCTGTTCATGAACGGTATCGGCACGCTGCTGTTCATCCTGATCACCAAGGGCAAGGCGCCGGCCTACCTCGGCTCCTCGTTCGCGTTCATCGCGCCGGCCACCATCGTTATCCAGAACTGGGGCTACCAGTACGCGCTCGGCGGCTTCGTCGCAGTCGGCGCGTGCGGATGCATCCTCGCGCTCATCATCTACAAATGCGGGACCGACTGGATCAGCGTCGTTCTTCCGCCCGCAGCCATGGGCCCGGTCGTTGCGCTGATCGGCCTTGAGCTGGCAGGCTCGGCGGCTGAAACCGGCTGTATTATCGGTAGTGGCGTAACGAGAGGCACGGTCATCACGTTCCTCGTAACGCTGGCCGTTGCGGTATTCGGCAGCGTGCTGTTCCGCGGCTTCTTCTCGACTATCCCGATTTTGATTGCGATCATCTGCGGCTACATCGCAGGCGTCTTTACCGGTGTTATCGACACCCAGACCATTGTTGACGCCCTGCACACCAGCTTCATCTCCATCCCGAACTTCCAGACGCCGAAGTTCGACATCAACGCGATCCTCATCATCCTGCCGGTCATCCTCGTCATCGCGAACGAGCACATCGGCCATCAGCTCGTCACGAGCAAGGTCATCGGCCGCGACCTGCTCAAGGACCCCGGTCTGCACCGCTCGCTGTTCGCGGATAACTTCTCGACCATGATCTCCGGCTTCATCGGCTCGGTTCCGACCACGACCTACGGCGAGAACATCGGCGTTATGGCGATCACCAAGGTTTACTCGGTTCGCATTATCGGCGGCGCGGCAGTGCTTTCCATCATCTGCTCGTTCGTCGGCCCGCTCGCCGCTCTCATCCAGACCATCCCCGGCCCGGTCATCGGCGGCATTTCGTTCCTGCTGTACGGCATGATCGGCACCTCCGGTCTGCGCATTCTGGTTGACAACAAGGTTGATTACAGCAAGAACCGCAACATGATTCTGACCTCTGTCATCTTCGTCACCGGCCTTTCCGGCGTGACCCTGTCGCTCGGCGACGTTTCGCTGTCCGGCATGACCCTCGCCGCAATCGTCGGCATGATCATGAGCCTTATTTTCTACGTTCTCGATAAAGCGAAGCTCACCAACGACGCCTGATACCGGCACAAAAAAGCAAAGCGCCTGCTCCCGAAAATGGACGCAGGCGCTTTTTCACCATATGCTCTTAAAAAACCAGATTACAAACCGTATGACTTCGATCCCCACGAATACAAGGAATACCATTCCCACTCTCCATGCAGTGGAATCCCCTGCCGCAGTCTGAAGGGCCTCCGCCCTCATGAGAAAGTACAGAAAGGCCAGCGTGCTCGCGAGAAAACCATAATCCCACTTATTTTTCCACCATTTCGAGTCCCATATGCTTCTCTTTGTCGGCGTTTCCTGCTGCGGCTCAGCCTCCGGCGAAGATGTCTGTACAGTCTGCGGCTTCGAGTCTGCTTCCTTCGTCGTGCTCTCCGACGGCATCACAGGCTTCGCGCTGCTGACCGGCGTTTTCTGCGGCGGCTCGTAAAATAGGTCATCCTCCGGATCGTCGTATTCGTCAAGGTCATCGAGATCATCGAGGCTGTCATCGCGACCGTGACGGCACTTGCTGTACGGCGCGTGGCTCTCGATCTCCTTTATGCCCTGCCGAAAATGTACATATCCGTCCAGACCCTTTCCGTAATAACCGAAATCCCAGTCCTCCATGCTCATATTCTGCGCCTCCCTTTCTCTTTGTGCTTTCATTATAGCGCAGAAAGAGGGAAATAAAAAGGACTCTTAAACGTAAAAAGGCACCTGCTCTTAAAAAAGAACAGGTGCCGATTTTTTATGACTTTACGCCAGTGGGCAACAATTACTTGTTGTCAACCTCTGCCATGTGCTCGATGAGCATCAGCAGCTTGTTGGAGTAGCCCCACTCGTTGTCGTACCAGGAAACAACCTTTACGAAGGTGTCGGTCAGGTAAACGCCAGCGTTAGCGTCGAAGATAGAGGTGCGCTCGTCGCCCAGGAAGTCGGAAGAAACAACAGCATCCTCGGTGTAGCCCAGAACGCCCGCGAGGCCGCCCTCAGACAGCGGCTTCTCGGAAGCAGCCTTCATAGCAGCGCAGATGTCTTCCTTGGTAGCCGGCTTAGCCAGGTTAGCAGTCAGGTCAACAACGGAAACGTCCAGGGTCGGTACACGCATGGAGATACCGGTCAGCTTGCCGTTCAGCTTCGGGTAAACCTTGCCTACTGCCTTAGCAGCGCCAGTGGTGGACGGGATGATGTTGCCGCAAGCTGCACGGCCGCCGCGCCAGTCCTTCTTGGACGGGCCGTCAACAACCTTCTGAGTGCCGGTTGCAGAGTGTACGGTGGTCATCAGGCCCTCGGTGATGCCGAATGCCTCGTCCAGTACCTTAGCGATCGGAGCCAGGCAGTTGGTGGTGCAGGATGCGTTGGATACGAAGGTCATATCCTTGGTGTAAGTGTTCTGGTTAACGCCCATTACGAACATCGGGGTGTCGTCCTTGGACGGAGCAGACATGATAACCTTCTTAGCACCGCCGTCGATGTGAGCCTGTGCCTTCTCCTTGGTCAGGAATACGCCGGTAGACTCTACAACGTAGTCAGCGCCAACCTTGCCCCACGGAATGTTCTTCGGGTCCATCTCAGCAAAGAACAGAACCTTCTTGCCGTCTACGGTGATGGAGTCTTCGCCGGCCTCAACGGTGTGAGCTTTTTCACCTATCTTGCCGCAGTAACCGCCCTGAGCGGTATCGTACTTGAGAAGGTGAGCGAGCATCTTGGGATCGGTAAGATCGTTGATGGCAACTACCTCATAGCCCTCTGCGCCGAACATCTGACGGAATGCCAGACGGCCAATACGTCCGAAACCATTAATTGCAACTTTTACTGCCATGATTCAATTCCTCCTAGTTGTTAAATTGTATTATTGTTAAATAATAATCAACTTGTAC
>UQVU01000061.1 GCA_900544475.1 uncultured Butyricicoccus sp.
GCTGGGCGAGGGCTTCGGCGAGTATCAGAAGGAATTATAAGGAGGCAGTTTCCATGACGGATTTTACAACGGTCAAAAAAAATCTGGAATCCAAGCGGTTCCGCGTCAGTACGTTTGCCACGGCGGAGGAGGCCGCGGACTATCTGGATCGCTCCATTGACGGCGTATCTGTGGGCATCGGCGGCTCCGTCACGGCGGAGCAGATGGGCCTTTACGAAAAATTGTCCGGACATAACCGGGTGTTCTGGCACTGGCGTCCGGAGTCAGCGGCGGACCCCCGCAGAGAGGCCATGACGGCGGATATGTACATCACCTCTGTCAACGGCATGGCGGAGACCGGCGAACTGATCAACATCGACGGCAACGGCAACCGGGTAGCGTCGTCCCTGTATGGCCACAAGAAGGTCTGGTTCGTGGTGGGCCGGAACAAGCTGGCTCCCACGTATGAGGAGGCCCTCTGGCGGGCGCGGAATATTGCCGCGCCGAAGAATGCCCAACGGCTGGGCCGGAAAACGCCCTGCGCCGTTCATGGAGATCGCTGCTATGACTGCAAGAGCCCGGAGCGGATCTGCCGGGGCCTGGTGGTCCTGTGGGAGGCCGTAGCCAACATGGAGATGGAAGTGGTCCTCATCGATCAGGATCTGGGCTATTAAACGATTTAAAAAAGGAGGGGCGCGAATGAAGGTATATCGACTGGCGGCGGCGGGACTGGCGCTGGGCCTGCTGACAGGCTGCGCCTCTCTTCTGGAGCGCTCCTATACCACATCAGAGCCTCACAGCAGCAAGTTCTGGGAAAGTGAGGCCGCCGCTACCCTGCGGGCGGAAAACCGGCAGGATATGGTCAACGATCTGCTGATCCTCATCGGTCAGCACACGGAAACCGCGTCGCTGCGGCTGTATAATTTTCCGGATGAACAGACGGCGTTGGAGGAACTGGAAAAGGCAGCGCAGGAGGTCCAACAGGAGACCCCGTTGGGGGCCTATGCCGTGGAGTACATCACCTATATCAGCCAGCCCCAGCGGAGCTGCTTTGAGGCGGACCTTCAGATCGGATATCGGCGCACGGCGGAGCAGATGCAGACCATCGTCAGCGCCTCCAGCGTCAGTGCGCTTGGTGATCTGCTGGAGGCGGCGCTGGACGGTGGCCGGACGGAACTGGTGGTCCGCATGGGCTATTGGCAGGCCGACAGCCGGGAGAAGGTGGCGCAGGAGGTTCAGCAGGTGCGGCAGGAGCGGGGGATCCGGGAGGAAGCGGTTTGGATCGTCCGTTACTATCCGGAAACCGACCCGGTGGGGATCATTGAATTCCTGCTCAAGCCCACGGAGGAAGAAATTCAGGTGTATCAAGCAGAGCAGGTGTCTGCGGCGCAGTCGGAGGCATCTTCAACAGAACAGGCGCCGTGATAGGCTCTTTGAAAGACATCGAAAAAACTATTGAAAAAAATGTAAAAAATGCTTGACAGAACGGGGAGGTCTTGCTATAATACTTCTTGTTCCGCGGGCTTAGCTCATCTGGTAGAGCGCCACCTTGCCAAGGTGGAGGTAGCGAGTTCGAGCCTCGTCAGCCGCTCCATATGGTACCATAGCCAAGCGGTAAGGCGTGGGACTGCAACTCCCTGATCCCCAGTTCGATTCTGGGTGGTACCTCCATAAAAGACTGATGCTTCGGTGTCAGTCTTTTTTTGCCGTTCTCTAGAGAAAATGCAAGGAAAATGTTGACAAAAAGCGGGGGAGTAATATACTATGTTATATACAGGATACGCAAACGTATCCGTAATAAAAGGAGGATATCCCAATGAAAAAATTAAAGAGGATTGCAGCGCTGACCCTTGCAGCGGCGTGCGCGGCGACCGTATTCGCCGGGGCGGCATTCACCGACCAGAGCAGCATCAAGGTGGACAGCAAGGTAATCGACACCCTGACCGAGAAGAACGTCATCAAGGGTTACGAGGACGGCTCGTTCCAGCCGGATAAGACGGTCTCCCGCGCGGAAATGGCGAAGATGATCTACGTTCTGCGCACGAATGGCGGCACAGACGCTGCGACATATGCAGTAAAAATGTCTACTGATTTTAACGACGTAAATAACCACTGGTCAAGCGGCTACATTAAATACTGTTACGCCTATGGCATCGTCGCCGGCAAATCGAGTACGGTTTTCGCGCCGGATGCCCCCGTAACTACGGTTGAAGCGGCGAAAATGCTGCTGGTATACTCGGGCGTTGATGCAGCGCAGAGTGGTCTGACCGGTGCACAGTGGAAGGCCAATACGATGAAACTTGCAGATCAGGATGGTCTGCTGAAGGGCGTAGAGGCAGATATTGACGCTCCGCTGCCGCGTCAGTATGCCGCGCAGATGATTTACAACGAACTGGCGTACAGCTTATAAGAAAATACAGCACTCTGAAAAATCCCCTCTTTTAAGGGGATTTTTTCAATCTTAATAAAATCGAAAGAAATTCCCTGCGGAAAACAACAGAAACTTATGGTAAGATAGAAGCATGGAAAGGGGGAGAGAGAAATGGAAAAGCTGAAGGTTCTGGTCGTGGACGACGACCGCGAAATCGTGGACAGCATCGCGATTTTCCTGAAAGCGGATGGCTACGAGGTCGAAAAGGCGTACAACGGACTGGAAGCGCTCGACATCGTGATGTCGCAGACCGTGCATCTCATCGTGCTCGACATCATGATGCCCGAGCTGGACGGCATCAAAACGCTGCTCCGGCTGCGCGAGAGCCGCAACATCCCGGTCATCCTGCTCTCGGCAAAATCCGAGGACGCGGACAAGATACTCGGCCTGACAGCAGGCGCGGACGACTACGTGACCAAGCCGTTCAATCCTTCCGAGCTGGTCGCGCGTGTAAAAAGTCAGCTGCGCCGCTATACACAGCTCGGCGCGATGGAAAAGACTGCGTCCCAGATTGTGATACGAGGTCTGGTGCTCGATACCGAGAGCAAAAGCGTCACCGTGGACGGGGAAGCCGTGCGCCTGACGCCGCTCGAATATAAAATCCTTGAGCTGCTGTGCCGCCACCCGGGCAAGGTTTTCTCGACCGAGGAGATCTACCGGCAGGTCTGGAACGACGACATCGTAAGCGATAACGCGATAGCGGTCCATGTGCGGCATATCCGGGAGAAAATCGAGATAAACCCGAAGGAGCCGCGGTATCTGAAGGTAGTATGGGGCGTCGGATATAAGATAGAGAGGAGCGAGTGAGCATGAATATCAAGGGAATCTTACGCAGTACGGCGGCAAAAATCATCGCTTTCGCGGGCATTGTGGGGTGCTTCGCGGCGGCGGTGCTCATTGGAGAGAACGCGATTGCCGGATGCGGCCGGGACGGCATGATTTATCAGTTTGAAACGGATTTCTCCCAGTCGAGCTACATGGCCGGGCAGGTGAACAACACGGCGGTAACGCTGGAGGCGGCTCTGGAGGGAGGCATATCCAGACAGGAGTTCGAGCAGCAGACCCGGGATTTTCCGGGCAGCTACTACGGCGTCATGAACGGAAAGGTGATTTCGAACGCCGAACTCAGCGACAGCGCAACACAGAACGCGGCGTTTTACCTGATTGCCCGGCCGGACGACGCGACGCAGAGCAATATTTCGTGGTACTATACGCCATTTGGCGATGAGCCGATTGACGACAGCTTTGACGATGAGCCGATTGACGACAGCTTTGACAATGAGCCGACTGATGAATACAACGTCCGGTCTAATTATCCGCTCGGCACGGTCATCAGGGTGTGCGTCACCTCCGAGCAGGCGGCGCAGTATCAGGAAATATGGAGCGCGCAGAAGAATACGTTCGCGCATACGATTTATATCGTTCTCACGCTGACGGCGGCGGCGCTTGCGCTGTTTGTGTATCTTCTGTTCGTCACCGGACGCCGCCCGGAGGACGAGGAGATGCACCTCGTAACGCTCGACCGTCTGCCGGTCGAGGGGAACGTCCTGCTGTTCTGGAGCGTTCTGGGACTTGCGGGCGGCCTGAATATCGCGCTCGCGGCGGAAATCGCGAACGGTTCGAGCGACATGCTGTTCCTGCTGATGCCGTCTGTCGCGTTCCTGACGGCGGCGTTCGCGTTCGCGCTGGAGCTTACGCTGTCGCTCGTGCGGCTCATCAAGAACCACAGCTTTGCGCGGCAGTGCTGGTGCGTCCGTTTTGTCCGCTGGTGCCGGCGCGGTGTGCGGGAGAGTACGCGAAAGCTGATGCACCTGCTGACACGCGACTATAAGACGCGCAACGTCCTGCTCCTCTTTTTCGGCTATACGGTCGTTCTGGAGTTTTTGGCTGTGGCATTCGGCGCGGCAGGCGTAGTATTTCTCGGCACCGGATGGTTCCTCGCGGCGGGTTATTTCCTCGCGCGGCGCATTCACGGCTTTGAGCGCATCGTGGAGGCGCTGCATCGGATGCGCGGCGGCGATATGGCATCCCGGCTGACCGATATGCCGGAGGGCGTTTTCGCCGCGATGGCGGAGGACATAAACTCGCTCGGTGACGGGATGCAGGCGGCGGTTCAGAACGAGATCCGCGCCGAGCGCATGAAGACCGAGCTTATCACGAACGTCAGTCACGACCTCAAAACGCCGCTCACGAGCATTCTCAGCTACTCCGACCTGCTCTGCCAGACGGAACTGACGCCCGAGGAGGCGAACGACTACGCGAAAATCATCCACCAGAAAGGCCTGCGGCTCAAGAATCTGACGAGCGACCTGTTCGACATCTCCAAGGTGCGCTCGGGCGTGGAGCAGATGAACTGCGAGCGGCTGGACGCGGCCACGCTCGTGCGGCAGGCGCTCGCGGAGCAGGAGAAGGCCATTCAGACGAGCGGCCTTGCGCTCAAGGTGACGCTGCCCGAAAAGGAGCTTCCCATCCGGGCGGACGGCCGCAAGATGAGCCGCGTTCTCGAAAACCTCATCGGCAACTGCGTCAAGTATTCGCTGCACGGCACGCGCGTCTTTATCTCGCTTGCGGAGCGCGATGGGCAGGCTGTGCTTGAGGTCAAGAACACCGCGAACTACGAAATGGACTTCGCCCCCGATGAAATCACCGAGCGCTTTGTGCGCGGCGACGCGGCGCGTTCGACCGAAGGCAGCGGTCTGGGTCTCGCCATCGCGAAAAGCTACACCGAGGCTTGCGGCGGCGCGTTCGAGGTAACGGTGGACGGCGACCTGTTCAAGGTGCGCATCGTGTGCCCGGTCTGCACCGAGTAAAACTGCATAGAAAAACGGAGGGCACAGGAAAAATGTGCTCTCCGTTTGTTTTTGCTTTTGCAAAAGCATTTTTCATATCCGTAGGGCGGGCTGCCCTCAGCCCGCCGCGTCTGTCGGCAGATTATTCGAGATAGATCGCGCTGTCCATCTGCTCGGTGACATATCCGACCATGTGCGCGGCAGGGACGCTTTCCTGCATCTCCGCAAGGCAGGCGGCGGCGTCCTTCTCCGGCAGGGCGATCAGCAGACCGCCGCTCGTCTGGGGGTCGTACAGAATATCCTGCATCGGGCGGGGAATGTCGCGCGTGAGCTTGACGCCGGCCTCAGCGTAATCGCGGTTGCGGTACGCGCCCGAGGGGATAAGACCCATGTCCGCGAAGTCCCACGCCTCGCGGTGGAAGGGCACCTCGTCCGTGCGGATATGCACGGTGACATGGCTGCCCTGCGCCATTTCGAACGAGTGCCCGAGCAGCGCGAAGCCGGTCACATCCGTGCAGCTGTGCACCGGATATTTCACCATGACGTCGCGTGCGGCCTTGTTGAGCGTCGCCATCTGGCGGTAAATGCGCTCCATGAGCGCCGCGTCCGCGAGTCCGCCCCGCGCGGCGGTCGTGATGATGCCGACGCCGAGCGGCTTTGTCAGGATGAGGACGTCGCCCGGCTGTGCGCCGCTGTTCGTGAGCACCTTTTTCGGATGCACGAAACCCGAAACCGCAAGGCCGTAAATCGGCTCCGCGCCCTCGATGGTGTGGCCGCCGGTGATGATCGCGCCGGCCTCGTAGGCCTTGTCGTAGCCGCCGCGCAGAATTTCCTGCACGGTATGCTTCTCCATGTGCGGCGCAAGGCACATGATGTTGAGCGCGAGCTTGGGCTCGCCGCCCATGGCGTAAACGTCGCTCAGCGCGTTCGCCGCCGCGATCTGACCGTAAAGAAAGGGGTCGTCCACGATGGGCGGGAAAAAGTCGGTCGTCTGCACGAGCGCGGTGTTCTCGTCGAGGACATAGACGCTTGCGTCGTCGCTCTTGTCGTAGCCGACGATCAGACGGGGGTCGGTGTGCGTTTTGAAGCCGTCGAGCAGTCGCGCGAGCGTACCCGCGCCGACCTTCGCGCCGCAGCCGGCGCACGAGGCGAGCTTTGTCAGCTTTACTTCGGTTTCCATGGCGTTCCTCCTTGGGGCGGCGCGGCGGAAAAAAACGGCCGCAGACCGCAGATGTGCCTTTATTATAGCACAAGTTTCCGGCCGGGGCAAAAAAGACTTGTGTTTTGCCGTTTTATCCAGTATAATGATAGAAGTATCTATATGACATTACACAGGGAGGTGTAATCACAATGTTTATGGCACTGGATAAAATGCCCGCAGCAAGCGACTACGGCTCGCTTCTGGCGCAGTTTCTGCCGCTTGTTGTTCTGATCGTCGTTTTCTACTTCGTGCTCATCCGTCCGCAGCGCAAGCGCGACAAGCAGGAGCGCGAGATGCGTTCCTCCATTTCGGTTGGCGACGAGATCTCGACCATCGGCGGCTTCATCGGCCGTGTCGTCAGCATCAAGGACGACACTCTGGTCATCGAGTCCTCGAGCGACCGCACCAAGCTCAAGATCTACCGCTGGGCGATCCGCGGCAAGGAAGCTCCGGCTACCGAGGTCGTTGAGGCTCCGAAGGAAGCAAAGAAGTAAGTTCTTCGCATAAAAAAGTATCTTGCCGAATAAGGTTTTATCACTATTCGGCGGGAGGATGGGACATATGAGAAAAACCAATGAGGGCGCGTCACCGGTACGTCTGATACTGCTGGCGGCTTTTGCGGGACTGGCGGCGACGCTCGTTCTGATGCTGATAAGCGCAGCTCTTGTGCATCGCGGAACGCTCGGAGAGGCAATGATCCCGACGATCTCGCTCGCCTGTCTGGCGCTCGGCTGCATGCTCGCCTCGTTCCTCGCGGCGCGGCGTCTGCCGGACGGACGGCTTGCGCTGGCGCTCGCCGGCGGAGCGGTGGTTTTTCTGGTTCTGCTGGCTGTCTGCGCGTTTGCGCTGTCGCAGCCTGTCCGTTTCGGTCGCACAGCCGTCAGTCTGCTCTGTGCAGTCGCGGCTTCGGTGCTCGGCACTGCTGTCGGCATCTATATGCGCACAAAAAATAAACACAGTCATCTGAAAAAGTAGGAGGGAATCATCCATGAAGCACGTATCTACCCTGACCTCTGCAACCCTGAAGCAGACCGCAGCACACGGCGGCTGCGGCGAGTGCCAGACTTCCTGCCAGTCCGCCTGCAAGACTTCTTGCACCGTGGCTAACCAGAAGTGCGAGCACGCTAAGTAATCGCAGATTTCAAATGAGCATGGGCGCGCCTTGGGCGCGCCTTGCTATGTATATCGGAGGAAATAACAAGAAATGATCCATCGTTACCAGAAAAAAGGTCTGAACTTTGTCCTGGACGTCAACTCCGGCGCGGTTCACCTGCTCGACGATATCAGCTACGCGGTTTCCGGTCTGATCGACGAAAACATGACCGAAGCCTGCCCCGAGAGCGTCGTCGAGGCTCTGCCGCAGTACAGCGCGGACGACGTGCGCGAGGCTTACGGCGAGCTGTACGAGCTGAAAAAGGCAGGCCAGCTTTTCGCGGAGGACGACTACATCGACGTCAGCCGCTATATCCCGGTCGGCGCACCGGTCAAGGCGCTCTGCCTGCACGTCGCGCACGACTGCAACCTCAGATGCAAATACTGCTTTGCGTCCACCGGCGACTTCGGCCAGGGCCGCAAGATCATGCCGCCCGAGGTCGCGAAGAAGGCCATCGACTTCGTTATCGCGCGCTCGGGCAAGCGCCGCAACATCGAGGTCGATTTCTTCGGCGGCGAGCCGCTGATGGCGTGGGACACCGTCACCCAGACGGTCGATTACGCCCGCTCCATCGAGGAGCAGCACGGCAAGAAGTTCCGCTTCACCATCACTACGAACGGCCTGCTGCTTGACGAGGACAAGCGCAAGTACATCAACGAGAACATGGACAACTGCGTGCTGTCGCTCGACGGCCGCCGCGAGGTCAACGATGAGTTCCGCAAGACCGTCGCCGGCACCGGCAGCTACGACACCATCGTGCCCAAGTTCAAGGCGCTCGTCGATGAGCGCGACCCGAACCTCGACTACTACGCCCGCGGCACGTTTACCTCGCATAATCTGGATTTCGCCGAGGACGTGCTGAGCATCGCGGACGCAGGCTTCGACCGCCTGTCCGTCGAGCCGGTAACGGCTGACCCGGGCTGCGGCTACGACCTCACCGAGGACGACCTGCCGAAGATCGAGGCGGAGTACGACCGCCTGACCGACATCATGCTCGAGCGCAAGAAGGCGGGCAAGCCGTTTACCTTCTTCCACTTCATGGTGGACCTCGACCAGGGTCCGTGCGTTGTCAAGCGTCTGCGCGGCTGCGGCGCAGGCTACGAGTACGTCGCGGTCACCCCGGACGGCGACATCTATCCCTGCCACCAGTTCGTCGGCAAGGAAGAGTTCAAGCAGGGCAGCGTGCTCGACCAGTCCTTCAACATGGACATCGCGCAGAAGTTCGCCGGCATGAACATCTATTCGCGTCCCAAATGCCAGAAGTGCTGGGCGAAGTTCTACTGCTCGGGTGGCTGCTCGGCGGCAAATTACAACATGAACCACGACATGAACGACTCCTATGACCTCGGCTGCGAGATGGAGCGCAAGCGTCTGGAATGCGCAATTTACCTGAAAGCCATGGAGAAAATGAGCGCTGAATAAGCAAAATGACGAATTATAAAAAGATTGCGTAAAATCCGTTGCGTAAAGCGCCGGGGGTGCGTATAATTTCTTTTGTATTAAAATTCTCTCGATAAGGAGATGATATTATGCCGCAGAATGTTCTGGTATCCGTGCTGGGTGACGGAAAATATCTGACCGCACTCGTCCGTGCCATTCTCGAAAAGAACATTATCCCGACGAAGTTCCTGTTCCTGTCCGCTAAGAATGAGGCTTCGGTTCAGGCCGCAGCGGGTTATGACGTAACGGTGTGCGACGACGATCTCGCAGCCGTTCTCAAGAGCGAAATTGTCATCGTAACTGCGTCCAAGCGCGAAATGCCGACCGAGCTGGCGAAGATTTCGAGCAGCTCGCAGAAGCGCGTTGTTGTATCCGTCTGTGACAACGAAAAGGTCGATCTCTCGTACCTCAGCGAGCGCATCGTCGCCGCGACCGAGCTGATGGCCGCCGTGCTGCATCGAGATGAGGACGGTTCGCTGCACGCGAGCTACGAGGCCAGCAAGCTGGCGCGTCCGTTCCTGTGCAAGCCGGCGCGTGACATCGTGGACGCGATGTGCGACCTCGTAAACGCAGAAGCGTAAGAGTTCTAACCGGATGAAACCGGGAATATGCTGTTCTATGATTTCCGAAAGGGGAAAGACGTATGAACAAAAGGCATATTCCCGGTTTTTTTGATGCCCTCGCGCGGACGCCGTCGTTCGCGTTCCTGTGCACGATGCTGATGTGCGGCGCGGCGGCGGGCGGCCTGACCGGCCTGTACGCGGCGGAGGGGGACAGTGCGTTCGAGCTGACGAGCCTGCTGCGGGCGCTTCCCGGACAGGCAGGGAAAAGCATTCTCTGCGCGGTGCTGTGGCTCGTGCTGGCGCTCCCGGCGGCGTTCATCCGCCCCGCGCCGCTCTATCTCTCCGGACTTGCCGCCGCGCGCGGCTTCGTGCTTGCGCTTTGCCTTGCGGCTGCGGCTGTGCAGGGGGAGGGGGTCGCCGTCATGGCGGCGCAGGCCGTTCCGGCGGTGCTGAGCGTTGCCGCCCTGCTCGCGGCGCTGACGCTTCTCTGGGAGTGCACGCAGGGGGCGCTTCCCTGGGCGAAAAGCCGCGCCCCGTTCCTGCTGTGCATGGCTTTGGCCGCTCTGAGTGCGCTGCTGCGCGTGCTTTTTGCGGTTTTAC
>UQVU01000062.1 GCA_900544475.1 uncultured Butyricicoccus sp.
CTCACAAGGAGGGTCTGCATGGACCTTTTCAAGTCGGTGGCGCATTATATAAAGAACACCGATCTGTATCTTGCCGTCATTGCCTTTCTCTGCTCGGGCTACGGCATAGCGCTCATCTATTCCGCGACGCTCCATCCGGTGTCTGTCCGGGACGACGGCTCGACGAAAAACCTCTACGTGCAGGGCGCGGCTATCCTGCTCGGCTTTGCGGCGTTCGTGTTCATGAGCCTCATTGACCTTGAAGGCATAAAAGGAAAGTGGAAGCACTTCGTCGTGGTGAATATCGCGCTCCAGCTGCTGCTGTTCACGCCGCTCGGCATGGAGGTCAACGGTCAGCGCGCGTGGCTCAATCTGGGCGTGACGAGCCTTCAGCCGGGCGAGCTTGGCAAGCTGATTTTCATTTTCACCATCGCGGCGCATATCTCCGAGGTCGGGGACTACATCAGCGACCTGCGCGGCCTGACGGTCATCGCGCTGCACACGCTTCTCATGATGGGCGCGGTCGTGGTGTCCTCGGGCGACTCGGGCATGGCTATCCAGTATTTCATGATCGCGGTCATCATGCTGTTCGCGGCGGGGCTTTCGCTCAAATGGATTGCGCTCGGCGCGGTCATCGGTGTCGCGAGCATTCCGGTTCTGTGGAATTTTGTGCTCAAAAAGTACCAGATCACGCGCATTCTCGTGCTGTTCGACCCGGCTATCGACCCGCAGGCGGCGCTTCAGACCACCTACGGCAAAATCGCCATCGGCTCGGGACAGTTCACCGGACAGGGATTGACGCACGGCACCATGACGCAGCTCCAGTACGTCCCGGAGAACCAGACCGACTACATCTTTTCGGTCGCGGGGGAAGAGCTTGGCTTTCTCGGCTGCATGGCTATCATCCTGCTGCTGACGCTGCTCATCGCGCGGCTGTTCTATGTGTCCTACCGTGCGTCCACGCCGTTTTCCTCGCTTCTTGCGGTCGGCGTTGCCGGAATGTTCCTGTTCCAGACATTTATGAACATCTTCATGAATGTCGGCCTGCTGCCGGTCATGGGTCTGACGCTGCCGTTCTTTTCCTACGGCGGCACCTCGGTGCTCACGATGTACGCCGCGCTCGGCATCGCGGCCGGTGTGCGTATGCGCGAAAAGCCGAGCTGGCTTCAAAACTGACGGTTTCCGGCGGGACATCTGTCGGATTTAACAAAGTAAATCGCTGAAAATATACCGATATTGTGTAATACGTTTATTTTCTTCGAAATTTGCAATTTACGCGGCTGCATCTTGCAAAATTATCTAATTTCCTGTATAATCAGGAGAGTAAATGGAGGGTAAATCAATGGTAAACAACAGCATCGTAACGATAGCCGCGTTCTGCGTCTATCTGGTTTTTATGCTCTGTATCGGAATGTACTTTGTCGGCAAGAATAAGACGACAAGCGAGTATTTCCTCGGCGGCCGACAGCTCGGCTCGTGGGTCACCGGTCTGAGCGCACAGGCGTCGGATATGTCCGGCTGGCTGCTGATGGGTCTGCCGGGCGCGGCGTACCTGTCCGGCATTTCCGCCGGCTGGATCGCCATCGGCCTCGCTATCGGCACCTATCTCAACTGGCTGCTCGTGGCAAAACCGCTGCGCCAGTATACCAAGATCGCGGACGACGCCATCACGCTGCCGCAGTTCTTCAAGAACCGCTTCCATGACGAGTCCGGCTGGATCTCGGTCATTTCGGCGCTCTTTATTCTGGTGTTCTTCCTGTTCTACACGGCGTCCGGCTTCGTGTCCTGCGCCAAGCTCTTCTCGTCGGTTTTCGGCATCCCGTACATGGTGTCGCTTGTCATCGGCGCGGTCGTTGTCATCTCCTATACCTTTGCGGGCGGCTTCTTCGCGGTCTGCTGGACTGACTTTTTCCAGGGTATGCTGATGTTCTTCTGTGTCGTTGCCGTTCCGTGCATCGCGGTTTCCCAGATGGGCGGCCCGAGCGACTTCATTTCGAGTGTCGAGGCGTTTAATCCGAATTTCCTGAGCATGATGGTGGACGGCGCGACCAACCAGCCGTATACCGCGCTCGGCATTGTTTCGCTTATCGCATGGGGCCTCGGCTACTTCGGTCAGCCGCATATCCTCGTGCGCTTCATGGGCATTTCGTCCCCGGCGGCCATCAAGAAATCCCGCCGCATCGCGTGCATCTGGGTCGTCATTTCGTTGACGGCGGCCGTCATGATCGGCGTTTCCGGCCGCATGATTCTGGGCGACGGCCTGCTTGACGGCAACGGCCAGCAGGAGATCATCTACATCACGATGGTATCCCGCTTCTTCCCGGTATTCATAGCCGGCATCTTCCTGTCGGCTATCCTTGCGGCCATCATGTCCACCGCAGACAGCCAGCTTCTCGTTACGGCGTCCGCGCTGACCGAGGACTTCTATCACAACAAGATCCGCCCGCAGGCAACCGAGAAGGAGCTGATGTGGGTGTCGCGCATCTGCGTTATGGCGGTCGCCGTCATCGCGGTGCTCATCGCGACCAACCAGAACAGCACGGTTCTCGGTCTGGTTTCCTACGCATGGGGCGGCTTCGGCTCAGCATTCGGTCCGCTCGTTCTGTGCTCGCTGTTCTGGAAGCGCACCAACAAGCAGGGCGCTTATGCGGGCATCCTGGTCGGCGGCATCGTCGATCTGGTCTGGGCGCAGCTGTCCGGCGGCATCTTCGACCTGTATGAGATCGTGCCCGGCTTCGTCTGCGGCCTGATTGCGATTTTCGTTGTCAGCCTGCTGACCCCGGCGCCGTCCAAGGAGATCACCGACGAGTTCGACTCGTTCCGTTCCTGCGAGGAATAATCGGATGAAAAAGCGTCTGCGGCGCGTCCTGTTCGCGCTCGCGGCGGTGACGATGCTGCTGAGTGCAGGCTTCCGGCTTGCCGGGTGGCTCTCGCGGCCGGCGCTTCCGGAGGAGGACACCGCGTACTTCTTTGATGTCGGCGAGGCCGATGCCGCGCTTATCGTTTCGGGCGGCGCTGCAGTCCTCGTGGACACCGGAACGGCGGAGACCGCTCCCGCGCTCGTGCGCGAGATAAAAAGCCTCGGCGTGCGCGAGCTGTACGCCGTCGTCGTGACGCATCCCCATGCGGACCATGCAGGCGGCGCATCGAAGGTGCTGCGCGCGTTTCCGGTGCGGCATTTCTATGCAGGCGCTGAGCTGCGCAGCCGCGAAATTGACGCAAGGCTCAAAAAGCGCAAGCTCACCGCGGTTCAGCCGCAGGACGGCGAGGTGCTCGTCCTGCCGAACGGCGCAACGCTTACATTTCTCGGCCCGGCGGACGATGTTCCGGCGGATAATCTGAGTAATCGGTCACTTATCACTCTGTTCAGAGGCGGCGGCGCTTCGATCCTGCTGATGGGCGACGCAGAGAAGGCAGCCGAGCAGTCGCTGCTGCGGCATCACCCCGGACTTCGGTGCGATATTCTGAAGGTCGGGCACCACGGCGCGGATACCTCGTCCTCTCCGGCGTTTCTTTCTTCTCTCGGAGCGGAAACCGCCGTCATCTCCTGCGGCATGGACAACGGCTACGGCCATCCGTCCGCAGAAACACTTGAAAATCTTAATAATGCGGGGATACACGATATTCATGTGACCGCGGAAAGCGGCACGGTCGTGCTGACGTCCCGCGACCATAAGGAGAATGCTGCATGAAAAAGAACGGCATCATCGACCATTTTGAGGGCGACTATATTTATGTAGAAATCGACGAAGATACGGTAAAGATCCCGCGCGAGGGCGCACCCGCCATGCTGGCAGAGGGCACCGTCGTGATCGTGGAGGACGGCCGCATCGTCGGCGTGGATGAGATCGAAACCCAGCGCATGGAAGACGATATGCGCCGCCGCTTCGAGCGCATCCTCGGCGCGAAGAGCGATGTATAAAACAGTTAAGGCAATACCGCATAATTGGACAAGAGCGATTTGCGAGTAAATTTTGCGCACTGATAAGGCGCGGTTTTGCAGCAATACTGACGTATTGCAAGAAATCGCAACGCAATCAGGGTACAAAATTTCCGCAAAGCGCCGCAGCTTTAATTGTGCGGTGTTGCCTCAAATTTCCAAAGAAGGCAAGGCGATACACATGGAAAAGAAACCTTTTCTGACCCTCGAACAGGCGCAGGAAATCAGCAAGACCTACCCGACGCCGTTTCATATCTATGATGAAAAGGCGATCCGCGAGAACGCACGCAAGGTAAAGGCGGCGTTTGCGTGGAACCCGGGCTACAAGGAATACTTCGCGGTCAAGGCGACCCCGACCCCGCGTCTGGTGCAGATCCTCCACGAGGAGGGCTTCGGCTGCGACTGCTCGAGCTATACCGAGCTTCAGCTCAGCCGCGCCTGCGGCATCACCGGTCACGACATCATGTTCTCCTCGAACGTGACGCCCGACCAGGATTTCAAGCTCGCAAGCGACCTCGACGCCATCGTAAACTTTGATGACATCACCCACCTCGACTACTACGACAAGGTCGGCGAGTGGAAGGAAACCATGTCCTGCCGTTTCAATCCGGGCGGCGACTTCGTTCTCGAAAACGAGATCATGGACACCCCGCAGGAGGCCAAGTACGGCATGACCCGCGAGCAGCTGATCGAGGCGTTCAAGTACATGAAGCAGAAGGGTGTCAAGCACTTCGGCATTCATGCGTTCCTCGCGTCCAACACGGTCGCAAACGAGTATTATCCGGCGCTCGCCCGCATCCTGTTCAAGCTGGCCGTTGAGGTTCAGAAGGAGACCGGCGTGCATATCGCGTTCATCAACCTGTCGGGCGGCGTAGGCATCCCCTACAAGCCGTGGCAGGAGCCGAACGACATCATGGCCATCGGCGAGGGCGTTCACCGCGCGTTCGACGAGGTCCTCGTTCCGGCGGGCATGGGCGATGTTTCCATCTACACCGAGATGGGCCGCTTCATCCTCGGCCCCTACGGCGCACTCGTTTCCAAGTGCATCCACCACAAGCACACCTACAAGGAGTATGCCGGTCTGGACGCCTGCGCGGCCAACCTCATGCGCCCGGCGATGTACGGTGCTTACCACCATATCACCGTTCTCGGCAAGGAGAACGCGCTGCATGACCGCACCTATGATGTGACCGGCGGCCTGTGTGAGAACAACGACAAGTTTGCGATTGACCGCAACCTGCCGCGCATCGACATCGGCGACTATATCTATATCCACGACACCGGTGCGCACGGCTTCTCGATGGGCTACAACTACAACGGCAAGCTGCGCTCCGCAGAGCTGCTGCTCCGTGAGGACGGCTCGGTCGAGCTGATCCGCCGCGCCGAGACCCCGAAGGACTACTTCGCAACCTTCGACTTCACCGGCCTGTTCGACGACATCAAGTAAAAAGCGAAAATCGCAAACGAAAAGGGTACGCCGTAAAAAAGCGTACCCTTAATATTTTCTTTGAAAACACAGCTTGTCGGCAAAACGCAGTTTTGCGACAGCTCTCACGGCGTTTCTCCGTCAATGATGCCCTGCGCGACCTCGCGCTTGGGACAGCGTCGGTTCATGGCCTGCTGTTCTATGTAGCTGTGCGCCTCCGGCTCGGACATTCCGCAGCACTCGATGAGCAGGCATTTCGCGCGGTCCACCAGACGGATGTCCTCAATGCGCTTCTGGAGGCGGCGGTTTTCGCTTTGCAGGCCGCTCAGACGGCTGCGTGCCGCCCGGGTCATGCGCAGCGCCTGCATGAACAGTACGCGCGAGAGCGGCTTGGGCACGACGAACACGCCGTCGTCCTCCACTTTCTCCGCAACGCTGTCCGCGATTTCGGCTTTCACGAGCAGGATAACGCCGGCCATCGTGTCATTCGCGGCGAGCTGCGCCAGCTCGTGGCCGAATTCGTCCGGCAGGGGCGTGTTGATGAGCACGAGCGCAAATTCTCCGTCCACCAGCGCACGCCGCGCTTCGCTGCCGGCCATCGCACGGCACAGCTGCGACTGCACACCGCAGGAGGACAGGAACTGCGCGAGCATCGCGTGTGTTTTTTCGGTCGAGGAAACGACAAGAATACGTTCCATGAAACGCATTTCCCCTCCTTTCGATGGTGTCAGTAGCGTTCGAAGTAAAGCTGACGCTCGGCGGCGGTTCGGTCATCGGCGAGAGCAATGCGGTCGTGCTCGGCCTGCTTTGCGGCGAAAAAGGCGGTGCGCATCTTCTCGGGCAGGTACTTCACGATAAACTCGCTGTTCTGGGCGAGACGGATGGCGTCGCAGAGCGAACCCGGCAGAGCGTCGTACTTCGCGCGGACGGCCTCACTTGCGGTAAACAGGTTCTCGGTGCAGGCCGGGGCGAGCGTCAGCTTATCCTCGATGCCGTCGAGTCCCGCATGAATGAGCAGGGCAAAGACGATATACGGATTGATGCAGCCGTCAAACGAGCGGAGCTTGAAGCGGTTCGGCTTGCCGCCGGTCGCGAGGGGAACGGTGATGAGGGGAGCGCGGTTCTGGTGCGACCAGGTGATGTACTTCGGCGCTTCGAACTCGCCGAGGCGCTGGAAGGAATTCGTGAGCGGATTGCCGAAGATGGTCATTTCGGCGGCGCGGCGCAGCACGCCCGCGATGAACTGCTGACCCTCCTCGGACTCCTCGAACGAGGGATGGAAGAGGTTTTTGCCGTTTTTCGTGATCGAGACCGCGAGATGCAGGCCGCTGCCCGGGGTGTTCTGGAGGGGTTTCGGCAGGAAGGACGCGAACAGGCCGCTCGAGGACGCCATGGACTTTACGACCCACTTGAAGGTCACGAAGTTGTCCGCCGCTTCGAGCGCTTCGGCGGCGCGGAAATCGACCTCGTTCTGGCCGGGACCCTGCTCATGGTGCGAGGATTCCGGCTGAATGTTCATCTCCTCGAGCGTCAGGCAGATCTGACGGCGGACGTTTTCCGCCTTGTCGAGCGGAGCGACGTCGAAATATTCGCCGTGGTCGTGCGGAATGGTGGTCGGATGACCGTTCTCGTCCAGCTCGAACAGATAGAACTCGCTCGCGGTGCACATCGTCAGCGCATAGCCGGCTTTTCGTGCTCTGCGGCTCGCCTCGCGCAGCAGATAGCGGCCGTCGCCCTCGAACGGGGTGCCGTCCGGGTAGCGGATGTCGCAGTAGAAGCGCACGACGCGGCCCTGTGCCGGACGCCACGGCAGAACGGAAAGCGTTGCCGGGTCGGGAAACAGCAGCAGGTCGGAGGCGTCTACGTTGAGAAAGCCGCGCAGCGCGGAGGCATTGAAATGAATGCCGTACTCAAAGGCGCGGGTCAGCTCGGTCGGCTGAATGGCAATGTTCTTCTGGTTTCCGAAAATGTCACAGAACGCCAGACGGATGAATTTAACGTCGTTCTCCTGAATAAATTGTACGACTTCGCTCATGGTGGTATCCATACGGCGAGCCTCCTTTTCTTTTATCCGGACAGGCGAAAAAGCTCCGACTGCGAAGGGGAGCTTTTCCGTACCGGTCTGAGTATTGTCTTACGCTTCAAAGGTGTAGAGCTGCTTGTAGCCTGCCGCCGGATTGGGCGTCAGAACGAAATACTTCTGCGCAAGCAGCTCGGCAGCATTTGCACCGAAATGACGGGCGTATTCCTTGATATAGGGCGCGATGTGGATCATATCCGCCTCGGTCGCCTCGTTTACGAGCACCTGAGGGGGCAGACCGGTCGGCGCTTTATCACATCTTAACACAATTTTGCCGCCGTGCATACCCGTTCCGCAGAAATTGTTGACCGGATACGCGCCGTTCTGGCCGATGCCGAGCACGAGGATAAGGCCGCCCGCCTGATACTCACCGAGGAACGAGCCGGCCTTGCCGCCGATGACGACGACGGGGAAGTGCTCCTGATAGGCCTTCATGTGGATGCCGCCGCGGTAGCCGCAGTCGCCCTCGATGAAGATGCGGCCGCCGCGCATACCGTAGCCGCAGGCGTCGCCGACGTTGCCGTGGATGATGATGTCGCCCTCGTTCATCGTGTCGCCGACGGCTTCCTGCGCGTTGCCGAACACTTCGAGCTTGGAGCCGTTGAGGTACTGGCCGAGGCCGTTGCCCGGCGTGCCGTAGACCGTGATGGTCTTGCCCGAGGAGCCGCAGCCGATGTAGCGCTGGCCGATCACGTTTTCGATCGTGATGTTGTCGTCCTTTTCCGCTGCTTCGCGGACTTTTTCGTTTACCTGCTTGTAATAGGTAAGACCTGCCTGAATTGTCGTCATCAGTGTGCGCCTCCTAACTTCTTTGCGCGTTCTGCGTGAGAGAATGCCATCAGCTGCGGCTTTTCGCGAATCAGCTCAAAGTCGATGGTGTCGAGCGGGGTCTGCTCGCGGATAAGCGAGGTGTAGATGCCTGCGCGGTCCACGTCGCCGATGAGGATGAAGCCGACGAGCCGGTTGTCGCGCGTGACGAGCAGCTTGTAGTGCTCGTCGTCCTGCTCCAGATAGGTTTCGCCGTCATAGGAACCCGCGGTGATCATGTGCAGACCCATGAAGCCCGAAGCGTTCATCGGGATGGACTTGGTAAACGAGCAGACGCGGCCCGCCATGTTGCGGCCTGCGGTTTCGCCCTGCATATAGGCGTTCGGCAGGATGGCGAGAATGCGGTCCACACCGGCGGCGATGTCGTGGGAGACCGTGCAGTCGCCTGCGGCGTAGATGTTCGGCACGCAGGTCGCGGAGTGCTCGTCGATGAGAATGCCGCGGTTGACCTCGCAGCCTGCCTCGGCGGCAAGTTCGGTGTTCGGGCGGACGCCGACCGCCACGACCAGAATATCAAAGTCGATTTCGCCGCCGCTCTTGAGGTGCGCCTTCGCCGGCTCGAACTGCGCCACCGAGTCGCCGAGCAGGAATTTTACGCCCTTGCTCTCGATGTGCTTCTGGATGATGGCCGCCGGGACCTCGGTCAGAACGTTCGGCAGAATGCGCGGCGCAAGGTCGATAACGGTCAGCTCGGAAACGCGCTGATAGATGCCCTCGGCGCACTTGAGGCCGATAAGGCCCGCGCCGACGATGAGCACGCGCTTGTCGTTCTTGTCGCCAAGCATTTCGTTCAAGTGCTTCGCGTCGTCGAGCGTCATGAAGCTCGTTTTATTCTCGACCTTGTCCAGACCCTCCATCGGGGGGACGAACGGACGCGAGCCGGTACAGATGCACAGGCGGTCGTAGGGGACGGACTCGCCGCTTTCGAGGGTGACGGTCTGCTTTTTGGAGTCGATGTGCTGCACCGTCTTGCCGAGCATGGCGGTCACATTGTTCTTCTCGTAGAAGTCCTCCGGGCGGTATCGGAGCATTTTCTCCTCGGTCGTCTTGCCGAGCAGCATATAGGAAATGAGCGGACGGCCGTAAACGTGGTACGGCTCGGTGGAGATGACCGTGATGGGGCCGACCTTGTCCGCCGAGCGGATTCCCTCGATAGCGCCGACGGCTGCGGTGCCGTTGCCGATGATAACGTATTTCATTCTGCTCACCTCTCCTCGTAGACGATAGCCTTGTTCGGGCAGCCCTGTACGCACATCGGCTGACCGAACGCATTCTTCGCGCACAGCTCGCATTTCTGGATAGCGCCCTCATTCGAGGTCGAAAGCGCGCCGTAGGGGCAGGACAGGATGCAGGTGTAGCAGCCGACGCACTTGTCGGAGTCGATCTGCACCGCGCCGTCCACGATGGTCAGCGCACCCGAGATGCAGCCCTTGACGCACAGCGGGTCGGTGCAGTGGCGGCAGGATACCGCAAAGGAAATGTTGTTGCGCTCCTCGATGCGGATGCGGGGCGCGATCTTGTGGTCCTTGAGCGCCTTGACCATCGAGGACTTGCCGGAGTTCGCAAACGCGCAGTAATACTCACAGAGATGGCAGCCAAGACACCATTTTTCATTGACATATACTCGTTTCATCTATTGTAAGACCCTTTCTTGTCGATAAGAGTGGCAAAATTCATATCGTAGGGCGGGCTGCCCTCAGCCCGCCGTTCCCAATCGATGGCACGCCGTTTTCTGCGGCGGGGTGAGGGCAGAAGGTGAATTGCGGCACAGCCGCAAGAGAAGCCACCCTGGGGTGCTCCGCCCTACGGTGTGGA
>UQVU01000063.1 GCA_900544475.1 uncultured Butyricicoccus sp.
AGCTTTATCGACAAACTGAGGCACGCCAAAGGCGTGCCTTTTTTCATCGTAGGGCGGGGTGCCCTCACCCCGCCGCTGTCAATCTGAGCACTCGGTTCAAAACGGCGGGCTGAGGGCAGCCCGCCCTACGGGATAGACTGTGCAGCATAACAAAAGGGAGAAGCAGTTTTTGACTTTCTGCTCCTCCCTGTTTTTTTATTCCGCCGTGCGGACGGCGTCCTTCATGCTCTTGACGTAATCCTTGACATAGGGCACGCAATCGCTGCCATACTTGGCGCAGAGCTTTACGATGGCCGAACCGACGATTGCGCCGTCCGACTGAGCGGCCATTTTCGCGGCCTGCTCGGGGGTCGAGATACCGAAGCCGACTGCGCACGGAGTATCCTGCGTTTCCTTAACGAGCTTCACCATCGCACCGATGTCGGTCGTGATATTCGAGCGCACGCCGGTAACACCGAGCGAGGACACGCAGTAAACGAAGCCGGACGCCTCTTTCGCAATCATGCGGATGCGGTCATGTGAGGTCGGCGCAATCAGCGACACGAGGTCGAGTCCGTACTGGCGGCAGAGCGGGGCGAACTCCGCCTTTTCCTCGAACGGAACGTCCGGCAGGATCAGGCCGTCCATGCCGATTTCGGCAGCGATGCTGATAAACTTCTCCGAGCCGTAGGAGTACACAACGTTCGCGTAGGTCATGAACACCATTGGAATATCGGTTTTCTGACGGATACGGCGCACCATATCGAAAATCTTGTCGGTCGTTGTCCCGGCGGACAGCGCACGCACGTTTGCCTCCTGAATGACCGGGCCTTCGGCAGTCGGGTCAGAGAACGGAATGCCCAGCTCGATGAGGTCCGCGCCCGCATCCACCATCGCGTAAACGATCTGCTCGGTGATTTCCAGCGATGGATCGCCGCAGGTCACAAAGGGGATAAATGCCTTGCCATGCGCGAAGGCAGTTTTGATTTTGCTCATAGCTATACTCCAATCTGTGCAGAGGGTGGAGAGTGGAGAGTGCGGTATCGCGCTCCGCGCGATGATTGATATGACGCGAAGCGTCACCTTCTCTTCACTCTGCACACTATACTTTTCACTTTTTCTCTGTTCTTCACTCTTTTATTCGTGGATGTCCTCTCCGCGGTATCTTGCGATTGCGGCGCAGTCCTTATCGCCGCGGCCGGAGATATTGATGACGATGATTTTATCCTTGTCCATGGCCGGAGCGATTTTCATCGCGTGCGCAACGGCGTGGGCGGACTCGATTGCCGGGATAATGCCCTCGATGCGGCTGAGGTACTCGAAGGCGTTTACCGCCTCGTCGTCCGTTACCGGAACGTACTCCGCGCGGCCGATGTCGTGCAGATAAGCGTGCTCCGGGCCGATGCCGGGATAGTCAAGACCCGCCGAGATGGAGTATACCGGTGCAATCTGGCCGTACTCGTCCTGGCAGAAATAGCTCTTCATGCCGTGGAAAATGCCCAGACGGCCGGTTGCGATGGTGGCGGCGGTCTCTGCGGTGTCTACGCCGCGTCCTGCCGCTTCGCAGCCGATAAGGCGCACACCCTCGTCCTCGATGAAGTTATAGAATGCGCCGATGGCGTTCGAGCCACCGCCCACGCAGGCCATTACGACGTCCGGCAGACGGCCTTCCTTTTCGAGCATCTGCTCCTTGATCTCCTTGGAGATGACCGCCTGAAAATCGCGGACGATGGTCGGGAACGGGTGCGGGCCCATGCACGAGCCGAGGCAGTAATGCGTGTCGTCGATGCGGCTCGTCCACTCACGGAACGCGGCGGAGCAGGCGTCCTTGAGCGTGCCCGTGCCGGTCGTGACCGGAATGACCGTCGCGCCGAGCAGACGCATGCGGTAGACGTTGAGCGCCTGACGCTCGGTGTCCTCCTTGCCCATGAACACCACACACTCCATGCCCATCAGAGCGGCGGCCGTCGCGGTGGCAACGCCGTGCTGGCCCGCGCCGGTCTCCGCGATCAGGCGGGTCTTGCCCATCTTTTTCGCGAGAAGCGCCTGACCGAGCACGTTGTTGATTTTGTGTGCGCCGGTGTGGTTGAGATCCTCGCGCTTGAGGTAGATTTTTGCGCCGCCGAGGTCGCGCGTCATGTGCTCCGCGAAGTACAGCCGCGAGGGACGGCCTGCGTAGTTATTCAGCAGCTCGGTCAGCTCTGCGTCAAATTCCGGGTCGTTCTTGTAGTGGTTGTAGGCTTCTTCCAGCTCGATTACTGCGTTCATCAGCGTTTCCGGCATATACTGTCCGCCGTGTACGCCAAAGCGTCCCTTGCTCATCGGTTTGCTCCTTTCACGAGCGCCGCAATACGGCGCATTTTGTCACTGTCTTTTCTATCGTCTGTTTCGATGCCGCTCGACAGGTCGAGCGCATATGCGCCGGTCTGTGCGGCCCGTACGATGTTACTTTCGTTTAAGCCGCCTGCGAGGAAGTACAGGTGGTTGATGTTGCCGATCAGCGACCAGTCGAAGGTTTTTCCGCTGCCGCCGTAGGCGTGCTTCGTATAGGTGTCGAGCAGCAGATAGTCCACCGGCAGCTTGTCGGCCTCTTCGATGTCGCGGCGGCTCTCGACGCGCACCGCGTAGATAATCGGCGCGTCAATCCTTTCCCTCAGCTTTTCGATGTAGCGCACGCTCTCGCCGCCGTGCAGCTGCACAAGGTCGATGACCTCATCGCGAACCAGTGCGGCAATATGCTTCGGGTCGTCGTTTACGAACACGCCGACCGTCTTGATGTCCGGGTCGAGGTGCTCGCGCAGCCGCGCCGCGTCCCGGTCGGACACCTTGCGGCGGCTGTCCGCAAACACGAAGCCGACATAATCCGGCTGGATTTCGTTTGCGGCTTCAATATCTTCTTCGCGGGTCAGTCCGCAGAATTTCAGTTTCATTTTGCTGCCTCCCTGAGCGCGTCAAGCGCCTGTTTTTTGTTTTCCGCACGCATCAGATACTCGCCCACAAGGATGGCGTCCGCACCGGTTTTCCGCAGCGCCGCTGCGTCCTCCGGCGAGGAAACGCCGCTCTCGGCAACGAAGATCGTGCCGTCCGGTGCGCCCTGCCGCAGTCTGGCGGCGTTGCCGAGGTCTACGGTGAAGTCCTTGAGGTTGCGGTTGTTGACGCCGATGAGCCGCGCACCCGCCCGCACGGCGGACTGCATCTCGGCGGCGTCGTGCGTTTCCACGAGGGCACTCAGTCCCAGACTGTCGCAGATGGCGAGATAGCGCTTTATCGTTTCGGTATCGAGCAGCGTGCAGATCAGCAGCACCGCGTCCGCGCCGAGCACCTTCGCCTGATAAATCTGGTATTCGTCCACCGTAAAGTCCTTGCGTATCATGGGTTTCGTGACGATTTTGCGTACTTTTCTAAAAATCTCGTCCGAGCCGAGAAACCATTTCGGTTCGGTAAGGCAGGAAACGCAGTCCGCGCCTGCCTGCTCGTAGCTTTGAGCGATAGCCTCGAAGTCGAACACCGGGTCAATGACGCCCTTGGAGGGGCTTGCCTTCTTGACCTCGCAGATAAAGGCGCATTTTTCCCCGGCGAGCGCCTTTTCGAAGCGGAAATCGCCTTTGGGGAGTGCTTCCGCCTGCGCTTTCATCTCCGCCGGCGGGATTATCGCCTTATCGGCCGTGACGCGCTCCCGGGCGAAGGAGGCCAGTTCATCGAGTATCATGCCTTGGCTGCCTCCTGCGTTGCGGCGGCGAACTGGTCGAGCTTTGCGAGCGCCGCGCCGCTGTCGATGAGCTCGGCTGCCTTCTTGATGCCGTCCGCGAGGGAGAGACCGTCCAGACCGAGGTAGAGCGCGATACCGGCGTTCAGCAGGATTTCCTCGCGCTTTGCGCCCTGTTCCCTGCCGGAGAGAATGTCGCGTGTGATCTGCGCGTTCGCCTTAGGCGAGCCGCCGCGCAGATCGTCCACCGTGCAGAGCATCAGGCCGTGCTTCTCCGGGTCAAGCTCGTACGGGGTCAGCTTGCCGTCACGGATTTCGCAGACCTTGTTCGTGCCGATGAGGCTTGCCTCGTCCACGCCGCCGCCGCAGACCACCATGCCGCCGCCGCAGACCACCATGCCGCGCGTTACGCCGAGGTTGGACAGCACCTGCGCCATCGGCATGACCAGACTCTCGTCATACACGCCGAGCAGCTGCATGGTCGCGCGCGCCGGGTTGGAGAGTGGGCCGAGGACGTTAAAAATCGTGCGCTCACCCATGCCCTTGCGGACGGGAGCAACGTTCTTCATCGACTTGTGATAGCCCTGCGCGAAAAGGAAGCAGATACCGGTCTCGCTCAGCACCTTTTCGTTCTGTTCAGGGGTGAGATTGAGTACGACACCGAGCTCTTCGAGCACATCAGCTGCGCCGGACTTGGAGGATACCGAGCGGTTGCCGTGCTTTGCGACCGGCACGCCGCCTGCCGCTGCGACGAACGCCGAGGTGGTCGAGATATTGAACGAGCCGACCTCGTCGCCGCCCGTGCCTACGATGTCCATGACCGCGCCCTTCGGCTCGATGTGTGCGCCCTTTTCGCGCATGACCTCAGCGCAGGCCGTGATTTCGGTGATGGTTTCGCCCTTCATGCGCAGCGCGGTCAGAAGTGTTGCCATTTCGATGTCGGTCGCCGTGCCGTCCATCATTTCTTCCATCGTTGCCCGTGCAATCGCATAATCCAGATCGCGTCCGTTGATGGCCTCGTGAATTGCCAGCTGAATCACTTTATATCAAACCTTTCTATTATTGAGAAGCACTCTTCACTCTGTTATTCCTGTTTTCCGATTTGCAGAAAGTTTTCCATAATTCTTTTTCCCTGCGGGGTCAAAATCGACTCCGGGTGGAACTGCACGCCGTAAATCGGCTGCGTCTTATGGCGCACGGCCATGATTTCGCCGCGCTCATCGCGGGAGATGACCTTGAGGCACGCCGGGAGCGCGTCCGGCGCGGCGACGAGCGAGTGATACCGCGCGACCATGATTTTCTTCGGCAGGCCTGCGAACAGCGGCTCATCGGTGTCGATTTCGACCATGCTCTGCTTGCCGTGCATGAGCTGCTGCGCGTGCTCGATGCGGCCGCCGAACGCCTCGCAGATGGCCTGATGACCGAGGCAGACGCCGAGGATGGGGATTTTTCCGCCGAGCTTCTTTACGACTTTCTCGCAGATGCCGGCGTCCTTCGGATAGCCGGGGCCGGGCGAGAGAATGATGTGCGAGGGGTTCAGTCCCTCGATTTCGCCGATGGTGAGCGCGTCGTTGCGGACCACGCGCATATCCGGCTCGATGGACGCCGCCTGCTGATACAGGTTATAGGAAAAGGAATCGTAGTTGTCAATGAGCAGTATCATTATCCGTCCACCTCCGATGCGCACTCGATGGCGTTGATGACCGCCTTCGCCTTGTTCGCGCTCTCCATGTATTCGTTATGAGCAACCGAGTCGGCTACGATGCCGCCGCCGGCCTGCACCGTGATAACGCCGTTCTTCTTCGCCGCCATGCGGATGGCGATGCAGGTGTCCATGTTGCCGGCGAAGTCAAGATAGCCGAGCGCACCGCCGTACACGCCGCGCGGCTCGCTTTCCTGCTCCTCGATGATCTCGCACGCGCGGATTTTCGGCGCGCCGGACAGCGTTCCTGCCGGGAGCACCGCCTCGATGGCGTCACAGGCGTCGAACTTTTCGTCGATGTCGCCCTCGACCTGCGAGCAGATGTGCATGATCTTCGAGTAGCGGTGGATCATCATGTATTCGGTGACTTCGACCGAACCGATTTTAGATACGCGGCCGAGGTCGTTTCGTCCGAGGTCCACGAGCATATTGTGCTCGGAAAGCTCCTTTTCGTCAGCGAGAAGCTCGCGCTCCAGCGCCTTGTCCTCGTTTAGTGTTCTGCCGCGCGGGCGGGAACCCGCGACCGGGAAGGTCGTCAGGCGGCCGTCCTGGAGCCGCACGAGCGTTTCGGGCGAGGAGCACATGATCTCGTCCCCGTCAACCGAGAGGAACACCATGTACGGCGAGGGGTTGGTGGTGCGCAGCACGCGGTAGGCGGACAGCAGGCTGTCGGCGTAGGGACTCGAGAACTGACGCGACTGCACGGCCTGAAAGATGTCGCCGTCAAAGATATACTCGCGCGTCTTTTCCACGATACCGGCGTACTCCTCCTCGGTGACATTGCAGGTAAAGGACGGCTTCGCCGTGACCTTCAGCGGCGGCAGCGGCGTCCCATCGGAAATCAGGGCTGCCATGCCCTCCAGCGCAGCGCACGCCTTGCCGTAGTTTTCCATCACGTTATCGGTCTGCACATTGACGATGAGGACGATTTTCTGTTTAAGGTGGTCGTAGGCGATGACCTTGTCGAACAGCATGAGGTCGAAGTCATCCCATGCGCCGCGCTTGATTTTGAGCGTCGGCTCGGCGTAACCCAGCATCGCGTAGGCGAAGTAGCCGACGAAGCCGCCCGTGAACGGAGGCAGACCTTCGAGCCGCGGCGCCCGGTACTCGCCCAGCACCTCGCGGAGAACGGAAAGCGGCTTGTCGGTTCTGACCGTGCGGTTCACCGCTCCTTCAAGCGTCACCTCGCCGTTTTTACAGGTCGCGCGAAGAATGGGGTCGTAGCCAAGGAAGGAATACCGCGCCCATTTCTCTCCGCCCTCGACGCTTTCGAGCAGGAAAAACCGCCGGCTTTTCGTCTGGAGTCTGCGCAGCAGCGCGATGGGCGTTGTCATATCGGCGTAAATCTCGCGGCAGACCGGAATGGTCGTATAATGCTCGGCGAGTCTGATGATTTCGTCACAGCTTGGAGTTATCATGGTGTTCAAACCTCCGGATAGATTTCAGTCAAACAAAAAAGGCTTCCGTCCTCACGATACGTAACGTATCACGGGACAAAAGCCTTGAAAAAACTTCTGCGGTACCACCCAGATTGACGCATAAAGCGCCCGCTCAACAGTGTGCCAACACACACCTTCCCATCTAACGGCGGGATACCGTCAGCCATACTCTCGAAAGGATTTCAGGCTGCCCTCACAAGTCCATTCGGAAACGTCCTGCGATACTGTCCTTTCACCACCGGACAGCTCTCTGGAAACGCGGTTTCGTTCTTACTTACTCTTGCTCTTCGGTTTTCTTGTTCAACTGTGACCAAGTATAATACTATGCTTTTCGTTTGTCAAGCAGTAAAATATTTTTTTCTTTCAGTCGCGGACACCAAAGCGTTTTTTCCGCGTCAGCGGAACACCGGCGGCAGGTACAGCTCGTGCGTCGGAACGCGTTTCCAGTCGAACGAGGGCACGAGCTCTTTCGCGCTGACAGGCGCGGCGCTCTCGGTCAGACCGGCGGCGAAAGCCAGCGCACCGATGACCTGCTCGGGGCTGAAGCGCTCGCGCAGCAGGCCAAGGTCGAGGTCCTCGTCGCGCTTGGACAGGCGGCGGCCGTCTACGTCGCACAGCAGCGGAATATGGATAAAGTGCGGCGGCTCGAAGCCGAACAGGCGGTACAGCCAGATCTGGCGCGGCGTGCTCGAAATAAGGTCGCTTCCGCGCACGACTTCGGTCACGCCCGAAAGTCCGTCATCGACCGTCACCGCAAGCTGATAGGCGAACACGCCGTCCGAGCGGCGGATGATGAAGTCGCCGCATTCCTCGGCGAGGTTTTCGCGGTATTCGCCGAATACGCCGTCCGTGAACGAGATTTCCTCGTCCGGCACGCGCACACGGGTCGCAGGCGCACGTTTCTTTCGCTTTTCCGTGATTTCCTCGGGTGACAGTCCCCGGCACGTTCCGGCGTACAGCACACGCCCGTCTGACAGATGCGGCGCACTCGCGGCGTGGAGCGCGGCACGCGAGCAGAAGCACGGGTACAGCAAACCCTTTTCCCGCAGGATATTTTCGTATTTTTCGTAGATTTCCGACCGCTCCGACTGATACAGCACTTCCCCGTCCCAGTCCAGGCCGAGCCACCGCAGGTCGTCCATGATGAGGTCGGCGTAGCTGCGCGGACAGCGCATGGCGTCAAGGTCCTCGATACGCAGCAGGAACGCGCCGTTCTGATGGCGCGCGCTCAGCCACGCAAGCAGGGCGCACAGCACGTTGCCAAGGTGCATCCGTCCGCTCGGACTGGGTGCGAACCGTCCGACTGTCTGCATCGGCACTCTCCCCTTTCGTTTTGTCACTTTGCTTACCATTCTATCACATCCGGTACAGCCTTTGCAACCACGCATCGTTTCTGTTATAATGGGCACAGACAGACCTTTCCGATATGAAGGAGGAAAAAGCCATGTACAAACGAAAACTGCTCGCGGCTCTGCTGCTGCTCGCGCTCGGTCTTTCCGGCTGCGGGAACGCCGCACCGTCTGTGCCGGAGAGCAACGCGCCCTCGACTGACAGCGCACAGACCGAAGTGCCCGAACCCACGCTCGAAGAGCGCCAGCTTGCCGCCGCGAAGGAATATACCGAAAATCTTACCCTCGAGGAGCAGGTGTCGCAGCTGTTTTTCGCCCGCTGTCCGGACGTAAACGCTGCCGAGCAGGCCGCAGAATACAGTCCCGGCGGATTTCTGCTGTTCGGGCGCGACTTCGACGGCAAGACGGCGGACGAGGTGAAAAGCGACATTGCGTCCTACCAGTCGGCGGCGGCCACACCTATGCTAATCGGAGCGGACGAGGAGGGCGGCACGGTCGTGCGCGTAAGCTCCAATCCGCTTCTGCGCGAAAGCCGGTTCGCCTCGCCGCAGCGGCTTTATGCCGAGGGCGGTCTTGACCGCATCCGGAGCGACACCGCCGAAAAGGATGCGCTGCTGCTCTCACTCGGCGTGAACGTCAACCTCGCGCCCGTCTGCGACATATCGAGCGACTCCGCGAGCTTTATCTATCCGCGTACGCTTGGCGGAGATGCCACGGAAACGAGCGATTTTGTCCGCACGGTCGTGCAGCAGATGAAAACCGACCGCGTCGGCATGGTGCTCAAGCACTTCCCCGGCTACGGCGGCACGGCGGACACCCACACCGGTCAGGCGGTCGATGAGCGGCCGCTGTCCGCGTTCCAGTCGTGCGACCTGCTTCCCTTCGAGGCCGGCATCGACGAGGGCGCACAGGCCGTACTCGTCAGCCACAACATCGTCACCTGCATGGACACGGAGTACCCGGCGTCGCTCTCCCCTGCCGTGCATAAGCTGCTGCGCGGCACGCTCGGCTTTACGGGCGCTGTCATGACCGACGACCTCGCGATGAACGCCGTCACCGACTTTACAGGCGCGGAGAACGCCGCTGTGCTTGCGGTCAAGGCCGGAAACGACATGATGATCTCGTCCGATTTCGTGACCCAGCGGAGCGCGGTGCTCGACGCCGTGCAGAACGGCACGCTCGAAAAAAGCGATATCGAACAGGCCGCCGAGCGGGTCATTCTCTGGAAAATCCAGCTGGGGCTTATCCCCTGCGACTGAATACAACTCAAACATCTGGAGGTTTTACAATGAACATAACGGTATATCTCGGCGCGAACCGAGGCAACTACCCCACGCTCGAACAGGCGGTGCGCGAGCTTGGCACGTGGATTGGTAAAAACGGCCATGCGCTCGTCTATGGCGGCTCGAAGTCCGGCCTGATGGGCGTTCTGGCGGAAAGCACGCTCGCCGCAGGCGGCCGCGTCACGGGCGTGGAGCCTCAGTTCTTCATCGACGCGGAATTGCAGTACGATGCAATCGACGAGCTGATTGTGACCGAAACGATGGCGGAGCGCCGCACGAAAATGATCGAGCTTGGCGACGCCTTTATCGCCATGCCGGGCGGCACGGGCACGCTTGAGGAGATCAGCGAAGTGATGAGCATGAGCGCCCTCGGGCATCTGGACGCGCCCTGCATTCTCTACAATCTTGACGGCTACTACGACGACCTCCGCGCCCTGCTGCGCCGCATGGTGGACGCCGTGCTTTTTGACAGCATCGGTCACAAGATGGCCGCCCGTGACAAGGCTTTCTTTGTTGGCCAGCGCC
>UQVU01000064.1 GCA_900544475.1 uncultured Butyricicoccus sp.
CGCATAAAATAGAATTTGCGAAGCAAATTCATAAAAACCGGGGGCGTGTACCTCGGTTTTTATACTCTAAGAGGGAGAAAGTTTCCGCACGGGAACTTTCGGACGTCCGCGTTTTGCGAAGTCGAAACACATCATGTCGGCAAAACGTTAGTTTTGCGACAGATTAGAGCATTTCCTTACATATCAGGTTCAAATCGGTATAATATGCCGCTTCTTTCGGGGGAATGCCGCGAACTAAGAGCTGATACATCGTGATAACGGCGCGGAAGGACTCCTGCCAGAAGGACTGTCCGACGACGAAATCCACCGCGCCCTCGCGGAGATAGCGCTTCGCGGCCGGGGTCAGGTCGTTGCAGACGACGTGCACGCCCACGCCCGTATTGGCGCGGCGCAAACCGGCGATACAGCCGGAAATCGGCTGCGTGGACATATAGACTGCGCGGATCTGGCGGTCCTCGGTGACGGCTTTGGCGACCAGCTCCTCGGTCAGCGAGTGCATCTCGTTGGTTTCGATGATCCGGTAGGCGTTCGAGGGGAAGCCAAGCTCGCTCAGATGGCTGCAAAAGCCGTCCACGCGGCCCTTGTGCGCCTCCATACGCATATTGCCGGTCACGACAAGCACGTGCTCGGAGTAGCGTATCAGCCGCGCCATGACGCCTGCGGCAATCGCACCGGCCTTCATGAGATCCTGCCCCACAAAGCAGGCGCGGCCGCTGTCCGGAATATCGCCGTCGTAGGTGATGACGCGAATGCCCTTATCAAGCGCCTGCCGGATGGCGAGGTAGACCTCGGGCGTGTTCTCCGCGCGGATGATGAGTCCGTCCACGCCGTCCTGCACCTGCTGTTCGATTGCGCCGACAAGCTCCTGACTGGTCATCGTGCGCAGCGGCACCTCGACCAGCTCGAATGAGTTATCCGCGATATAGCGCAGCGCCCGGCGGATGCCGCTGATGACCTGCCGGTTGAAGTAGGTATCCGTCCACTGCGGAATGAGGATGGCCGCCCGGTGGGTCGGCGCAGCCGCCGCCTTCTTGCAGGTATACCCCAGCTTTTCCGCCGCGCGGAGCACCTTTTCCCTCACCATCGGATTGACGTTCGGCCGTCCGTGTATTACGCGGTCAACCGTTCCGCGCGACACCCCGGCCAGCTCCGCCACCTGCTGCATTGTTACCGCCATACGCAAACTCTCCTTCTATTGCTAAAAGCCGTTTGTTCTCTGCTCTGTCCCCGCGGACAGGATAGAAAACATTATACGCGCAAACCGGTTTTCCGTCAAGATTTTTCGCGCACAACGCACAATCGCACAATGTTCTTCCGTCTTATTTTACCTTTCATTCTGCCGCAAAACCACCCCCGTTTTTTAGGCAGGATTACAATGTTTCGGGGCAGATATTGACCTTTACGCCGCCGCAGGGTATGATTAACACATACAGAAAAACCGGCTGCGGCTCTGCTCCGCAGTTCCAAATATCCGCACAATATGCAAAAGGAGATCATCTTATGCTTAATATTGGTGTTATCGGCTGCGGCGCCATCGGCCGCGATCATATCCGCCGTCTGACCGACCTCGTGCCGGGCTGTCAGGTCGTTGCCTGCGCAGACTACTTCGAGGAGGCCGCCATCAAGGTCGCATCTCAGTACGACGGCGTTACCGCCTACAAGACCGGCGAGGAGCTGATTGCCGCGCCCGAGGTGCAGGCTGTTGTCATCACCTCGTCCGACCCGAGCCACGCAGGCTACGTGCTCGAGGCACTCGAGGCCGGCAAGTTCATCTTCTGCGAGAAGCCGCTGGCGCAGAACGCAGAGGACTGCGAGAAGATCATCGCGGCGGAAACCGCGCACGGCAAGCGCCTGCTTCAGGTCGGCTTCATGCGCCGCTACGACCGCGGCTACGCCGAGATGAAGCGCATCATCGACTCCGGCGAGCTGGGCGCTCCGCTCATGATCCATGCGTGCCACCGCAACGTTTCTCAGCCGGACGGCTTCCAGACCGAGATGGGCGTATCCAACGTCGCTATCCACGAGCTGGACATCTGCCGCTGGCTGCTCGGCGACGAGTACGAGAGCGGTCAGGTGCTCAAGGTGCGTCAGTCCGCCTGCTCGACCAAGGGCTACGACAACCCGCAGATCGTTCTGCTCGAAACCAAGTCCGGCGCCCGCATCGATGTCGAGGTTCAGGTCGCGGACGCTTACGGCTACGACATTCAGTGCCAGGTCGTCTGCGAGAAGGGCACGGTCAACCTCCCCGACCCGTACGCAGTCGTCAAGCGCGCGAACGCTTCCCGCTCCTTCCCCATCCTGACCGACTGGAAGGACCGCTTCATCGAGGCGTATGACATCGAGCTGACCCACTGGGTCAAGATCCTCGAAGAAAAGGGCGAGCCGGACGGCCCGTCCGCATGGGACGGCTATGCTGCCTGCGTAGCGGCCGACGCCCTCAACCGCTCCCGCGGCACGGGCAGGTTCCTCCCCATCGAAACCATGGAGAAGCCGGAGCTTTACAAGTAATCCGCTTCCGTTTTCATCGTCCTCTCATTGTCCCTATGCGAGTCGAGGGGAAAAATATACCGCGCCGCTGTTCTCCCAAATCGCGGCGCGGAAAAAAAAAGTCCTCCGCACACCGTTTTCCCATGATTACGGTGCGCCGGAGGGCTTTTTCTCTGCACTTTTACTCCCGCAGGCTGAGCGGCGTATACGGCTCATGCTCGCGCACGCAGCGGTACGCCGGGCGGATGATCTTGTCGGTGTTGACAAGTTCTTCGAGGCGGTGTGCGCTCCAGCCGACGATACGCGCGATAGCGAAAACCGGCGTGTACAGCTCGGACGGCAGGCCAAGCATGGAGTAAACGAAGCCGGAATAGAAATCCACGTTGACCGAAACGCCCTTATAGATGTGGCGCTCCTCGGCGATGGCGTCGGGCGCGAGCCGCTCGACCATCTCATAGAGGGCGAAATCGGCGTCCCTTCCCTTTTCGTGCGCCAGCTGGCCGACGAACCGCTTGAACACCTGCGCGCGCGGGTCGGAAACCGAGTAGACCGCGTGACCTACGCCGTAGATGAGTCCCTTGCGGTCGAAGGCCTCGCGCCGCAACAGCTTTTTCAGGTATTCCGCGACCTCGCTCTCGTCGGTCGGGTCGCTGATCTCGCGCTTCATGTCCTCGAACATCTGCACGACCTTGTAGTTCGCGCCGCCGTGCTTCGGGCCCTTGAGCGAGCCGAGCGCCGCCGAAATGACCGAATAGGTATCCGTGCCCGAGGAGGTGACAACGTGCGTGGTGAACGAGGAATTGTTGCCGCCACCGTGCTCCATATGCAGCACGAGCGCCAGGTCGAGCGCACTCGCTTCAAGCGGCGTGTACTGCATATCCGGGCGCAGCATCCGCAGCAGATTGGACGCCGTGGACAGGCTGTCCGAGGGATAATGGATATACATGCTGCCGCCGCACTCGTAGTGGTTGTAGGCGTGGTACGAGTAGACCGCGAGCATCGGGAACACGGAAATCAGCATCAGGCACTGCCGCAGGACGTTGGGCAGACTGATGTCGTCCGCGCGTTCATCGTAGGAGGCGAGCGTCAGCACGCTGCGCGACAGGCTGTTCATCATGTCATGCGTCGGCGCTTTCATGATAACGTCGCGCGTGAAGTTGGTCGGGAGCATGCGCCCCTGCGCGAGCAGGCTCTTGAAGCTGCCAAGCTCCTTGGCGTCGGGCAGCCTGCCGAACAGCAGCAGATACGCGACTTCCTCGTAGCCCTTGCGCCCCTCGCGCACAAAGCCCTGCACGAGGTCCTCGATGCGTATGCCGCGATAGTACAGCTCGCCCGGGCACGGCTGCCGCACGCCGTTCACCTCGCGCTGCGCGATGATGTCCGAGATGTTGGTCAGTCCCGCCAATACGCCCTTGCCGTTGACGTCGCGCAGACCGCGCTTGACGTCGTATTCCCGATAAAGTCCCGCTTCGATGAGGTTGTTCTGCCGGCACAGTGCGGCCAACTCCTCCATGCGGGGCGTTACGGTCAGAATGTTGTTCTCCGGTGTCATTTCATCGCCCTCTTTCATTCGCTGTCGCAAAACTGACGTTTTGCCGGCAATCTGATGTTTTGACTTCGTAAAGTCTATTTTATACGCGCTGAACGCGCGATACCCGATATTTGTAAAAACCGATTAAGGTGTATCAGATACTTTATTATATCAGACAGAAACGGCGTAAAAGACACGAATTTTTGAAGCTGCTGTAAATTTTTCATGAACAAGCAATAGACAAAAAAAGAGTGTCTGTCGATAAAGCAGGCACTCTTTTCATTCTGTTGATTTTTACTGCGCGTTGGACTGCTCGGTTGCAGACTGATCAGCAGACTGCTCGTCGGTGGTCTGAGCGGCATCGCTGCCCGGACGGGTTACGAGGGTCTGAACGTCCTGCGGCAGATAATCGTAGACATTTTCATAGGTGATGGTGCTGTACAGATCGGTGGTTTCGACCTGCGCCTCATCCATCCACTGCTGAAGCAGCTCGTCCATCGAACCGGAAATCGCGGAAACGATGTCGTTCTTGTAGTTGTCGAGCTGGCTGTCGTCCAGCTTTACACGTTTGATGATGTGGTAGCCGTAGTCGCTCTTGACCAGCTCGGAAACCTCGTCCTCTGCCAAAGCCTTCGCGCCGTCATAGAACTCGGTGACCATCTGACCCTCGGTGAAGGTATAGCCCTTGGCATACTGTGCTTCGCCGGTGTCCTCGCTGTACTCGTTCATCAGGGTATCGAAGTCCTCGCCGGCCTTGATGCGGTCGAGAATGGACTGCGCTTCCTTCTTTGCTTCCTCGTCGGTGCGCTTGGTCTCGCCGGACGCCGGGTCAACGGTAGAAATCAGAATGTGCTTCGCGGTGATGTAGTTCTCCTCGTAATACTTCTGAATATCCTCGTCGGACGGGGCGTTGACGCCGTTCTCGCCGAAGTAGTAATCGTTGAGCGCCTGATAGCACTGGCTGATGTACATGAAGTTCTGGTAGCTCTGGTCGGAGAAACCGAACTGCGCGATCTGGGTCAGATAAGCGTCCTTGCTGGTGTTGTCGATGCTGTTGCGGCGGATCTCAGCCATTTCCTTCTGCTCGTTGTAGCCGATCTTGAGGCCAAGCTCGTTGAACTTCTGCATGACGACGCGGGCGTAGATGGCCTGCTGCTCCGCTGCCTCCGGCATGGATGCGCCGAGGGACTTCGCCATGTCCTCGTTCGACCACAGGTCGGACATACCCATCTGTGCGTACATGCTTGCGTAATACTGCATATTGTAAAGCATATAACCCGAATATTCATCGGCCGCTACCGCGTCGCCGTTGACGGTCAGTACGGTTTCCGCGTCCCCGTTCAGCGGCTTGTAGTGGATCATCATGCTCGACACGCCGCCGATGGTCGCGCCCATAACGACTGCGGTCATGGCAACCATTGCAGCTAAACGCTGTACTAATTTGCTCATGTTCTTCCAATCTCCTTGCATTAAACAGACTTTAATCAGTATAACACCATTTGCCGCCCGTTACAAGGAAAATCACAAAAACGACACAAAAGGCGTGTGCTTCCGGCGCAGGCGCATGATTTTTCTCCGAAGAGCCGCCCCGCAAAAGGGAAATAAATTGGACACATCAGCGTTTATACTATATATTATGAAAGACAAACCGGCGGCGAAAACAGAAAGGAAGTCGGAACATGATCTGGTGCTGTCAGACAAAGGAATGCCACTGGGTATTTATCGGAAGCGCACGCGAGCAGGTCTGCCCGGAGTGCGGCAAGCGGAGCCTGCTCCCCGCGACGCGCGAGCAGCGGAAGAGCTTCTTGCGCGAACAGACGGCCCTGCTGCGGCCAAAGACCTCCTGAGCGCCCGTTTCCGGGCAGAACGAAAAAGAACTTCCGATGCTTTTCTGCATTTCGGAAGTTCTTTCACTGTGAGTCCTCAGTTGTTGACATCGGTCTGTTTTTCTCCTTCACTTTGCCGTTTACCGCTCATCTTAGCGAGCGCGGCGGGAAGCTCTCAGAGTCTTTGCATCAATGCGGCCGTTCTCAAGCTCTATTGCGCGAGCTGCTACCAGACCATTAAAGAAACCCTTCATCATAATTCATGCACTCCTTTTAGTGTTTTTGTTTTCTTGAGATCCTCTTTCCTGATCTCTGGTATTATAATACACCACAGAGGGCATAAAAACAAGAGTCAGCTTTTATGAATGTTGCACATCATAAGCATCATTTTATTGTGCATATTGACGATGGTGCTTGCGTAGTTTGCACATAGTTAACATTTTGTTTTTATTCAGTTTACACAATGAAGTGAGAGCAAAATAATTTGAAGGAAAGCGGTAAGCGAAAGAGCGGAAACACCGTTTTCCGCTCTGAGTCCGCATTATCATCGAATTTTGTACTCTTCCGCCAGCTTTTTAAACAGCGGCAGCGCCTTCTTGACCGTTTCGGTCTTGACGCAGTAGGAGATGCGCATATGGCCGGGAGCGCCGAAATCCGCGCCCGGAACGAGCAGCAGGTCGTATTTCTTCGCCCGCTCGCAGAATGCGCGGTCATCCGCCTCCAGCGTGCGCGGGAACAGATAGAACGCGCCCTCGGGCTTGACGCAGGTGTAGCCCATCTCGGTCAGGCCGTTGTACAGCAGGTCGCGGTTGGTCTTGTAGACCGCAATATCGCTCGTCAGGTCGGCGCAGCGTGCCGCGACTCTCTGGAACAGGCTCGGTGCACACACGTAGCCGAGCGCACGGCCGGCGCCGCAGACCGCCGCGTAGAGGTCGGCGCTATCCGCAGCCTTGGGCGGCACGAGAACGTAGCCGATTCGCTCGCCCGGCAGGGACAGCGACTTGGAGTAGGAGTAGCAGACAACGGTATCGTCGTAGTAGTTCGGCACGAACGGAACGGTCACATTGTCGTACACGATCTCGCGATACGGCTCGTCCGAAATCAGGTAGATCGGGTGGCCGTATTCCTTTTCCTTTTCGCGCAGGAAGTCCGCCAGACGGACGATCGTCTGCTCGGAGTAGACCGCGCCGGACGGGTTGTTCGGAGAGTTGATGACGACCGCCTTGGTGTGCTCGCTCACGCGCTCCGCGAAGGCGTCGAAATCAATCTGGAAATCCTCGATGGACGGCGGAACGAGCACGCACTTCGCGCCTGCGCCGCTCTCAATGAACATTTTATACTCCGGGAAGAAAGGAGCGAACACAACGAACTCGTCCCCCTCGCACGCGAGCGCACGGAACGCGCACATAAGCGCCGCCGCCGCGCCTGCGGTCAGGTAAAGGCTGTCGCCGGTGTAATCCGTGCCGAAACGGCGGTTGAGGTTGTCCGCAAGCGTCTTGCGTACGTCCGGTGCGCCCGGCGCGGAGGTGTAGCCGTGGATCGCGACCGGGTCGCCTGCGGCCTCGGCGAGAATGGCCTCGCGCACGGCGTCCGGCGCGGGAACGTTCGGGTTGCCGAGCGAAAAGTCAAGCACGTTTTCGCGGCCGACGATCGCAGCTCGCTGATTGCCGTATTCAAATATCTCACGAATGGTCGAGCGGTGGCTGCCCAGCTCGTACATATGTCTGTTTATCACAGGTATCGCCCCTTTCAGATATTTGTATTATAGCATAGTAACACGCGAAAGTGAAGAGCCTGTTGCGGCCGCGCGTTACAGGATTCTGCGGACCGGCTTTTCCTCGACCGCCTTGACCGGCTTGCAGGGGTTGCCGAAGGCGAGCCAGCCGGCCGGGACGTCCCTCGTCACGACGCTGCCCGCGCCGATGACCGCGTTGTCGCCGATGGTGACGCCCGGGCAGATCTGCGTGCCCATGCCGATCCAGACGTTGCTGCCGATGGTGATGGACTTCGCGTACTCGAGTCCCTCGTTGCGCAGCTTGACCTCGAAGGGGTGACCGGCGGTCGAAATCGTGCAGTTCGGGCCGATAAAGACGTTGTTGCCGATGGTGACGGTCGCGCCGTCCAGAATAACGAGGTTGTGGTTCGCATAGAAGCCGCGGCCGATGCAGATGTTCTTGCCGTAGTCCACGTAGAACGGCGGCTCGATCACCGCGTCCTCGCCGCAGATGCCGAGAAGCTCCTGCAAAAGCGCCGTGCGCTTCTCCCCCTCGTCCCAGCGCAGCTGATTGTACTCCATGCACAGGTTTTTCGCCCATGTGCGCTTGTTAATCAGCTGCGGGTCGTGGTTTGCGTTGTAAAGCTGACCCAGACGGGCCTTTTCACTCTCTGTCATGTTTATCTCTCCCTGTCTTTTCGCTATAATTATTTTCATCCCGCTCAATCTGCCTGCTGTTCGCGCTTTTGCGCGTATATTATCAAAATCTGCGCAGCAGATTTATAAAAACCGGGAGCATGTATCTCGGTTTTTATACCGCTAAAGAGAAAAAAGTTTCCACGGAACTTTTTTCCGTCCGTGTTTTGCGAAGTCAAAACACAGATTTCCGTGGAACCTGTTCCACGGAAGCTCAGTTCTGATGTCGTACAAGCTCATAGTCGTCGCCCGAACGGTAATACGGGCAGCTTTTTCCGCTCGACATCAGCCGGTAGAACTCGTCCTCGTCCAGATACGCCTCGCAGACGTATTCATCCATTTCGTCGTCATACACATTATAGGCGCAGTCATCGCAGTTTCCGGTCATGTGCGCACCCCATTTCTTCTGTTACTGCTAACAGCATATCATATTTCGTTAAAAAGTTCAATTCCGTGCTTTTTATTTTGTGCAGTCTGTGCTATGATACAATAGAAATCTAATTAAACTCCAGGGAGTGTGATTGATATGAAACTCTATACGTTTGATAACGGCGATGGTGTAAAGCGCGTCGGCGTCGAGCTTACCGGCTTCCCCGGTCTTATCCGAGATGTACGCGACTTCGGCCTGCCCTACCGCGACATGACCGACCTCATCCGCCGCATCACCCCGTCCGAAAAGGAGCGCCTGTCCGACCCCGAGGCGGCCATCGAGGGCGCACCGCTGCGCCTGTCCGCCGTCCGCGTCTGCTCGCCCATTCCGCACCCCGAGCAGGACATCATCTGTCTTGGCGTCAACTACGCCGCGCACGCCGACGAGAGCGCCCAGTTCGACCGCAAGGCGTTCCTGCTCGACCGCAAGAAGGCGACCTATTTCAGCAAGCGCGCCTACCAGACGAGCGGCACGGACGACCTCATTCCCGCCTACCCGGACATCGTGACCAGTCTGGACTACGAGGCCGAGCTTGCCGTCATCATCGGCCGCGACTGCAAGAATGTGCGCGAGCGCGACGCCGCCGCCTGCATTTTCGGCTACACCGTGATGAACGACGTTTCCGCACGCAACCTCCAGACCGAGCACAACCAGTGGTACTTCGGCAAGTCACTCGACGGCTTCACCCCGCTCGGCCCGTGCATCATCACAGAGGACGAGGTCCCCTATCCGCCCGAGCTTGCGATTTCCTCGACCGTCAACGGCGAGACCCGCCAGAACAGCAACACCCGCTGCCTGCTGCACTCCATTTCGGAGATCATCGCGGAGCTGTCGCAGGGCATGACCCTGCTCGCGGGCACGATCATCGCGACCGGCACCCCGGCCGGCGTCGGCATGGGCTTCAACCCGCCGAAATTCCTCAAATCCGGCGACATCGTCACCTGCGAGATCGAGAAAATCGGCAAACTGACCAACATGGTAAAGTAAAGGGGCGCGACAGAAATGGCGAAGAAAGCATCTGCTGAAAAAACCAATGTCATGCGTGTACTGGAGCAGCACAAAATCCCCTAC
>UQVU01000065.1 GCA_900544475.1 uncultured Butyricicoccus sp.
GTCTGCGGAACCGTTACCGACAGGTCTGCGAGCGGAAGCTCCTCGTCATAGATTTCGGTAATGGTGTTGTCCTTCGGATCTTCCGGCTTTTCTTCCGCCGGGGTCTCCGGGTCGAGCGGAGAGGTCGGGGTTTCCTCATCCGGGATCTCTACCGTGCCGGGGTTGGACGGGTCGGGTTTCGGGTCCGGCTTGGGGTCGTGGTCACGGCCGCCGCCGCCACCGCCGCCCGGGTTGGACGGCTCGGTAACAACGTTCATGTCGAACTGCATTCCCAGACCGAATTTCGTCATCTGGAAGCCGTTATTTGCGCCCGCGCCGCTGACTGCGGTGACGATATACGCGCCGTCCTCGCCGGTGAGCGCCGCAGAAACCGCCTTGTCCGCCGGAGAGCCGGCCTTGCCGTTCTCGTTCATGCAGTCGTAAAGTCCTGCGCCGTTAAAGGTGTAGACCGAGCCGTAGTAATACAGATAGAACGCCTGCGCGACGCTTTCGCTGGTTTCGGGAACGGCCGTGCCGGTCGCGCCATCGGTCAGCATCGCCATTTCGGCCGGAGTGAGGTCGTGGAAGCTCGTCGCCTTGCTGCCGTCCGCGCGGTTGCGGTTCATGTAGTCCAGATAGTAGCAGCCGAGGTACTTCTGCGTGATTTCCTCGTCGGTCTGCTCCTCGCTGCCGTAGCCGAGGGCACGCAGCTTCGCGCCGATGGCGGCGTCGCTCAGTCTGCCGTCCGTTGCAAGCTGGCGGAGCATGATGTTGTTCATGCGGCGCGGAATGTTGGTGTACTCGCCGCTGTTGATGATGGCGTTGCCGTCGAAGCCGATAAACGCGCCGTCCGTGCTGTCCGTCATGGCAATCGTGCCGACAGAGGCGGAGGAGGCCGTGTAGGCGTACTTCTTGCCGCTGTTGTTCACGAGCTTCAGACGGTAGCGGATGGTGTCGCCCGGCTGAACTTTATTGCCGTCGATGGCGTTGATTTTCTTGTTGATTTCCGAAAGCGCGTCGTTCAGATTGATGTGAACGCTCTCGGGGGCGTCCGCCGGAATGGTAATGGTCAGCTCTGCGTCAAAGTAGTGCTGGCCGTCAATATGGCTCGGGGTGACATCGCCGACTGCGATTTCCGCGCCGTTCGTCGCCCTGTACTCCACGGGAGAAACCGGAGTGATTTTCGGGCCGTTTTCGCCGTAATCGCCGATTTCGAGCGGTGCCTGCTCGACAAGCGCCCAGACAGTCATGATGGTGACATAGCCGCTGTAAACCTGACTCTCGAGCGCATGGATGCCGTCCTCGGTGATGGCCTCGCCGTAGAGAACGCCGCCGTTGCTCTCAACGAAAGCACGCGCTTCGTCCACTGCGCTCTGCTCGTTTTCGCCGTCCTCGGTGCTGTCGTTCAGGCCGAAAACGTACTCTTCGAGCGTTGCCATATCGCCGTTGCCGCTATAGCCTTTATACGGCACGAAGCCGACACACTGCCAGATACGGCCGTCACCGCTGTTGATAACGCGGCCGTCCGCGTCCGTACCCGGCTTGAGGCCGGAGTAGCCGCCGAACACGCCGTTAAAGGAGAACGTCTTGTTTTCAAGCGTATCGAACGTTTCGCCCTTCTTGCTGGCAATCGCGGTGATCGTGCCAGGCATTGCGCTGCTGCCGTAATTTGCGCCCATATTCGCGCCCGCAACATAAATCTTCTTGACGGCTGCGTACTTGTTGATGTGTACGCCGCTCTCGCTCTCGGCCAGAACGGTATCGAGCAGCGATGCGGTCATTCTCGCCTTGATGTCGCCGCCGAGCTGCGCGTCCGCAGAGGTCTGCGCCGTGATGGTGAGGGTCTGCGTGCCGCCGGCCGCAAGTTCATCAAGCGTCAGGGTGACGGTTTTCGCTTCCGCGTCAACGACTGCGCCCTCGGCCGCGATATTCTCTACCGCGCCGTCGAGCGTTACCGTGGCGGAAACGCCGTGCACCGCGACCTGATTGTCGTTCTTGATGGTCAGCTTGTAGCAAACCGGCAGACCGGCCGCGCGGTTTGCGTCCTCTGCGCCGTCCGCAGGTGCCTTCGGCGCGTCAATCGCGGTCTTTTCCGCCGCAAACGTGACTTCCATGTGCTTCGCGGTGAGCGCGGTGGTCTGCTCGGCGTCGAGCGGCTCGTCATACTCCGCGCCGCAGGTGTCGCACGCGAAGTGCATCGTGCCCTCGCCGTCATCAGATACCGCCGTCAGCGTACCCTCGCCGAAGCCTTCCTCGGTTTTCGGGCAGTCAACCTGACCGTCCTCGCCGCAGTCCGGGCAGTCCGCCTCGACCGTCACCGTGCCCGTGCCGCCGCAGGTTTCGCACTGCTTAACCGCAGGGTCGGGAATTTCGCCGGTGCCGTTGCAGGTTTCGCAGTCCACCCTGTAAACCTCGTAACCGAACATACAGTCCGGGTTGTTCTCGCAGCCTGCTTCGTGGCAGATCGGACACGGATGATCAAAATCCCATGTACGATAGCTGCCCTCGCCGTCGCAGTCCGGGCAGGTCACCATCGAGACGTCCGGAAGAACGCCCTCGCAGGTCGGGCAGGTCTCCTTGACCTCTACCTTGTGGTCGCCGCCGCAGGTCGGGCAGTTTACCTTATTATGCGCGTGAACGACCGCTGCGCCCTCGGACGCGCCGGTGTCGTCCGCCGCCAGAGCGGACACGCTGAATGCCGTCATCGCGATATTGCACGACAGCACGAGCGCCAGTGTTCTATGCAGTCTGTTAGCCATTTCGCCATCCCCTTTTGTTATGTATGGAGCAGCTTTTTTCTTCGGCTGCTCTATGGTTTTGCTTTTACTGTGCTCAGTATAGCATGGGGCGGTTACAGAAACGGTTACATTTTGCCGAAGGACGCGCAGAATTCCGAAAATTTCATGTATTGCTTTCCCATTTTGCTCTTGACTCCGGGCGCAATTCATTATATGCTAAAAGGGAACAAAAGTTCGATAGGGATTACAGCAACCGCCCGTCAGTCCATCAGAAAGGAGGCCGCCGGAATGAAAAAACGCACCTATATCGCCATCGACCTCAAATCGTTCTACGCCTCCGTGGAGTGCCGTGAGCGAGGACTCGACCCGCTCGACACCCATCTCGTCGTGGCGGACGAGAAGCGCACGGACAAAACCATCTGTCTTGCCGTGACGCCCTCGCTCAAAAGCTACGGCATTTCCGGCCGCAGCCGCCTGTTCGAGGTGCGGCAGCGCGTCCGCGAGGTAAACGCCGCCCGGCGGAACCGCGCCCCGGGGCACGCCCTGACCGGCGAAACGCACGTTTTCTCCGAGCTTGAGCGTGACCCCGCGCTTGCGGTCGATTTCATTATCGCGCCGCCGCGCATGGCGTATTATATGGAATACAGCACGCGCATTTACTCTATTTATATGAAATATGTGTCGCCCGATGATATTGTGGTCTACTCGATCGACGAGGTGTTCATAGATGTCACCGGCTACCTCGACACCTACGGTCTTTCGGCGCGTGAGCTTGCGATGAAAATCGTACTCGACGTTCTGAACACGACCGGCATCACCGCCACCGCCGGCATCGGCACCAACCTGTTCCTCTGCAAGGTCGCGATGGATATTGTCGCGAAGCACATTCCTGCGGACGAAAACGGCGTGCGTATCGCGGCGCTTGACGAAATGAAGTTCCGGCGTGAGCTGTGGAGCCACCGGCCGATTACGGATTTCTGGCGCGTGGGGCGCGGCATCGCGAAGCGGCTCGCGGACTACGGTATGTACACGATGGGCGACGTTGCGCTGTGCTCGGAGAAGGACGAGGAGCTGCTTTATAAACTGTTCGGCAAGAATGCGGAGCTGCTCATCGACCATGCGTGGGGCTGGGAGCCGTGCACAGTCGCGGCCATCAAGGCGTACACGCCGGGCGCCAAGAGCCTCAGCTCAGGTCAGGTGCTCCAGTGCCCCTACGAGGCGGACAAGGCGCGGCTCGTGCTGCGCGAAATGGCTGACCTGCTTGCGCTCGACTTGGTAGACAAGCGCTACGTCACCGACCAGATCGTTATCACGGTCGGCTACGACATCGAAAACCTGACCGACCCGGCACGGCGGCGGCGCTATCACGGCCCGGTCGAAAAGGACCGCTACGGCCGCACGATACCCAAGCAGGCGCACGGCTCGATAAACCTCGGCGGCCACACCTCCTCGACGAAGAAAATTCTCGACGCGGTGTCCGAGCTGTACGACCGCATCATCGACAGAAACCTGCTCATCCGGCGGCTGACCGTGGTGGCGAACCACCTGCTCCCCGAGGCGGACGCGCCGAAAAAGCACGCCTTCGAGCAGCTTGACCTGTTCACCGACTACGCCGCCGAGCAGGCAAAGGAAAAGGTCGAGGACGAGGCGCTTGCGCGGGAGCGCAGATTGCAGGAGGCCGCCCTCGCCATCAAGAAGAAATTCGGCAAGAACGCCATTCTCAAAGGCATGAATCTGGAAAAAGGCGCGACCGCCCGCGACAGAAACGGCCGGATCGGCGGTCACAAGGCGTGAGGAAACGTATGAATATGGAAAGCAAAACCGCATATTACCACCTGCCCGGCCTGTTCGAGTTTTACGAGCTGTATCGCGTGTTTCTGCCGCTGTACCGAAAGCACCGGGAATATTTCTACGACCGATGCGAAATCGGCTCGATTTACGGCGCACCGGCGGACTGCATCTGGGGCGGCGGACGCGCCGGCTACGGCGAAAACGACCCGCGCGAGGTGGCGGCACTCATGCAGGAATACGGCATTTCCGCGCGGCTGACGTTCAGCAATTCCCTGCTGCGCGAAACGCACCTTTCCGACCGGAAATGCAACGCGCTCTGCGAGCTGTTTTCTGCAAATCGGGGCGCGCAAAACGGCGTCATCGTCCACTCCGACCTGCTGCTGCGCTATCTGAAGGAGCGTTTTCCAAACCTCTATCTCGTGTCCTCGACCACCAAGGTGCTGACCCGCTTCGAGGACTTCCGGCGCGAACTCGAACGCGAGGACTTCCGCTTTGTCGTGCCGGATTTCCGCTTAAACCGCCGCTTTGACGAGCTTTCCGCCCTGCCGCAGCCGCTCAAGGACAAAACCGAGTTCCTGTGCAACGAATGCTGCTCGTTTGCCTGCGCGGACAGACGGCGCTGCTACGAGGCGGTCAGCCGCCGCAACCTCGGTGAACCTGCCGAGCACCGCTGCGCCTCGCCCGACGCCGCCGGCGGCTACCGCTTCTCCAAGGCGATGAAAAACCCCGGCTTCATCGGCGTGTCCGACATCCGCGACACCTATCTGCCGATGGGCTTTTCGCAGTTCAAAATCGAGGGCCGCAGCCTCGGCAGCGCACTCGTGCTCGAGTTTCTGCTGCACTACATGACAAAACCCGAGTATCAGATAAACGTCCGCGAGGAGATTTATCTGGATAATATGTTGGATTTATTTTAGAAAGCAGGTGGCCCATGTCCGCACCCGACAACCGAAAATACGAAGAAATCCTGAATCTGCCGCATCATGTTTCCGTAAAGCACCCGCGCATGACCATGCACGACCGAGCGGCGCAGTTCGCGCCCTTTGCGGCGCTGACCGGCTACCACTCCGCCATCGAGGAGACCGGGCGTCAAATCGAAACGCGCTTTGAAAAGCCGCCGCACGAGCCGGAAGAGGACGAATGGCAGCCGGAATGATTTCCGCTTTATTTTTTCCACATTCTGTGGATAATCCAAAGGAGCTTTCCCCATGATTTACACGGTAACACTCAACCCCGCGCTCGACAAGACGGTGGAAATCCCGGGCATGGCGCTCGACACGGTCAACCGCATAACGTCCATGCGCACCGACCCCGGTGGCAAGGGCATCAACGTCAGCAAGGTGATTGCGAAGCTCGGCGGCGAAAGCTGCGCGGTGGGCATTCTGGGCGGCGAAAGCGGCCGGACGCTGCTCGCGGCGCTCGAACGCGAGGGGCTGCGCACGCACTTCCGCTTTGTCGAGGGACAGACGCGCACTAACCTGAAAATCATCGACCGCGCACTGCACACCAACACCGACATCAACGAGCCGGGACTGACCGTTTCGCCTGCGGACCTTGACGCGCTGCTGCGCGACCTGCTCGGCATGGTGCGCGAGGGCGACATCGTGGTTCTCGCCGGAAGCCTGCCGCAGGGCGCACCGCAGGACAGCTATCGCGTCTGGACGGCCGCGTGCCGCGAAAAGGGCGCACGGGTCTGCCTCGATGCGGACGGCGTGCTGCTCGCCGAGGGCCTCAAGGCCGCGCCCTATCTCATCAAGCCGAACGAGGACGAGCTTTCGCGGCTCGTCGGGCACAGGCTCACGGACACGGACGAGCTGATTGCCGAGGGACGGCGGCTGCTGAAAGGCGGCGTTACGCGCGTCGTTATCTCGCTCGGCGAGCGCGGCGCACTCTATCTGCGCGGAAACGAGGTGCTCTATGCCGAGGGGCTTTCCGTCCCGGTCGGCAGCACGGTCGGCGCAGGTGACAGCGTGGTTGCGGCGCTCGCTTACGCCGACAGTCTGGGCATGAGCGATGAGGACGCGGTGCGCCTTTCGACCGCGACCGGCGCGGCGAACGTCATGTGCAGCGGCACGCAGCCGGCCGAACGGGAAGCCGTCGAAAAGCTGCTGCCGCAGGTAAAAATCCGCCGCATCTGATTGTTTTTATAAGACACAAAAAAGGGAGGAACTGCCCTGTAAGCGGTTTCTCCCTTTTATTTATCAATAAAGCTGTCTTGCGTTCTCCCTTTTATTCTGTCTTTTTTACGGTCTAATACGCATGATAGTGAAGTGAAACAGGTCGCTGCGCAGGTAATCGAGCGAGTAGAGAATCGGGTTTCCGCGCGAGTCGTAGTGGCCCTGCTTGAAGCCGAACGCGCTCTGGTCGTCCGCCAGATGCAGCAGCTCATACATCGGGTCGGTTTTCGACGGGATAAACAGCTCGGTAGTCGCGTGGCTGATATGTATGCCCTCGGTTTCTTCGAGAAAATCGAACAGCGAATGCGGCATATGCTCCTTCATGAGGTCGGCGTACTTGCCGGGCAGATAACCCAGACTCACCACGATAACGCCCTCCACCGTGCGGCGGATGTGCTGCATGGTCAGGAAATCCGTGCCCGCGGACGCCTCGAAGAACTTGCAGACCTCCTCGGGGGCGGCGCCGACCGTGCAGGTCATACACGAGCCTTCCTCGACCAGTCCGGCCTCCTCGATCATGCGCGACATACTCTTGAGCTGCGACAGGTCGTTCGTGATGCGGTGCGACTGCTCAAGCAGGTAGGTGCCCGAGCCGTGCTTGGAATACAGCACACCGTCGCCGCGCAGCAGAGCAAGTGCCTTGCGCCAGGTTTCCCGGCTTACGCCGAGCAGCTCCGCCATGTTGGACTCGGACGGTATCTTCGTACCCGGTTTGAATTTTCCGTCGTGATAAAGCGCCATAAAGGCTTCTTTTGCGCGTAATGCGGAAGATTTTTCTCTCATTTCTGTCCTCTCTGTTTATCTATCGGGGATAGATTATGCAATATGACAAATATTGCCTGTTTTCCTGTTCTCTCTTTATCTATATTATACATCATATTTTATGGAATGCAATACATTACCAATTTTCTTCTTCAAGGCTTTCGCGAATTGATGCAAAAATCAACGTGTTTTGCATAATTCCGCCAAAATTCATCAGGAGATTTTTATAACTTTAGGCTTATACTACAGCCCTCGCAAGAGGAAGAAGAAAAGTACGGTTTCAGGACAGTATGCGGTATTGTTCATCGTCGGCTTTTTTCTGTGCATCGCTTTGATGCGAAGGGACGCAGCATAAAAAGAAAAACGGCGCCGCCGCCCTTTTGGGGGAAGCTGTGCCGTATTTTTTGCCTGTTTGCGGTTTTTATCGCGCGTTTCTTCGCGCTTTCTTCTGCTGATACATCAGCGCGTCCGCCTGTTCCATCAGCTCGTTGAGCGAGAGGGCGCCGTGTCCCTCCGGCACCTGCACCAGACCGTAGCTGAAGCTCTTGCTGTAACGCGAATAGCCCTGCGAGAACGCCTGCCGAATTTCGCTCATGCGCTGCTCGATCACGTCCTGATAGCAGTTGCGGAAGATGATGCAAAACTCGTCGCCGCCGAGGCGGGCGAAAATGTCCTCCTCGCGGATGAACTGCTGTGCGCACTCGACAAAGCTGCATATATAGATGTCGCCCTCGGCGTGACCGTGGCTGTCGTTGATGTATTTCAGGTGGTCGAGGTCGCAGTAGCAGATGACGAACGCCTCGCCGCTTTCCAGAACCTCCTTCGCCCGCTTGATGAAGAACGAGCGGTTGCCGATGCTCGTCAGCGTGTCCGAATATGCCTTCATCTCCAGACGATCCTGCTCCTCGCGCTCGCGCGTGATTTCGAGGATGATATGGGCATAGGCCTGCCGTCCCTGCCACTCCATGCGTGCGGTCGTGATGCGATAGTAGCGGTGCTCGGAGTCCTCGGTCTCCCAGACCCACTCGGGCACCCTGTCGCCCATTCCGCGGCGCTTCCGTTCGAGCCTGTCCCGAATGATGCCGTAGATCTCCTGCGCCTGCACGTTCGACCGGGTCGAATAGAGGATCTCGCTGTCCTCGATGGCGGTGACGAGAATATCCTCGCTCCGCGCGATAAGCTCGAGCAGCAGCTTATTGTAGCCCTCGACGACCGCGAGGTTCTGCTGCACCAGACGCGCCTCTTCCTTTACCTTGGCGTCGCGCTCGCGCAGCTGCGCAACCATGGCGTTGAACGCCTCGGAAAACTCACCCATGTAGGAGACCGACTGCGAATAGTCGCCGCGTGCGACCTGCTTGGCCTGCCAGGTCAGGTGATTAAGGTTCGCGTGGATATTTTTCAGGTTCTCGCAGAGAAAGTTCTCGCGTGACGGCGAGGGCACGGACAGATTGCCGGCGGCGAGCGCCGCCGTATACTGCTTCATCTCGCGCACCGCGTGCGCAAGGAACTGAAGTCCCATGCCGAGCTTGCGGAAAGGCTCATCGAGCGAGTCAATATCCAGTTTTTCTATCTCTGCGTCATACAGAATACTTCTCAGATATTCAAACAGCTTATCGCAGTTCGTTTCGTCCATCTTCCTATCCAACCGTTCGTTTTGTTTATTCCTCTATTGCGGCGCGGAAGCGGCATACGCGGTTGCCGGTCGCCCAGCAGTCGATTTCGACCGCGCGGTATTCCTTTCCGCTGTACACGCTGAGGATGCCGGAGATAAAGCCTTCGTCATAGTTGCAGACGGTCTCGCCGAGCACAGGCAGACCCGAGCAGTCCGCGTCCTCGGACACGGTGAGCATGATCTCGCCCTTTTCCTCGTCGATGCTCTCGATGCGCAGCACGCCGATGCGCTGCTCCTGCATTTTCGCCTGAAGCTCTCCGACGAAACCGTTCATCGGCAGCGTCAGGTCGAGGAAATGCCGCGCGAAATATTCGCCGGCCGTGCGCCCCGCCTTGCGGAACAGCTCCACCTGAACGTCCTTGCCGAATCGCTCGGTAATCGCGTCCCTCAGCGAATATTCGAGCATCCGGTACACCAGCACGGGAATATCCGCGCCGAGGTTGCCGCGGCTGTTTTTACTCTTATTTTGAGTATAGCACCTTTTCATGTTATTTTCAATGCACAATCTACTTTGTACGGCGGCCTCTTTTCCCGAAAAAAGCCTTGGGCAATACCGCATAATTGGACAAGAGCGATTTGCGAGTAAATTTTGCGTACTGACGAGGCGCGGTTTTGAAGCAATA
>UQVU01000066.1 GCA_900544475.1 uncultured Butyricicoccus sp.
ATGCGCAAGCACAAATTAACGTTTTCGCCGGTTCCTGCATCTTCGATGCAGAAGGCGAGGATATGCCCCATCGAGAGCGTTTTTTGGCCGCCTTCGGCGGCCCGGGGGTGTCGGTGCCCACCGACAGGGGCAAAAGGGGACAGGACACCATATGGTTTCCTGTCCCCTTTTGTTCCCGCCAGTGAACACTGGCAATCCCCTCGTCGGTGAACACCGGCGTCTCCGCCGCCAGACGGCGGTTCTCCTTAAGAAATAACCTCGCCTGTCGGCAGACACTTTACCTGCTGATTTTCACCCTGAAGCACCAGCACGCCGTCCTCAAACGCAATATTGCTGACCTTGAACGCGGCCTTCGCCGTTCCAACAGTCTGGCCGAAGCTGTCAATGCAGACGACCGTCCTGTCGTCCGTCTGAAGCGCATACAGACCGGCGCCGTCGGTCGGCAGCTCCGTCGGCGTCGAAACATCCCACGTTACCGTATACAGCACCTTCGCGCTGCCGCCCGCCGGGCAGTAAAAGATTTCATAAGTACGGTCCTTGACCCAGCCGGCGTACAGATTGCTGCCCTCGCTGTACAGCGCGTTCTGGTAGGTCCTGCTGAGCGCCCTGCCGTTCAGATCACAGACCTTGTAATAGCCGATGCTGTCCGAAACAATGCAGGTCTCGCCGCTCTGGTTGAGGCTGGTGATATTCTTCGCGCCGAGCGTGGCGGCCCTGCCGTCCTTCACGAGGACAGACGGACTGTTGTCGTAATCGATGATCAGCATATCGCCTCTGCCGTAATAAGCGCCGAGCGAAACGCCCTTGACGCGCCACAATTCGCGCGTCTGGTTGTCGATGGCTGTGATGCTGCCGTCGCTGCTGCGCACGAGCGACTTGCCGTCGTTGCTCCACGAGCTCAGCGCGCTGAACTCCGCCTTGCCGTGCGTGCCGTCCGAACGGATGATGAGGAACGTACCGCCGCTGCCGGTGTTAAACTGCTTCGCCCACGCCTTCGTGCCGTCCGGGCTGATGCCGGTTATCGTGCGGTTTTCCAGTCTCTCGCCGGTTTTGAGGTTCACGACCGTACAGTGCGGGTCCGTATCGGTCCATTCAACCTCTGCCCACACGCCGAACAGATGCGCATTCTGGAAATAGCCGTTTGTGCCCTCGAAATCGGTCAGCAAGCGGTTTCCTGCCGCGTCCTCGATCGTCACGGTTCTTTCATTCGGCACGAGCACATAATGCGCCGCTTTCGCCTCCGGCGCGACGGCGTAGCTGCTGTCGTACAGGCGGAGCGTGGTCGCGATGGACTGCTCGCGCGTATACGCGCCGTCCGGAGTGAACTGATTGCTGCCGGTGCCGTTCATGATACCCTGACGGTAGACCCAGTTGATGTCGCTGCGCGCCCACGACCGGATTTTCTCGCCGTCCGCGAAAACGTGCGGCAGGCGGTCGTTTACGTCATTTTTGACGTTCTTGTTCAGTGCGCCCAGACGGTACAGCATACTTGCGGCTTCCTGACGGGTGATGTTCTTCTGCGGCGCAAATTTTCCGTTTCCGACGCCGTTCACCACGCCTGCCGAGGCGCAGAGCAGCACATCCGCGTTATCCGTATCCGAAAAGCTGACGCGGCTGCTCGTGTATGCGGTGAGCGCATCTTTTTTCTCCCACGCGCGGTAGACCGCAGCGGCAAGCGAGCAGAAATCCTCGCGAGTGATTGCCGTATCGAACGCGCTGTTCACCTGCGCGGGCACGATACCGGCCGCACGCGCCGCGTCAACCGACTTCTGCGCCCACGCGCTCGGTGTGTCCGCTGCCCCGGCTGCGGTCATCATTGCCGCCGCGAGCAGCGCCGAAATCCACATTTTCTTCATAGATTTGCTCCTCCCTTTTATCAACCATTTTTTGTGTTTTCAGTATAATCCTGCCGCCCCGGTTTGTCAATCACGGCAGGTTTTTCCTTTTACACACTCTTTGACGTTCCGCCGCGGGAAAGGTTCCCTTATCGGGTGACGTCGGTGTATTCTACTTCGGCGGTGTACGAAAGCGAGCCGTCCTCGTTTCTCTCCTCCTGCCGCACCATACGCCGCTCATCGTCGTACCATATCTTTTCTGTCGAGCCGTCCGCTTGCGTGCGGGTCCATGTATTTGCGTTCGTATCATAAACCCCGTCCCCCTGCGGCATATTCGCTGCGTCGGGCAGGTCCTCGCCCATATACACCACGTACCCGTACCGGTCTATCACGGTATAATCCGTGCCGACCGTGCCGTACGGCTCATAGGTATTTCTGGTCTGTATGGTATATCCGGTCGCGGAATCGTGCTCGAAAATGCTTTCCGACATCTGTTCGCCCTGTGTATTGTACCATTTCTCCTGATACGGTTCGCTTTCCTCGCCGCGGTAGGTATAAAACGCCGTTCCGTACGAGCTTTCGAACTGTATCGTGCGCCCGAGTTCGTCATACTGCACATGCTGTGTCGTATATCCGCCGTAGCCTGTGATATACTGGGTCATTTCGCTGCCGTTATAGACTTCTCTGTCGCCGTAGCCGACGATGAACGGGTGCATGGAGGTGAGCGACCAGACCCGGCGCTCCTGTGCGTCAAAGCCGGTCAGCGTTGTAGCGAAATACTCGCCGTCCGAGCGTTCCACCTGCTGCTCGACCCGCGCCGCCGGTTCGATATACGCCAGCAGCGTCCAGTTCTCCGCCGTCGGACGGACGTACCGCAGTCCGTTCAGCGAAGCGACGCCGAAAACACAGACCGTCGCGGCCGCCGCGCACGCCGCCAGCATTCCCACACGTTTGACAAGGTGAAGTTTCATGAAATCCCGCCTTTCTCTGTCTGCTCTCAAATGCCTGTCCTTTTTCTCAGTATAGCATAGATTTTCCCAGAGCGGTATATGTTTCTGCAAAATTGCACGGTGAAAATGCAAATATGCGTTTTTTGCCGGGCGGAGTGAGTTTTCAGCGCCGGAGCAGCTCTTTCCCGCAGGGCGGGGGTGCCCCCACCCCGCCGTTTGGAACGTCCTGCACAGATTGACGGCATTTCCTCCGAGATTGACGTCTTGCCGTAGGGCGGCATGACCCCATGCCGCCGTGTAACGATGTGCACCGATTGACGGCGGCGGGCTGAGGGCAGCCCGCCCTACGGAAGCGCGATTTTTCATGATACCACACTATTTTTACATAAAAAAACTCCCGCAGAGCGTTCTTACTCTGCGGGAGTTCGTTATTTATGCTGTTTCAGCCTGTGTGCGGGAGATTAAGCCTCCGGTGCGTACAGAGCCTGCAGACGCTGCAGGTGAGCGTAACGCTTGGTGGACTCGACCTCGGAACGCTCGAACAGACCCTCTGCGCGATCCGGGAAGGAACGGGTCAGAGCGGAGTAGCGAGCCTCGCCCATCATGAACTTGCGGTAATCCTCGGTCTTGGGCTCCTTGGACTCCAGGATGAACGGGTTCTTGCCCTCGTCAGCCAGCTGCGGGTTGAAGCGGAACAGGTTCCAGTAACCGCAGTCAACAGCCTTCTTCATCTCAGCCTGGCAGTTGGTCATGCCGCCCTTGATGGAGTGCATCTCACACGGAGCGTAGCCGATGACGAGCGACGGGCCCGGATAAGCCTCAGCCTCAGCGATTGCCTTCAGGGTCTGAGCCATGTTAGCGCCCATAGCTACCTGTGCAACGTAAACGTAGCCGTAGCTCATAGCGATCTCAGCAAGGCTCTTCTTCTTGGTGGTCTTACCGGAAGCTGCGAACTGTGCAACAGCGCCGATGTTGGTAGCCTTGGAAGCCTGTCCGCCGGTGTTGGAGTAAACCTCGGTATCGAATACCATAACGTTTACGTCCTTGCCGGAAGCCAGAACGTGATCCAGACCGCCGAAGCCGATGTCGTATGCCCAGCCGTCGCCGCCGAAGATCCAGACGGACTTCTTAGCGAGGTATTCCTTGTGTGCCAGAACTTCCGGAGCATCCGGGCAGCCTGCAGCAGCAGCCTTTTCAAGCTCTGCAATGAGGGCCTTGGTCGGCTCAGCGTTCTCAGCGCCGTTGTCCTTGGTATCCATGAAGGTGTTGACGGCATTCTTGAAGTCGTCAGAAGCCTTCTCGGAGCCAGCCATCTCCTCGAGCTTGGAGATCAGGCGCTCACGGAGAGCTTCCTGGCCGTAGTACATACCGAGGCCGTGCTCTGCGTTATCCTCGAACAGGGAGTTTGCCCATGCCGGACCGTGGCCCTCGGCATTGACGGTGTACGGGGAGGTAGCAGCCGGGCCGCCCCAGATAGAGGAACAACCGGTAGCGTTCGAAATGTACATACGGTCGCCGCATACCTGAGTGATCAGGCGGGCGTAAGAAGTCTCGGCGCAGCCTGCGCAGGAGCCGGAGAACTCAAGCAGCGGCTTCTTGAACTGGCTGTCCTTGACGGAGTTTACGGAAACCATGTCTTCCTTCTCGGAAACCTTTGCTACGCAGTAATCGAAGGTGTCCTGCTGAGCAGCTTCCTGCTCCTGCGGAACCATGGTGAGGGACTTGGTCGGGCAGACGCCGATACATACGCCGCAGCCCATGCAGTCGAGCGGGGATACAGCCATGGTGTACTTGTACTTGCCCTTGCCCTTGCCTGCCTTGATGTCAACCAGCTTTGCGGAAGCCGGAGCAGCAGCAGCCTCTTCGTCGGTCAGTGCGAACGGACGGATGGTTGCGTGCGGGCAGACATAAGCACACTGGTTACACTGAACACAGGTAGCCTCGTTCCACTGCGGAACGGTAACTGCTACGCCGCGCTTCTCGTAAGCCGCTGCGCCGTGCTCGAAGGAGCCGTCAACATGCTCGCCTGCGAAAGCGGAAACCGGCAGAGAGTCGCCGTCCATGCGGCCGATCGGCTCCATGACGTCCTTGACCATCTTGACGACTTCCGGACGGCCCTGCAGCTCGCGGGTGTCCTCTGCGTCCTTCGCGTCAGCCCAGGATGCCGGGATCTCGACCTTGTGGAATGCGGTAGCGCCGACATCGATCGCCTTGTGGTTCATGTCAACAACGTCCTGGCCCTTCTTCAGGTAGGACTTGGTAGCCGCGTCCTTCATGTAGCCGATTGCTTCCTCCTGCGGCATTACCTTTGCGAGGGTAAAGAACGCAGACTGAAGAATGGTGTTGGTGCGCTTGCCCATGCCGATCTCGATAGCCTTGTCGATCGCGTTGATGGTGTAGAGCTGGATGTTGTTCGCAGCGATGTAGCGCTTTGCAACAGCCGGCATATGGTGGTCGAGCTCTTCGTCGGACCACTGGCAGTTGATCATGAAGATACCGCCCGGCTTAACGTCGCGAACCATCGGGAAGCCCTTGATGATGTAGGACGGGTTGTGGCAGGCAACGAAGTCAGCCTTGTTGATGTAGTAAGGCGAACGGATCGGCTTGTCGCCAAAGCGCAGATGCGAGATGGTTACGCCGCCGGTCTTCTTGGAGTCATACTGGAAGTATGCCTGAACGAACTTGTCGGTGTGGTCGCCGATGATCTTGATGGAGTTCTTGTTCGCGCCGACAGTACCGTCGCCGCCGAGACCCCAGAACTTGCACTCGATGGTGCCTTCTGCTGCGGTGTTCGGGGACGGCTTCTCCTCGAGGGACAGGAAGGTAACGTCGTCGGTGATGCCCAGAGTGAACATCTTCTTCGGCTCGTCCTTTGCCAGCTCCTCGTATACAGCGAATACGGAGGACGGGGGCGTATCCTTGGAGCCCAGACCGTAACGGCCGCCGGTAACTACCTTGTCGGTGATGCCTGCGTCAGCCAGAGCGGTAACAACGTCCATGTAAAGCGGCTCGCCCTGGGAGCCCGGCTCCTTGGTGCGGTCGAGAACTGCGATCTTCTTTGCGGTCTCCGGGATAGCTGCGATGAGCTTGTCGGCACGGAACGGACGGTACAGGCGAACCTTTACGAGGCCGACCTTCTCGCCGTGTGCGTTCAGGTAATCGATAACTTCCTCTGCAACGTCGCAGATGGAGCCCATAGCGATGATGACGCGGTCTGCGTCAGCTGCGCCGTAGTAGTTGAACAGCTGGTAGTTGGTGCCGAGCTTGGCGTTTACCTTGCCCATGTACTTCTCTACGATGCCCGGAACTGCCTCGTAGTACTTGTTCGCTGCCTCGCGGTGCTGGAAGAAAACGTCGCCGTTCTCGTGAGAGCCGCGCATCATTGCGTGCTCCGGGTTCAGAGCGCGCTTGCGGAACGCTTCAACAGCGTCCATGTCGCACATTTCCTTGAGGTCTGCGTAGTCCCAGACTTCGATCTTCTGGATCTCGTGGGAGGTACGGAAGCCGTCGAAGAAGTTGATGAACGGAACGCGGGACTCGATGGTAGCGAGATGCGCTACTGCGGACAGGTCCATAACTTCCTGCGGGTTGGTCTCTGCGAGCATTGCAAAGCCGGTCTGACGGCATGCCATGACGTCGGAGTGGTCGCCGAAGATGTTCAGAGCGTGGGAAGCAACGGTACGCGCGGAAACGTGGAATACGCACGGAAGCAGCTCGCCTGCGATCTTGTACATGTTCGGGATCATCAGCAGAAGACCCTGAGATGCGGTGTAGGTGGTGGTCAGTGCGCCGGCTGCCAGAGAGCCGTGAACGGTGCCTGCCGCACCTGCCTCGGACTGCATTTCGATGACCTTTACGGTCGTGCCGAAAATGTTCTTCTGACCTGCGGCAGCCCACTGGTCAACGCTGTCTGCCATGGGGCTGGACGGGGTGATCGGATAGATACCCGCAACTTCGGTAAACGCGTACGATACGTGCGCGGCCGCAGTGTTGCCGTCCATGGACTTCATCTTTCTTGCCATGTGATATATCCTCCTATTATAATTATAGCGTCGGATTTGAAAAAGTCCCATTTTAGTGTATTTTACACGATAACAAGACTTTTTTTCTGTGTTTTATTGTATCACCGATGCAGACGATTGTAAACAGCAAAACCGCTTTTTTTCCGTTCATTTTCCATTTTTCGATAAGCCGTTTTATATTATGGAACGAAAACCGGCTTTTTGCCGCCCATTCCTGTGCAAACTCACGGTTTTGCTGTTGCAGAAGGGGGTGTTATATAGTATATTTATGGTATACATCGTTTTTCGGCATAACACGGACTGCGGTCTGCTTTCAGAAAGGGTGGAGAAAGATGGTATCTCGCGTATTTTCCGCCGGTCTTTCCGGCATCAACGGGTACATCGTCACGGTCGAATGTCTGCTTTCGGGGGGACTGCCGCGGCTCGACGTCGTGGGTCTGCCGACCGGCGCGGTCAGCGAGGCCGGAGAGCGCGTGCGGGCGGCGGCGAAGTCCTGCGCGTTCGACTGGCCGGTGTCGCGCCTGACGGTCAACCTCGCCCCGGCCGACACGAGAAAAGCCGGAACAGCCTACGACCTGCCCATTCTGCTGTCCATTCTCGCCGCCGCCGGCGAAATCAACGCCCTGCCGCAGGACGCGCTGTTCTTCGGCGAGTTGTCGCTTTCGGGCGAGCTGCGGCCGGTGCGCGGTGCGCTCTCCATGGCGCTCGCAGCGCGGAGCGCGGACTTCAAGACGGTTTACGTGCCGGCGGAAAACGCGCAGGAGGCGTCCTACGCGGACAGCCTGACCGTCTACCCGGTGCGGACGCTGAGCGAGCTCATCAACCACCTGAGCGGACGCAGACAGCTTTCTCCCTGTCCGCCGCCCCCGGAGCCTCTCCCCTCGCAAAACGACCTCGACTACGCCCATGTGCTCGGTCAGCACCTCGTCAAGCGGGCGCTCGAAGTCGCGGCGGCCGGCGGGCATAACGTGCTGCTCACCGGCTCGCCCGGCTCGGGCAAAAGCATGATGGCGAAGCGGTTTTCGTCCATTCTGCCGCCGCTGTCGCACGAGGAGCGGCTGGACGTCATCCGTGTCTGGTCTGCGGTCGGCCGCGCACAGGAGGCCGTCGAACGCGCCGAGCGTCCGTTCCGCGCACCCCATCATTCGTCCTCGGCGGTCGCGCTCGCGGGCGGTTCGGGCGGACCGGGGCGGCTTCCCCTGCCCGGCGAAATCACCCTCGCCCACCGGGGTGTGCTGTTTCTCGACGAGCTGCCCGAGTTCCGGCGCGACGCGCTCGAGGTGCTGCGCCAGCCGATGGAGGACGGAAAGCTGACCATCGCCCGCGCCGCCGGTCAGGTCACCTACCCTGCCGATTTTCAGCTGATTGCCGCGATGAATCCCTGTCCGTGCGGCTGGTATGGCACGAAGCGCTGCACCTGCTCGAAGGAAACCGTGCAGCAGTACCTCCGCCGCCTGTCCGGGCCGCTTCTCGACCGCATCGACCTCCAGATCACCGTGCAGCCGGTCGAGTATGAGGCGCTTGCCGCGCGGAAAAACGCGCAGGAGGAAACCTCGGAAACCATCCGCGCCCGTGTGCTCGCCGCCCGGCAGCGGCAGTACGACCGGCAGGGCGAGGACATCTGCAACGCCGCCATTCCGCCCTCGCTTCTCGCGGAGTTCTGTCCGCTGACCGAGGAGGCGTCTGCGGTGTTCCGCCGCGCGTTCGAACGGCTCGGTCTGACCGCCCGTGCGCACGACCGCATTCTCCGCGTCGCGCGGACGATTGCCGACCTCGCGGAGAGCGACACGATTGCCGCCGAGCACATCGCCGAGGCCATTCAGTACCGCAGCCTCGACCGCCTCGCGGATTTCCGGTAAACAATACACACCATATAATGTATAAGGAGCCTGCCATGAAAAAAGACACGCTCAATCGCATTCTGAATATCATAATGGGGTCGTTCTGCGGCTTTTTCATCGGGTACGGGCTGTATTCATTTATAGATTACAGGGCACGCCCCGGTCTGTATGCCATGCAGTCCGCCCCGTGGTACACCGGTACGCTGCTGTACGGCATCGTGACTGCGGCTGTGCTGCTCGTCTGTCTGCTCCTGAAACGGATCATTCGAAAGAAATAGCTCTGCCGATGGCAGAAATCGCAAATCTCCACCACACGAAAGGATTTTTTCACCGTGATACAGAAACACTGCTGGGAGTGCGGCGCGGCGCTCATCGAAAAGCCGCTCGAAGGCGAGGGCATCGTGCCGTTCTGCCCGGTCTGCGGCGAATACCGCTTTCCCATGTACAACACGGCGGTCAGCATGATCGTCACAGACGAAAAGACCGGCCGCATCCTGCTCATTCAGCAGTACGGCCGCCCGAGCTACATTCTTGTCGCCGGATACGTCAACCGCGGCGAGAGCGCCGAAAACGCCGTGCGGCGCGAAATCCTCGAAGAAACCGGCCTGCACGCCGGGCGCATCCGCTTCAACCGGACGCGGTTCTTCGAGCCGTCCAACACGCTCATGTGCAACTTTACCGCCTTCGTTTCGGACGCCGACCGGCTCCGCACCAACCGCGAGGTGGACCGGTCCAGCTGGTTCTCCCCTGCCGAGGCGCGGCGGAATATCCGCCCGAACAGCCTCGCCGCCGCGTTCCTCAACGCCTATCTGGACGAAATCGGCCGGTAAACTCGATAAATTAGACAGATATTCTGTTTTTGTTGTTGAAATGTTCGCGCTGTGATGATAGAATATAGATGTGTGTGATTCAGGTATGCTTATTCGGCTTGCGCAGAAAATTGTGCGCCCGCTCGTGTGGGCGTGCACGCACCGAAGTTATCCACAATCTGTGTGGATAAACCTG
>UQVU01000067.1 GCA_900544475.1 uncultured Butyricicoccus sp.
ATACCACACTCCGGCGTATTTTCCAAGCCGAAAACGGGGATACTCGGCGGAAAGGAGAGTGATTTTTATGGCTGATATGCGCAGGTGCGGCATCATCGGGGCCGGAAGCGTCGGGGCGGCGAGCGCCTACACACTTGCGGTGAGCGGACTGTTTTCCGAGGTGGTGCTGCTCGACGCGGACGAGCAGAAGGCCGAGGGCGAAGCCGCCGACATTGCGCACGGGGCGGCGCTCGGGCGTCCCTGCCGGGTGTATGCCGGGAAATACGAGGACTTCGCGGACTGCGGCCTCGTCATTCTGGCGGCAGGCGCGAACCAGAGGCCGGGCGAAACGCGCGAGGCGCTTCTCGGGCGCAACCGCGAGATACTGCGCAGCATTTTGGAGCAGCTCACGCGCGTCAACCGCGAAGCTATCCTGCTTGTCGTTGCGAATCCCGTGGACATTCTCACCGGGTACGCGCTTTCGCTTTCCGGGTTTCCGCCGGAGCGCGTCATCGGCTCGGGAACCGTCCTCGACACGGCGCGGGTCAAGTGCCTTCTCGGGCGCAGGCTCGGCGTGGACAGCCGCAACGTCCATGCATTCATGCTCGGTGAGCACGGCGACAGCGAGGTAGCCGTCTGGTCGAGCGCGAACATTTCGGGCGCGGATTTGGACGATTTCTGCCGCGCAGCCGGGATAAATGCCCCCGGAGAGATGCTTTCGTCCCTCGCCCGCGAGGTCACGCACGCGGCCTACGCCATCATCGAGCGCAAGGGCGCGACCTGCTACGGCATCGCCATGGCGGTGCGGCGTATCGCCGAGGCCATCGTCCGGGACGAACGCGCGGTGCTGCCGGTGTCCACCCTTGCCCGGGGCGCTTACGGCATCGAGGGCGTCTGCCTCGGTCTGCCGGCGGTGGTGGGACGGCGCGGCGTTCAGGGCGTCCTCGCCCTCCCCCTCTCGCAGGAAGAAAAGGAGAGCCTCCTCGCCTCTGCGGGGAAGTTGAGGACGCTCATGGGGTGAACGAGGCCGCAAACCGGGTGCAGGCGGTAAACACGGCGGGGTGAGGGCACCCCGCCCTACGGTATGGTCGATGCAACGGGGGTTCCATGTCGTGACACTGGTTATATTCATGCACCGTAGGGCCGGATGACCTCATCCGGCCGTGTAAATCCGTGCAGACCGTTCAAAACGGCGGGGTGGGGGCACCCCGCCCTACGGCGCGTAGACGAAAACGGGTGCACATTATATGAATGTTTACCGTAGGGCCGGGCACTCCAGAGTGGCTTCTCTTGCGGCTTCGCCGCAATTCACCTCCTGCCCCCACCCGGCCGCCTGCAACGGTGACGTATTGCCCTCTGTTTCGCGACAGGATAGAAAAAGACCGCGCAGCCGTGCAATAGCTGTGCGGTCTTTCTATTGGGGAGGTATTTGTCTTACTTATTCTCGCCGAGCAGGTCCTTGATGTACTCATTGAAGGGGATGTAGCCGGAAAGGTCGGTCGGGATGTTGAGCTTGACGCTGTCGCCGGTTGCCTTGACAACGGACTTGACGTCCATCGACATGGTGACCTTTTCGCCGTCGAGCTCCATGGTCATGTCGCCCTTGATGGTGGTGCCGGTGATCTTGCCGTCCTTGACGGTAGCAGAAATCTTGAGACCGGAAACGTCCAGTCCAAGCTCCATACCGCCGGTCAGGTTGTTCATAACGCCGCCCATAGCGTCCTGCATCAGGCTGTCCATGACGGAGGAGTCATAGGTAACGGTAACCGAAGTGCCGTTCTTCTCTGCGCTGTCGATGAAGCAGAGCGGCAGGTAGGAAGCGTCGGTTGCGGAGATGTCGCCGATCTGCTGCATGAACGCATCGAGGTCCATGTCCATCTTGACCTTGACGCCCTCTGCGGTCGTCATGTAGTATGCGCCGTTGGTGTAGAAGCCGGAGGACGGGGTAACGACAGGGTCGGAACCCGGAATAGTGGTCGTGGTGGTGCCGGAGAACTCGATCTGGCTCTTGGAAAGCTCGGTCGTGTTGATGTGCGCCTTGGTGTTCATGGTGGAAACCGCGGTGATGTCCACGCCGGCAGCGTTCATCTTGATGTTCGAGGTGGTCTCCTGCTCCATGCGGGTGATGGCGGAAGAAGCAACGGCTGCGGTGTTGTACTCGTCTGCAATGCTGATGAAGTCGGTCAGCGGCTTCGCCTTGGTCTTGTCGATAGCGCCGTCGGCAATCAGCTTGTCGATGAGGTGGGTGTTGCTCTCCTTGAGCGAGACGCCGAGAGCCTCAAGGCTCATTGCGGCAACATTGTCGCGCTTGAAGTTCTTGGTGTCGCAGAAGGTGTCGTCGATGAGGCCGACAACGTTCTCTGCGTAGCCGAGTGCGTCGCTGTACTTGAAGTCGCCGCCCTCAGCGTCCGAGTAGCCGAGCGAGCGAAGCAGGAAGGTGGTGTACATCTGCGCGGAGCACTGTGCCTTCGGCTCGAAAGTGGTCGCGGTCGCGCCGGTGGTCAGCTTGTTGTCGTACAGATACTGCACGTACGGTGCTTCCCAGCCTTCGAGGTCGGTGAACGGCGCGGTGTAGGTAAGCGCCTTGGCGTCAGCCTCCTTGCCGAGCAGGCGGACGAGCATGACGGCTGCCTCTGCGCGGGTCGGGGTGCGGTCGAGTTCGTAAACAGGTGCGCCGGAAGCGGTCACACCGGTGCCCTGAAACAGGCCTACCTCGTGCAGACGGTCAGCTGCGCCGGTGAAGTTCGCCGCACCTGCGGAAACCATGACGCCTGCGGCAGCGAGAGCCGCAACAGCCGTCAGTCTAATGCTTTTCTTCATAGGGAATCTCCTCCTTACACTTTTACTGGCGGTTCCAGTATAGGTTCAGTATACCAGAGTTTCTCAGCAAAGTAAAGCAGAAAAGACAAAAAGAGAGGCGATATACCTCTTTCTTTGCAGCAGTATTTATAAGTTCCTTACAAAACGCGGGAACCCGTGCAGATAAGCGCACAAATCCGCAGCCCTACCCTTTCGTCACGACCTCGATATGGGGGTACGCGATTTCGATGCCCTCGCGGTCATAGGCGAGCTTGACGGACTCCAGCACGTCGCACCGGAGCGTGAAGGCCGTTGCGTTGTCCTTCGCCCAGAGGGACGCGCGGAGCGTCACGGCGGAGTCCGCAAGCTCCAGCACCACGACCGGGACTCTCGGCGCACCGTCCTTCTTCTGCTGTTCTGTACGGACGTCGAGGGAAAGCGGGTTTCGCTCCACCACGGCGGCGAGCAGCTGCTTTGCCTTTTTCAGGTCGGATTCGTAGGACACGCCGACCTTGAGGAATACGCACACCCGGCTGTCCGCGTAGTCCGCGTTCTCGATGATGGCGCTGTTCATCTTGCTGTTCGGAATGATGACGCGCTTGTTCTCGGTCGTGCGGATGGCGGTGTGGTGGAGAGTGATCTCCTCGACCGTGCCGGTGATGTCACTGTCAACGTAGCGGACGAAGTCGCCCATCTTGAAGGGCTTAAAGAACAGAATCATCACGCCGCTCACGACGCTGCCGAGCGCTTCCTGCGCCGCAAGACCGGCAACAACAGCGATAACACCGCCAGCGGTCAGGAGTGTATGCACCGCGCTCGAAAGCAGCGGAATGGCGTTGACGATGACCATGCCGCCCGCAAAGTACACCGCCGCGACCGCGATATAGCGCGTAAAGCCGGTGAACGTTGCAAACGAGCTTCCCGATTTGCGCTGGCGGTCTACGAGGCGCTGCATGACGCGGTTGACGCTTCGCGCCGCGACGCAGGTCAGCACGGTGACGACGATTGCGAGTCCCGCCATGCCGAGAAAGCGCCCCGCCGGGGTTTCAAGAAATGCTTCAATGGTTTTCAGCATGGAACGCAACCCTCAGCTTAGTATGCGATACCCCAGACGACCATTTTGTCGGCCGGCTTGCCGCAGACCGGACAGGTGTCCGAAATGTGCTCCTGATTGAACGGCATGCAGCGGCTCGGCATGCCGGTTTCTTCCTTGACCTTCTCCTCGCAGGCGAGGTCGCCGCACCACATGGACTTGATAAAGCCGGTGTGCTCGGAGAGAATCTGCTTCATCTCGTCGAGGGACTTCGCGGTGTAGGTATGCGCCTCGCGGTTTGCGAGCGCCTTCTCATAGAGCGACTTCTGGATGTCATCGAGGAGCGCCGGAATGGTCGCGTCGAGGTCCTCGAACTTGACGACCGTCTTTTCGCGGGTGTCGCGGCGGACGAGGACGCACTGACCCTCGGCGATGTCGCGCGGGCCGACTTCCAGACGCAGCGGAATGCCCTTCATCTCGTACTCGGCGAACTTCCAGCCCGGGGTGTTGTCCGAGAGGTCGATCTTCGCGCGGATGCCGGCTTTCTTTACCTGCTCGTACAGCTCGGTCGCCTTCTCCTTGACGCCTTCCTTGTGCGCGGCAACCGGAATGACAACCAGCTGGGTCGGCGCGATGCGCGGCGGCAGGACAAGACCCTCGTTGTCGCCGTGGGTCATGATGATAGCACCGATGATGCGGGTGGAAACGCCCCACGAGGTCTGATACATATACTGGAGGGTGTTGTTCTTGTCGGTGTACTGCATGCCGAAGGCACGGGCGAAGCCGTCGCCGAAGTAATGCGAGGTACCGGACTGAAGCGCCTTGCAGTCGTGCATCATCGCCTCGATGGTGTAGGTGTGCTCCGCACCGGCGAAGCGCTCCTTCTCGGTCTTTTCGCCCTGAAGCACCGGGATGGCGAGCCATTCCTCGAAGAACTTCGTGTAGATGTTCAGCATGCGGATGGTCTCCTCCATGGCCTCCTCAGCGGTCGCATGGACGGTGTGGCCCTCCTGCCACCAGAACTCGCGGGAGCGGAGGAACGGGCGGGTGGTCTTTTCCCAGCGCACGACCGAGCACCACTGGTTGTAGAGCTTCGGCAGGTCGCGCCACGAGCGGACGATTTTCGCGTAATGCTCGCAGAACAGGGTCTCGGACGTCGGACGGACGCACAGACGCTCTTCGAGCTTGTCATTGCCGCCGTGGGTGACCCACGCGCACTCCGGCGCGAAGCCTTCTACATGGTCGGCCTCCTTCTGGAGCAGGCTTTCCGGAATGAAAATCGGCATCGCGACGTTCTCGTGACCGGTCTCCTTGAACATGGTGTCGAGCGTGTGCTGGATGTTCTCCCACAGCGCCTGCGCGTACGGACGCATGATGATGCAGCCCTTGACGGACGAGTAGTCCGCCATCTCGGCCTTCTTTACAATATCGGTGTACCACTGCGCGAAATCAACGTCCATCGACGTAATCTCGCTGACGAGCTTTTTTTTATCTGCCATTTCTTTTACCTTTCTGCAATGTATTTATTTTAAACCGATGCCCAGTTCGTCCAGACGCTTCTGTTCGTTCTGCACAGCATTTTCGCTGATCATGTACAGGATGTCACTGGTTGCGCTTTTAACGGAAACTTTTCCGTCTTTCAGCACGCAGCCGTATCGACCCATCATACGCGGCTCGGTTGGAACGACTGTCGTAAAACGCACAGCGTCGTTTTTGACGGTTTCAATGCTGTCGATCATGAGGCTGCACGCGGGAAGCAGTACGGTCTCGGAGCCGTCGGCGGCGATGCGAATTATCGAATTGCCCGCCAGATATTCGATCGAGGCTTCGTAATATTCAAGGCGCTCGGCTTTGCCGCAGGTCGCGGCCACATAACTGCCGTCCTTATCCCGCTGCACGCTGTATGCCGGCGTTTCGGTAATCTGCGTCAGCGCACCGTTTACCACGCGGTACAGTCCTGCGCTCCCCCACAGCAGATCGTCATGAAAGCCGGTCAGCTGCGGCGCGTAATGCTGTCGGATTTGTTCGTCATCAGAAGTATACGCATTCTGGATCGTAAAGCTGCCGCATTTCGTGCCGTCGAAGCTGTACGCTGTGATTTCGGTGCTGTCGGCAGCAATATTCTGCGTTACCAGCACGCCGTCGTCGGTGACATGAAAGAGTTCCCCACTGACGTTTTCCAGACGGCTGACACCGTCCGCCGAGAGCTTGTAGAGTTCGCCGCCCATTGCAAGTATGCAGCCTTGCTGACTTTGCATTGCACTCGCGGTGCGGCTTTGCTCATTCGTCAGCGACTTTTCGACCTTAAACGTGATCCCACACACCGAACAGAGCAAAGCCTCTCCTGCTGCCTGATCTTTTAGCAGAAAATAATCAGTTTCCCCTGCGCTGCCCAGAAGATACGCATAATACTTGTTCGGCATATGCGCAATTTCTGTCAGAGCCAAGGTTTCTTCGTCTACTCGGTAGAGTGTGTAGTCCTGCCCTTCCTGATAATACGAACCTGCATATTTCCGGGCGCTGTCGGTGTTATCACCGAAAATATAATCCACCGCGATATTATCGCGTTGCGCCACGGGAACGCCTGAAATGGTGCAGGCAAAAGTCGAGCCTTCCATGTTACCGTTTTCGTCATAGGTGCACGCGCTGTCGTATATACGAGGCAGCACGTCCCAAGCGGCCTTTTTGAATTGTTCGGTCGTAAATACGCCGTCATGGATTAGCTTCTGCGCCATGCTCCAACCGTGCTCATCGCCGTTTTTGCCGTAATTCTGCTCGAGCAGACGAGCAGAAAGCGATACCGCGTCTCCGCGTATGAAGCCTTCCTCATCGCACTGCGCTACTTCGTCGTTATCGGTAAAGCCGGTGCCGGAATAGCTGTCCCAGTCCAGGTGAGCGCGCGTCAGGAAAATGCAGTATTGATCGCAGGTCACTTTTTCCTCTGCGCCGTATTTCGTTGCGGAAGTACCTTTGGTCAGCCCATTCTGATAGAGCCAGCCGACATACTTGTCCGCCCATTGCGGAACGTCTGTGAACGGGTGCTTCCATGTACCGGAAAGCGCGGTTTTCTCCGCGCCGAGCAGCCGCGTCAGCATAGCGGCCGCTTCTGCACGGGTCATAGGTTTATCAAGTTCAAACCCCTTTTCGGTACCGCGGAACAGACCGATGTCATACAGCATCTGCGCCTGCGCCTCAGTATCGCCGGGATAATCATTTCGGATCGTACCGACCTGCGCCGCACCGGCGGTACAGGTCAGCAGTCCAATCATCAAACAAGTGGAGAACAGTCTTTTCATTACGCATCCTCCCTGCTTTACATGCTTACTTCAGCTTATTCTTAACCTCGTAATCGAGCTTCTCGATAAACTCGCCGGTTTCCATTGCGGTGGTCTCGCCGGTCTTGCGGGTACGGACGGAAATCACGCCCTTCTCCTCGTCCTTGTCGCCGATAACGATCATATACGGCACCTTGTGCACCTGCGCCTCGCGAATCTTGTAGCCGATCTTCTCGTTGCGATCGTCCATGGTCGCGCGGAAGCCCTTGTCGGTCAGCTGCTTCATGACCTCCTGTGCGCACGGAATGTTGCGGTCGGTCATCGGCATGATGCGGACCTGCTCCGGCGCGAGCCAGGTCGGGAATGCGCCCGCGAAGTGCTCGGTGATAACGCCGATGAAGCGCTCGATAGAGCCGAGAACGACGCGGTGAATCATGACCGGACGATGCTTCTCGCCGTCTGCACCCGTGTACTCCAGCTCAAAGCGCTCGGGGAGCTGCATATCGAGCTGAATGGTGCCGCACTGCCAGGTACGGCCGATGGAGTCCGCCAGATGGAAATCGAGCTTCGGGCCGTAGAACGCGCCGTCACCTTCGTTGACAACGTAGTCCTTGCCGATTTCGGTGATGGCCTCTGCAAGCGTCTTTTCCGCGAACTGCCAGTCCTTCAGCTCGCCCATGTGGTCCTCCGGCATGGTGGACAGCTCGATCTGATAGGTCAGACCGAAGGTCGAGTAAACCTCGTCAAACAGGCGGACGACGTTCTTGATTTCGTCCTTCATCTGGTCCCAGGTCATGAAGATGTGCGCGTCATCCTGGGTGAAGCAGCGGACGCGGAACAGGCCGTGCAGCGCACCCGAAAGCTCATGACGGTGCACCAGACCCAGCTCGCCGACGCGGAGCGGCAGCTCCTTGTAGGAATGCGGCTGAGACTTGTAGACGAGCATGCCGCCCGGGCAGTTCATCGGCTTGATTGCGTAGTCCTCGTCGTCGATGACGGTGGTGTACATGTTCTGCTTGTAGTGATCCCAGTGGCCAGAGCGGTCCCACAGCTTGCGGTTCAGAATCATCGGGGTGGAAACCTCAACGTAGCCGTAGCGCTTGTGAACCTCGCGCCAGTAGTCGATAAGGGTGTTCTTGAGAATCATGCCATTCGGCAGGAAGAACGGGAAGCCGGGGCCTTCCTCGGTCAGCATAAAGAGACCCAGCTCCTTGCCGAGCTTGCGGTGGTCGCGCTTCTTCGCCTCTTCGAGCATATTGAGGTACTGGTCGAGCTCGTCCTTCTTCGGAAATGCGGTGCCGTAGATGCGCTGAAGCATCTTCTTGGACGAGTCGCCGCGCCAGTAAGCGCCGGTCACGTTCATGAGCTTGATGCCGTTGCCCTTGACGCGGCCGGTGGAGTCCAGATGCGGGCCTGCGCACAGGTCGGTGAACTCGCCCTGCTTGTAGAAGGAGATGGGAGCATCCTCCGGCAGATCCTGGATCAGTTCCACCTTATAAGGCTCGCCCTTCTCCTCCATGAACTTAATGGCTTCCTCGCGGGGCAGCTCGAAGCGCTCCAGCTTCAGCTTCTCCTTGCAGATCTTCCGCATCTCGGCCTCGATCTCGGTCATGTGCTCCGGGGTAAAGGCAAAGGGTGCGTCCATATCGTAGTACCAGCCCTCCTTGATGGAGGGGCCGATGGCCAGCTTCACTTCCGGCCACAGCCGCTTGACGGCCTGCGCCATAATGTGAGAACAGGTATGCCAGTAGGTCTGGCGGTACGCCGGATTCTCAAAGGTAAACTCGTTGTTCTTCACTTCTTCAGACATGGTTGATCCTCCTTTTGTTCAAGGGGCAGAAAACAAAAATCCCACCCCTGAAAAATCAGGGGTGGGATACAAAATCGTATTCCACGGTTCCACCCTGCTTGCCAGAGACACAGAGACGCCCGGCAGGACAACCGCAACACGCGCAGGCCGAACGAACGGTCGGGCAAAGCCCGGCGGCAGGTTCGGCACAGCGTGGAACAGCTGGCCGCCGCAGAGGGCGTGCAGCGTGGCAACTGGCCGCTTATGACTTCCTGTAACGGGAAAGCCCCGGCCCGGTCATCCCGGGCGGCTCGGGAGTGGTACAGCCGCCGCGTGTCGTGGGGCGCTTCCACCGTGCGCGCCCCTCTCTGTCCGCCGCTGTGCGGGTTCGTCTCCGTCAAAGCCAATTTGAACGGACCTACTATATCACTGAGGGGAAGGAAAGTCAAGAGTCCACTTTATCCCGGAGCGCGGGCGGCCACGAGGGCCGCCCCTACCTGGCTGGAGGTTATATCGGGTTCCGCGTGATACGCGGCATTGTAGGGGCGGGGCTTGTCCCCGCCCGCGGGCGGCCACGAGGGCCGCCCCTACCTAGTTGGGGTATATACGGTTTCCCACGGTTTGGCGCCATTTAAGGGGCGGTGTAG
>UQVU01000068.1 GCA_900544475.1 uncultured Butyricicoccus sp.
GCCGTAGCCCACTAAACCTTATTCCCGCGCCGTGCGCGGATTAAATGAGCGCTATACCCCCTCTTGCGACTCCCCCTGACCTTCCGGTCTGCCGCGACTCCCGTTGGTCGCGCGGCCAGAATGCGGGGACCGCAATGAAAACCACTCTATCATCTGGGGCGGTTCGCCGCCGTTTGGGGTTGGCTTCGCGCTTGATTTCCGCGCATATCAGTGCGCGGCAGCCGGTGCTGTGAGCTGTGTCTGCTGTGATTTCATTTTCGCTGCTGAATTTTTTGTTGCGGTTTGATTGCAATTTGTATTTTTATACTTTCCGTATTATTGAGAATAAAAGAAAAGCGACCGGGTTCATCCGAACTCTCGGTCGCTTTTTCGTTTTTCTCAGGAAAGACGATTCTTAAAATCCTCGTAGCCGAACATCTTTACGACTTCGTCGGTTCCATCCGCGCGGCGGATGGCGATGAGCGGCAGAGGCATACCGTTAAAGGTGTTGGTCTTGACCATGGTATAAAGCGCCATGTCCTCAAAGACGACCTGCTCGCCGGACATCAGCGGCACATCGAACGAATACTCGCCGATGACGTCGCCTGCAAGGCAGGTGCGTCCGGTCAGCAGGTAGTCGAACGCCTTGCGTCCCGGCTCGTCTGCACGCATGACGGGCGGTCGGTAGGGCATTTCGAGCACGTCAGGCATATGGCAGGCCGCAGAGGTATCGAGAATGGCGATGTCCTTGCGGTTTTTCATGGTTTCGAGCACGGTCGATACCAGATAGCCGGCGTTCAGCACGACGGCCTCGCCCGGCTCCAGATAAATCTGCACGCCGTACTTATCGCGCAGGTGCGTGATGCAGCTGACGAGCGCTTCCACGTCGTAATCGGCGCGGGTGATGTGGTGACCGCCGCCGAGGTTGAGCCACTTCATGCCCTCCATGTAGCGGCCGAAGCGCATTTCGAACGCCGCGACCGTGCGCACGAGGTCGTCCGCGTTCTGTTCGCAGAGGGTGTGGAAGTGGAAGCCTTCGATGCCGTCGAGCATATCCGGCTGGAAATTCGCTTCGGTGATGCCGAGGCGCGAGGTCGGGCCGCACGGGTCATAGATGGCGTGGCCCTCCGGCTGGGTCGAGCACTCCGGATTGAGGCGCAGTCCGCAGCTCTTTCCCGCGACGCGGGCGAGGTTGCCGTATTTTTTCCACTGGGTGAACGAATTGAACACGATATGGTCGGCGTATTCGAGAATTTCACGGAACTCGTCCGGCGTGTAGGCCGGAGAGTATACGTGCGTTTCGCCGCCGAATTCCTCGTGGCCCAGACGCGCCTCGTACAGACCGGACGCGGTCGTGCCGGCGAGGTATTCGCGCAGCAGCGGATAGGTTGAAAACATGGAAAACGCCTTCTGCGCAAGCAGGATTTTCGCGCCGGTACGACGCGCGACGTCGCGCAGCACCGCAAGGTTCTGCACAAGGCGGTTTTCGTCAATGATAAAGCAGGGAGTCGGAAGATCGGTAAATCTCATATCAATCCACCAGCACCGGCTTGTCGTCGATCTGCCACGGCAGACCCCACTTGTTCAGTGCTTCCATGTACGGATCGGGATCGAACTCCTCGACGGTGTACACGCCCGGTTTGTTCCACTTGCCGGTCAGCAGCATTGCTGCGCCGATCATCGCCGGAACGCCGGTGGTGTAGCTGATGGCCTGCGAGCCGACCTCGCGGTAGCACTCCTCGTGGTCGCAGACGTTGTAGATGTAGGCGGTCTTTTCCTTGCCGTCCTTCTTGCCGGTGAAGATGCAGCCGATATTGGTCTTGCCCTTGGTGCGCGGGCCGAGGGTAGCCGGGTCGGGCAGCAGCGCCTTGAGGAACTGAATCGGCACGATCTGATGGCCCTCGAACTCGATCGGGGTGGTGGACAGCATGCCGACGTTCTCCAGACACTTCATGTGGGTCAGGTAGGACTGGCCGAAGGTCATGAAGAAGCGGATGCGCTTGACGCCCGGGATATTCTTGGCGAGGGACTCGATCTCCTCGTGGTGGAGCAGGTACATATCCTTGTGGCCGACCTGATCGAAGTCGTACTCACGCTTGATGCTCATCGCCGGGATTTCGACCCAGTGGCCGTTCTCCCAGTACGAACCCGGCGCGGAAACCTCGCGCAGGTTGATCTCCGGGTTGAAGTTGGTCGCGAACGGATAGCCGTGGTCGCCGCCGTTGCAGTCGAGGATGTCGATGGTGTCGATTTCGTCGAACAGGTGCTTCTGTGCGTAAGCGCAGTATGCCTGCGTAACGCCCGGGTCAAAGCCGGAGCCGAGCAGCGCAGTCAGACCCGCCTCCTCGAACTTCTTCTTGTACGCCCACTGCCAGGAGTAGTCGAAGTACGCGGTGAAGCCCTCGTCCTTGCAGCGTTTCTCGTAGATGGCGCGCCACTCCGGGTCATCGGTGTCCTCCGGCTCATAGTTTGCCGTATCCATGTAGTTGACGCCGCACCTCAGGCACGCGTCCATGATGGTGAGGTCCTGATACGGCAGGGCGATATTCATGACGATGTCCGGCTTGTACTCCTCGATGAGGGCGCACAGCTCGTCCACGTTGTCCGCGTCCACCTTTGCGGTGCGGATCTTGGTCGCGGTCGTGCCGTCCAGCTTCTCCTTGATGGCGTCGCACTTGCTCTTGGTGCGGGACGCGATCATGATTTCCTCAAATACGTCGCTGTTCTGGCAGCACTTGTGAATGACAACGCCGGCAACGCCGCCGCAGCCGATGATCAATGCTCTTCCCATTTTTTATTCCTCCTCATTGTTTCCTGTTAAACTTAAATGGTTCAAAATGATAAAGCGTGCAAAGGGATAACGTTATTCTTCCACCTTTTCAAGCAGTTTCTGCACATAATTCGGCAGGTAGAACGCGCCCTTGTGCAGATTGGTGTTGTAGTATTTGGTTTCGAGGCCGAGGCTGTTCCACCAGTCCGGGTTCAGGTCACGCACGGGATGTACGCCGCGCGACGAGAAGCCGAACAGCCAGTGTCCGGACGGATAGGTGGGGATATGCGCCTGAAACAGACGGCTCAGCTCGAAAGAATGCACGATATTGCGGTGTGCGCGCTGGCAGGCCAGAGCGTCGCCCTTGTAGAACGGGCTTTCGTGCTGATTGACGAGAACGCCGTGCTCATGGAGCGCCTTGTAGCAGTTGCCGTAGAACTCCATCGTGAACAGACCCTCGCCCGGGCCGAACGGGTCGGTCGAGTCGATGATGATGAGGTCGTACTCGTCCTCGATGCGGCGAATGTACTTGAGTCCATCCTGATAGAGGATATGGACGCGCGGGTCGTCGAGCGAGCAGGCGACACCCGGCAGGTACTCCCTGCACACCGCGACAACGCGCTCGTCGATCTCCACGAGGTCGATGTGCTCGATGTGCTTGTAGCGGCACAGCTCGCGCACGCAGCCGCCGTCGCCGCCGCCGATAACGAGCACCTTTTTGATTTTTTCGCCCAGAACGGCAAGCGGTACGTGCACCATCATTTCGTGATAGATGAACTCGTCCCGCTCGGTCAGCATCATGTAGCCGTCGAGCGTCAGAAAGCGGCCGAATTCCTCGCATTCAAAGACGTCGATGCGCTGAAAGTCGCTCTGTTCGGTATGCAGCTGACGGTCCACCTGAATTTGAAGTCCGACCGTCGGCGTGTGCATTTCGGTAAAAGTAAGTTGCATGGGGAAAACGCTCCTTTTATTCCGGACTGATGACGCCGCGGATAACCTGAAGGCTGTTCACCTCGGGGTCCTCGGTGCCGAGCAGCATACAGTTCTTTTCCTTGGCGTAACGGATATAATCGAGAATGTCGCGGGTGATGCGCTCACCCGGCGCGAGGATCGGAATGCCGGGCGGATAGCACATGACGAACTCCGCACAGATGCGGCCGACCGACTCATCGAGCGGCATGGCCTTCTTGTCCGCGTAGAACGCCTCCTGCGGCCCCGCGACCACCTGCGGCGAGATGTATTCCTGCCGCATGAGGGTTGCCTTGTCGCGCTTGTAGCGGCGGCGGATGTCGGCGAGCGCCGCCACCAGACGTTCGAGGTCGCGTTCTCTGTCGCCGACCGAAACATAGGCGAGCAGGTTGCCGAGGTCGCCGAACTCGGTCTGAATGTCGTAGAAGTCGCGCAGGGTGTCGTAAACCTCGATACCGGCGAGGCCGACGTCGAGCGTGTTGACCGCGAGCTTGGTCGTGTCGAAATCGTACACGGTGTCGCCGTTGATAAGCTCGCTGCCGTAGGCGTAGTAGTCGCCGATCTGGTTGATCTCCTCGCGGGCGTAGGTCGTGAGGTCAACGACTTTTCGGAAAATCTCCTTGCCGTGCAGGGCAAGGTTCTTGCGCGAAATGTCAAGACTGACCATCAGCAGATACGAACCCGAGGTCGTCTGCGTGAGATTGATAATCTGGCGCACGTGCTCGGCGTTCATCGACGGGCCGCACAGCAGAAAGCTCGACTGGGTAAGCGAGCCGCCTGATTTGTGCATGGAAACCGAAGCGAGGTCGGCGCCTGCCGCCATCGCAGAGACCGGCATATTCTCCCCGAAATAGAAATGCGTGCCGTGCGCCTCGTCCGCCAGCACCTTCATGCCGGCCGCGTGCGCCAGTTTGACAATCTCGCGGATATTCGAGCAGATGCCGTAGTAGGTCGGGTTGTTGACGAGGACTGCCTTGGCGAACGGGTGCTTTTCGATTGCCTTTTTGACGTCCGCGACCGACATGCCGAGCGAAATGCCGAGCCGGTCGTTCATCTGCGGATTGACGTAGACCGGGATAGCGCCGGTGAGCACGAGCGCGTTGATAACGCTGCGGTGCACGTTGCGCGGCAGAATGATCTCGTCGCCGCACTTGACGACCGAGAGTATCATCGCCTGCACGCTCGACGTCGTGCCGCCGACCATGAGGAAGGCGTGCGCCGCGCCGAACGCATCGGCGGCCAGCTCCTCCGCCTCGCGGATGACGCTCGTCGGGTGACACAGGTTGTCGAGCGGCTTCATCGAGTTGACGTCCACGGTCATGCACTGCTGACCTAAAAATTTCGTCAGTTCGGGAGAACCGCGTCCGCGCTTGTGTCCGGGAACGTCGAACGGCACAATGCGCATATCCTTGAAGTTTTCGAGCGCCTCCATGATGGGCGCACGGGATTGATCCATAGAAATGCCTTCTTTCGGCGGAAAATAATAAATAAACGGTAAATTGTAAGCTCCCGGAGGGACGGCGGGGTGAGGGCACCCCGCCGCTTTTCATCTGCGGAAGGGTCAATAAATATTCTTTCCCGAGAAAATCTCAATCATCTCTCTTCTCAAATCCGAGTGGATTTTGAGCCGGGTTTTGGGCGGCAGCTCGTAGATGTCGGTGTTGAACAGGTAGTTCTGAAGGTCGATCTCCTTGAGCAGCATGCGGGTGTGGAACAGGTTGGCCTGATACACGTTGATGTCGTAGGCATCGTAGCGGTCGAGCGTCGCGGGGTCAATAAAGTCCTGAATGGACGTCATATTGTGGTCCATGAACAGCTTTTTACCCTCGATGTCGCGGGTAAAGCCGCGCACGCGGTAGTCCATCGTGATAATATCCGAGTCGAACGAGCCGATGAGGTAGTCGAGGGTGGACAGCGGCGTGATCTCGCCGCAGGTCGCCACGTCGATGTCCACGCGAAAGGTCGCAAGGCAGGTGTCCGGATGGTACTCGGGGTAGGTGTGCACGGTGACATGGCTCTTGTCGAGGTGTGCCACGATGGTATCCGGCTCGAGCGCCGGCTTCATGTGCTCCTCGGCGATGAGGAAGGTGACGGACGCGCCCTGCGGATCGTAGTCCTGCTTGGAGATATGCAGCACGTGCGCGCCGATCATCTCGGTCAGCTTTTTCATGATGCCGGTCAGGCGTTCGGAGTTGTACTGCTGGTCGATGTACTTGATGTAGTCGCGCTGCTCGCGCTCGGTTTTTGCGTAGCAGACGTCGTAGATGTTGAAGGACAGCGCCTTGGTCAGGTTGTTGAACCCGTAGAGTTTGAGTTTGTTCTCCATATCTTATCCTCACAAATATAAAAATCCCCATATGAAAGGGAGTGCGCCGGGCACGCCTTCACATGAGGAAAAACAATCGTTCTCTTCCCGTGCGGAACAAAGCCGCTCGGTTTTTCTGCTGTCTTTGTGGAAGAGGAAAGAGTCTATATAGCAAGAATTATTACTTTTACTACTCTTATTGATTGTTTCACAAGTGTATGCGCCCACGGCACACGGCTTTTAGTCAGCCAACTTATAAAAATTCAATAAGGCAACAAAGTTGCCATTTTCGGCATTTGACCCGGCTGTCCGTATGGCCTTGGCGCCTTTCGGGTAGAAAGGGCGGTCAAAGAAATTCTGCTGGTAAAGGCTTTGCCTCTCCGAGTAGTTTTATTATATCGTACCGGCGAGGGGATTGCAAGGTTTTTCATGAAAAGCCTTTGTAAAGTTCAATATCGGCGAAGGCTGTCCGGGCAGCAGCCGGGGCTTGCAAAAAAGGGGGGACAGGAACCCCGGACTTGTGTCCCGGTTTCGGCCGTAGCCCACTAAATCTTATTTCCGCGCCGCACGCGGATTAAATGAGCGCTATCCCCCCTTGCGGCTCCCCCCTGACCTTCCGGTCTGCCGCGCACTTGTATGCGCGGAAATCACGGGTGGAGCCAACCCCAAACGGCGGCGGAACGCCATGGATTATAACGTGGTTTTAATTGCGCCCCCTCGCATTTTAAACGCGCGACCGAAGGGAGTCGCGTCCTAAGGAAAGGTTGGGGAGTCAAGAGGGGCAGGGAAACCTTGGTGTCCCTGCCCCTTTTGCCCCCGCCGCCGGGCGGCGGCTGCCCCGGGTGGGGCTTTGAACTCGGCATTTTTTGTCATAAAAAGTTTACACCCCATCGGTGGAAAACCATGACTTTTCGTAGTACAATATTTTTATCAGATAGGATTGGAGAGACACAGCACTTTGAAGGTTACAGCGACAAACCGCCGCAAAAAGGGGACGCGCGGCGTAAATATCCGCGTGCTGCTGATTCTGGGACTGACGATTATATCTTTCGCCGCCGGAATGCTGACGCAGCGCGCAATCACCAGACCGCCCCAGCAGGACGCAAATCTCAGCTACATAGACGACATCCCGGTCTACACCGATTTTCTCCCCGAGGGCAGCCGCGCCCGCCCGGGTCAGACGCGCGAGATCAAGTATCTCGTCATCCACGAAACCGACAATTTCTCCGCCGGGGCGGACGCCGCCGCGCATAACTCGTTCATCCACCAGAACGCGAACGCCGAGAGCGGCATCGTTTCGTGGCACTACACGGTGGACGACCATGAAATCTACCACCACCTTCCCGACACCGAAACCGCCTACCACGCGGGCGACATGATGACCGAGGGCGGCGGCAACATGAACGGCGTCGGCATCGAAATGTGCGTCAACGAGGGCGGCAACTACGAGCAAACGCTCATCAATACGGAAAAGCTGTGCGCGAGCCTGTGCATCGCCTATAACCTGAACCCGGATAAGGCGCTCAAAAAGCATCAGGACTTTATGGAAAAGGTCTGCCCGGCCAAGCTCATCAATTCCGGCCGCTGGGACGAGTTCTGCGCCGCCGTCAAGGAGCGCTATACCGAGCTGAAAAAGGCGGAGGCAAACGGTTAGTTCACAGTAACTAAATATACAAAACAAATTTTCTGAGGGAGTGCTATTTGTAACAAATTGCACTTCCTTTTTTTATGCAGATATGCTATACTGCAAGGGTATTGCGTGTGCAGTACCGAAGGTTTTCATACAAAAACGATATTAACTGACAAAAATAAATGTCAAAGGAGTGAACTGAAATGATCGTTGTACTTAAACCGAACAGCGAAAAGGAACGTGTCGAGCGACTGATGCAGCATTTCAAGGATATGGGGCTGCGAATCAACTATTCCGAGGGCGAAGATACCACTATTCTCGGCCTGATGGGCGACACGACCCGTCTGGACGAAGGTGACATTATGGCGTATGACGTGGTCGAGCGTGTACAGCGCGTGACCGAGCCGTTCAAGGCCGTCAACCGCAAATTCCACCCCGAGGACACGATCATTGAGGTCGCGGGCCGCAAGATCGGCGCAGGCTACTTCAACGTCATGGCGGGTCCGTGCTCGGTCGAGAACGAGGCGCAGATCGTCGAGTGCGCGGAGCGCGTCAAGGCAGCCGGCGCTTCTTTCCTGCGCGGCGGCGCGTTCAAGCCGCGTACCTCCCCTTACTCCTTCCAGGGCCTTGAAGCCGAGGGTCTGAAGCTGCTGCTCGAGGCAAAGCGCCAGACCGGTCTGCCGATCGTCACCGAAATCATGAGCGAGAAGCACCTCGACCTGTTCGCAGACGTTGATATTATTCAGCTCGGTGCGCGAAATATGCAGAACTTCATGCTGCTCAAGGAGCTGGGCCGCTGCAACAAGCCGATCCTGCTCAAGCGCGGTCTGTCCGCGACGATGGAGGAATTCCTGATGGCTGCCGAGTACATTTTCGCCGGCGGCAACAAGCAGGTCATCCTGTGCGAGCGCGGCATCCGCACCTTTGAGAAGATGATCCGCAACAACCTCGACCTGTCCGCCGTTCCGCTGGTCAAGATGTTCAGCCACCTGCCGATCATCATCGACCCGTCCCACGCAGCCGGCCGCCGCGACATGGTGCAGCCGCTGTCCCGCGCCGCAATCGCCGCCGGTGCAGACGGTCTGATCATCGAGGCGCACAACGACCCGAAGCACGCGCTGTGCGACGGTGCGCAGTCGCTCGACCTCGACCAGTTCGACAACGTGATGGCCGACATCAAGCGCCGCGCCGAGTTCGAGGGTAGAACGATGATGCCGTAAGGCATCATTCTAAGGGGGACGCTGTCCCCCTTAGATACGCCCCCGGTTCCTGCGAAACCGGGGGCGATAACCCCCTCGCCCCTGCACAGCAGGGGCGGCTCGGGACACAAGGTGAATTGCCCCGAAGGGGCAAGAGAAGGTGCCCTGGGGTACGTGTCCCGAGGCAGCGGAATAAAAGTCAGGTACACGCCCTGACTTTTATAGAGAATTTAATGCGGTCTGCTGCGGCAGACCTGTCCGCCCTCCTTGCCTGCGGCAAGATTGGACGGAAATAGCGCGCGAAGCGCGCAAAAAAGCACGCCTTTGGCGTGCTTTTCTTTTTCCTGCCGTATTCCGACAAAGTCGGAACAGGCAGGACAGGCGCACCGCAGTGCGCCGCGTTAAATTCTCCAAGAAAGTCGGGGCGTGTACCTGACTTTCTTACCTCTGCCCGCGCCGCGGCGGCGCGGCCTCGTCCGCCGTGCGGACGAGAGGGGGGTATCTCAAAAAGTTTCTTCGGA
>UQVU01000069.1 GCA_900544475.1 uncultured Butyricicoccus sp.
GCGCGTGGCGCTCGACCACGTGGATATTCAAATCAACAAGGGCGAAATCCTGGGTGTGATCGGTCACACCGGTTCGGGAAAATCCACCCTCATTCAGCATCTGAACGGCCTGCTCCAGCCCACTTCGGGCGAGGTGCTGCTCAACGGGAAGTCCATCTGGGACGCCAAGGGCAAATGCGCCCGCGAAACCCGTTTCCGTGTCGGTCTGGTGTTCCAGTATCCGGAGTATCAGCTGTTTGAGGAAACGATTGCGAAGGATATTGCCTACGGCCCGACCAATATGAACCTGCCACAGGCGGAAATCGACGAGCGCGTGCGCGAGTCCATGGCGGCGGTCGGCCTGGCGCCGGAGCTTGCCGACCAGTCCCCGTTCGCCCTTTCGGGCGGCCAGAAGCGCCGCGTCGCTATCGCAGGTGTTATCGCCATGCGTCCGGATGTGCTCGTGCTCGACGAGCCGACCGCAGGTCTGGACCCCGCCGGCCGCGACGAGATTTTCGAGCTAGTGCGTAACTACCATGCGCAGTCGGGCGCAACCATCCTTATCGTTTCGCACTCGATGGAGGATATTTCTCAGATTGCTGACCGCCTGCTCGTGATGAACCACGCCAAGGTTCTGTTCTGCGACACACCGCGCGAGGTCTTTTCGCATGCCGACGAGATCGTAGCGGCAGGTCTTGACATTCCGATGATCACTAAGGTCATGCTTGAGCTGAAAAAGCGCGGCTATGACGTTGATACCTCGGTCTACACGGTCGCGCAGGCGATGGACGCGCTGCGTGCCTGCCGCAAGAAAGGAGGCGCACACTGATGCTCAAGGATATTACCATCGGTCAGTTCTTCCCTGGAGACAGCGCCGTTCACCGGCTTGACCCGCGTGTGAAGATCATTCTGACCGTTGCCTTCATTGTGCTGCTGTTTCTTGCGCAGGGACCGGTTTCGTATGCGCTTATCATCGCTTTTCTCGCGGTGATTATTGCGATTTCTCACATTTCGCCCAAGATGGTCGTGCGCGGCCTTAAGCCTATTCTGCTGATTGTGCTCTTTACCGCCGTGCTCAACCTGTTCTACACGCCGGGCGACTACATCTGGCAGTGGAAGTTCCTGCACATCAGCACGCAGGGCATCCGAATGGCGATTTTCATGGTGCTGCGCCTGATGCTGCTCATCATCGCGACCTCCATGCTGACCTACACCACCTCGCCCATCCAGCTGACCGACGGTCTGGAGCGTCTGCTCGGGCCGCTCAAGAAGCTGCACGTACCGGTGCACGAGCTGTCCATGATGATGTCGATCGCACTGCGTTTTATCCCGACCCTCATCGAGGAAACCGAGAAGATCATCTCCGCGCAGAAGGCGCGCGGCGCCGATTTTGACTCCGGCAACCTCATTCAGCGTGCCAAGGCGATGATTCCGATTCTCGTTCCGCTGTTTATTTCGGCGTTCCGCCGCGCGGACGAGCTGGCTACCGCCATGGAGTGCCGCCTCTACCGCGGCGACGTCGGCCGCACCCGTATGCGCCAGCTGAAGATTGCCCGTGTGGACGTCTGCGCCCTGCTGCTCGTTGCGGTGCTGTTTGCGGCTGTCATTGCCCTCAGACATTTCGGACTTTAACGCAGAGTGAAGAATTTTTCACTCTCAGCTCTTCACTCTCAACTCTTTTCAACAGGTAATGCTATGAAGAAAAATATCGCTCTTGTGCTGTCCTACGATGGCACGAATTACAACGGCTGGCAGATACAGAAAAACGGCCCGTCCATTCAGGAGAGCATGGAAACGGCGATTTTCCGCCTGCTCGGGGAAAAAGTGCACGTGTCCGGTGTCGGCCGCACGGACTCGGGCGTTCACGCCCGGCGGTATGTGGCGAGCTTCAAGACCGAGCGCTGTACTATTCCCGCCGATCGGCTGCCGTTCGCACTGAACAGCTTTCTGCCGCCGGATATTGCGGTTTCGGGCGCGGTCGAGGTTCCGGAGGACTTCGATGCCCGTTTCGATTGCACAAAGAAGGAATACGCCTACTATATCTTCCCGTCCACGCTGCGCGATCCGTTTCATGCACGTTATGCGTACCGCTACAACTATCCGCTCGATGCAGAGCGAATGCATGAGGGTGCGCAGCGCTTTGTCGGCACGCACGATTTTGCGGCGGTCCGCAGTCAGGGCACGCCGGTCAAGAGTACGGTGCGCACGATTTTCTGGTGCGATGTGGACAAGGTCGATGACCTCATCCGTATCCGGGTGTGCGGCGACGGCTTTCTGTACAATATGGTCCGCGCGATTTCGGGCACGCTCGTCTATGTCGGCGGCGGCAAGCTTGCGCCATGTGAGGTTTCCGATGTTCTGGCGTCCTGCGACCGCGAACAGGCCGGCCCTACCCTGCCCGCCTGCGGCCTTTTCATGAACCGTCTGTGGTACGAACATACGCCCGAACTCGACCGGTTTGCGCTGGATAAATAAAAAACAGCCGAAGAATTTATGATTTATTCACATTTTACGCCTCAAAAAGCGATACAATGAGGAGGTGAGCCTTGATGGGCGATACACCAAAAGAAAAACCGTTCAAAATGAAAAACCTGATCCACTTTCCGTCGTCGGGCAAGGAGCGCCGCATTCTTCTTGAAGATAACCGCGATCCGCGCATCCGTTTCGCTACCAGACTGCGGTTTATATGCGGCTGGATGCTGGCGGTCGGCGCGTTCTGCTTTGTGCTGACCCATTACGGCCTGTTTGCACCCTCGGCCATTCAGCGGACGGCACAGTACGCGCTTGCCGGTGTGCGGCAGCATGAGGGCGACATCACAAACATCCGGTTCGAAAACGACCTGTTTACGGACGGTGCGCTGTTCGAGTCCGGTCTCGCTTACACGGACAGTGACGCGCTGTACCTTGCGCGTCCGGGCAGCATGACGACATTCAGCGTGATGCTCGGCTACACTACGCCGGTCGTGGAAACCGCCCCGTCGCACGTTCTCGTCTATGACCGCGGCGGCAAGCAGGCCGTCCTGACCGATGCGTCTTCGGTCAAGGCGCAGCTCGGACTCAACTCCGCCATTCTGACCGGCAGCATCGGCCGCACAGGCGATTTCCTGCTGATTACGGACGAACAGGGCTACCGCACCGCAGCGGCGGTCTATTCCGTGAAGGGCGAGGAGCTGTTCAAGTTCAGCACCTCGGAGCTGTATCTGGTTTCGGGCGGACTCTCCCCCGACGGCCGGACGGTCGCGCTCGTCGGCTTCGAGCAGCGCGACGTTTCGCTTATCACCCACGTCCGCTTCTACGACGTTTCGAGCGGCAAACAGATTTCGGACACCGAGCTGGAAAATGCGCTCGGCATAGAGCTGTGCTATCTCGATAACGGGTCGGCAGCTGTGCTGTGCGACGACGGCCTGTATCTGGTCACGCGCCGCGGCAGCAGCGAGCACGCGCTGACCGTCGGCACGAGCGATCTTATCGCGGTTTCCACCCGTGAAAACGCCATGGTGCTCGCCATCCGCTCGTATTCGGGCGGCGCACGAAGCGACCTCTATACGGTGCGCAGCGGCACGGTCTATGGCCCTGCTCCCCTCGATGAAGAACCGATTGCGCTCGCGGTTTCCGCCGCAGGCGAGGCAGTTCTCACGAGCACCGGCGTCAGCGTTTACGACACGCAGTTCCATCCGCTCTGGTTCAACGCGGACGCCGTCGGCGCACGCCGCGTGCTGCTCACCGACGACGGCACGGCGTTCGTGCTCTATAACGGCAACGCCCGCGTGTTCACCGCCCGCTCCGCACAGTCCAAGGAGGTAACAGCCGATGAATCCGCAGCAGGTAATTGAGTTCGCTCGAGCTCTGTTTAATGTTCCCGACCTTGTTATTCTGGCGGTCGTTCTGCTCAATATCATTCTCGGCCTCAAACGCGGCGTGCTCGCCTCGGTTGCGGGTCTGGTCGGGCGCTGCATCGCGATGGCAGGCTCATACTTCATCGCGCGTCAGCTGGCGCCTGCCGCCGCGAAATGGATGACCGAGCCGATCGTGCGCAGCGTTTTCGAGCACAAGCTGGAGCAGAGCGGTCTGCCCGATTCGCTGGCAGGCGGCGTGCAGACCGCGCTTCAAAGTACGATTCAGAGCATGTCGGAGAGCATCGCCTATCTCGTGCTGATTTTTGTGTTCTCGGCCGTGCTGAGCATACTGATTTCCCTCGCGGTCAAGGCGCTGCGGCTGCTCAGCCGCGTCACGCCGCTCGGCGTGCTCGATTCTCTGGCAGGCGGAGCAGTCGGACTTGCGACCGGTCTGCTGCTTATCGTGCTCGTGCTGCTCGGCGCGCACTGGTTCTATCCGGTGACGTTCGACGAGGCAGGCTACCTCTCCCCCGAACGGATTCAGAACACCGTTCTTTTAGCGAAAATCATCACATTCATCCCGTTTTTGAACGCCTGAATGTTAAGGCAACACCGCTCTTGCCCAATTATGCGGTATTGCATTAAGTTCCTTGCAGAAGGAAGGAGTATAACCAACTATGAATATGCCAATGTGCTCGCGATGCAAAAAAAACATCGCGGTGGTGTTCATCACCAAAATCGAAGGCCCGGACAAAACCACGCAGGAGGGCCTGTGCCTTAAATGCGCACGCGAACTCGGCGTCAAGCCGCTCGACAATATCATGGAGCAGATGGGTATCACCGAGGACGACCTGGAAGCGCTTTCCGGCGAAATCGGCTCGCTGTCCGACCTCAATGACCTCGTGACCGCCGGCTCGGACGGCTCGGACGAGAACGCGCCGCACGAAACCGACCCCATGACCACCTCGACCTCCCCTGCCGGTCCGGCGCAGGAGGGTGCGCAGAGCGGCGATAAGCGCGGTCGTGCGCAGCGTGACGACAAGAAGCGCAAGTACCTCAACAACTACTGCGAAAACCTGACGCGCAAGGCGGCAGAGGGTCGTATCGACCACATCGTCGGCCGCGACCGAGAGACCGACCGCGTCATTCAGATTTTGAACCGCCGTCAGAAGAACAATCCCTGCCTCATCGGCGAGCCGGGCGTCGGCAAGACCGCAGTCGCGGAGGGTCTCGCTGTCCGCATCAACGAGGGCCGCATTCCGTTCAAGATGCGCAACAAGGAAGTGCACCTGCTCGACCTGACCGCGCTCGTGGCCGGCACGCAGTTCCGCGGCCAGTTCGAGAGCCGCATGAAGGGTCTCATCGACGAGGTAAAGAAAATCGGCAACATCATCCTCGTCATTGACGAGGTGCATAACATCGTCGGCGCGGGCGACTCCGAAGGCTCGATGAACGCCGCGAATATCCTGAAACCGGCGCTTGCACGCGGTGATATTCAGGTTATCGGCGCGACCACCCTCAAGGAGTACCGCAAATACATCGAAAAGGACGCGGCGCTCGAACGCCGTTTCCAGCCGGTCTACATCGGCGAGCCGTCGGTTGCGGAAACGACCGAAATCCTCAAGGGTATTCGCTCTTACTACGAAACGTTTCACGGCGTTACCGTGTCGGACGAAATGTGCCGCCGCGCCGCCGAGATGAGCGAACGCTATATCACCGACCGATTCCTGCCGGATAAGGCGATCGACCTCATCGATGAGGCCTGCTCGCGCCTCAATCTGGACTCTCCGCAGCTGTCGAAGATTCCCGAGCTTCAGACCGAGCTTGAGCGCCTTCAGGCGCAGCTTGACGACCTGACGCAGTCCTCCGCACGCAGCGAGGACGAGGAAACCTACGCGAAAATCGCGTCCTGCCGCTCGCGTATTCTTCAGGTGGAGGCGGAGCTGCACGAGCTGCTGTGCAAGCCGGCTCCGCAGGTCGATGAGCAGCTGCTCGCAGAGGTAATCGAAATCTGGACGGGAATCCCGGCGTCCAAGGTCGCGGCGCAGGAGTCCGCAAGACTGCGCGACATGGAGAGCCGACTCAAGTCGCACGTAATCGGTCAGGACGAGGCCGTAGACGCAGTCTGCGCGTCCATCCGCCGCTCTCGCGCCGGTATCAGCCCCAAGCGCAAACCGGCGTCCTTCCTGTTTGTCGGCCCGACCGGCGTCGGCAAGACCGAGCTTGTAAAACAGCTTGCGCTCGACCTGTTCGACTCCCCCGACGCGCTTGTGCGTCTGGATATGTCCGAGTATATGGAGAAGCACACGGTCTCCCGCCTGATCGGCTCTCCTCCGGGATATGTCGGCTATGATGAAGCAGGTCAGCTGACCGAGAAGATCCGCCGCCGTCCGTATTCCGTTGTCCTGTTCGACGAAATCGAGAAGGCGCACCCGGATGTGCTCAACTCGCTGCTGCAAATTCTGGACGACGGCCGCCTGACCGACGCGCAGGGCCGCGTTGTCAGCTTCGAGAACACGGTCATCGTCATGACCTCGAACGCAGGCTCGCAGTCGAGCAGCACGCCCGCAGGTTTCGGACGCACGGTCTCGCAGATGAGCAAGGAGCGCGTGATGAAGGCCCTCGAAGAAATCATGCGTCCGGAGTTCCTCAACCGCATTGACGAGATTATCGCCTTCAATCAGTTGACCGAGGAGAACTTCCGCCAGATTGCAGAGATCATGCTGAATGAGCTGCGCGGCACGCTCGCCGACAAGGATATTCGCCTGACATGGGACGACAGCCTGCTCGCGTATCTCACGGAGAAGTCCTATTCCGTGAAGTACGGTGCACGCAATCTGCGCCGCCTGATCGAAAAGGAAATCGAAAATCCGCTCGCAAACGCTATCGTGACCGGCGACAAGCCGCTCATGGGCGCGCATCTCTCCGCCGAGGACGGAAAGGTAAAACTGAATACGATTTAACGATAAAAACCCAGTTGCAGTCTGACGTGCAACTGGGTTTTCCTTATTTCTCCGCGAAACGGAACCAGAATTTCGGGCCGTTTTCGGTGTTTTCCGCGCCACAGGCATAACCGTGCAGGTCGAATACGGTTTTCGCAATCGACAAGCCGAGTCCGCTGCCGCGCGTGCTGCGGGACGGGTCCGCCTGATAATATGCTTCCCACAGATGCGGCAGCGCTTCGGCCGGTATCGCCTCGCCGGTGTTCGTCACCGCGCATATGCCGTCCGCCAGACGGACCATGATGCGGCCGCCTTCCGGCGTGTGCTGCACCGCGTTTTCGAGAATGGCGTCCAGTGCTCTCGCGAGCAGCGCCCGGTCCGCACAGACCGTTAGTTCGCCCTCAGCGGTGATTTCGGTGCGCCGCGAGGATTCCGTCGGCAGCGCTGCCTGCAAGCGCTCCTGCACCAGCTCCGTCAGCGAAAACTCGGTGCGCCGCAGGGCCTGCACGCCGTTTTCCAGTCGCGACAGCTCAAGCATCTGCCGCACGCTGTCGTCCATGCGTCTGGCCTGCGCCTGAATGACGCTCAGATAATGCGCCTGCTTTTCCGGCGCGAGCCGGTCGCCCAGAAGCTCCGCTGTCGCAGAAAGGACGGAGAGCGGCGTTTTCAGCTCGTGCGCGAGCGCGGCGGTCGTTTCGCGGCGTACCTGCTCTACGCGCTCCTGCCTGCGCCAGACGCGAAGAAGCGCATAGGACAGGACTGCCGCGCAGAACAGCGCAAGCGTCAAGCTGAACGTCCATACAGGGATAAGCACCGGCAGCGATGCTTTGAGAGGATACCCTTCCGCCGCGTAGGACACAAATACGTAGTGGCTCTCAGCAAAAGGACAATACTTTATCTGCCGCCTGTACGTCCGCACGAGCCATGGCTTCTCGACCGTTTGACTGCTGTTTGGGCCGCTCGGATTCTCTGCCCATTCCCGAAGCGTCCGCCGCGCAGGAGAGGACAGGGATGCGGCAATCTGCTCGGTCGTAGCGCCGTTCGGTCCGGGGTACATAATGCCAGAGCAAGTCATGGTTTTCAGAGGCAGATTTTTCATCTGCACTGCGTCATAGGTGCATTCAACCATGCGCACTTCTCCGGTCGGCTCCCACGTGCCGCCGACGTTCTTCGTCGGCTTGATCGTTATGGATTTCAGATACGCATCATCGCGGTATCCGGGTACACTGTCTGTCCACACCTCAAAGGTCATCTCCGGCAGCGATTCTATGTTTTTCTCGGTTGCGCCCGCACCCGCAAGGATCGCCTCGCACACCTCGCGCGGCTGACCGCTCATATCCACGCGGTACAGGTTTTCTCCCTCGATCAGTTCCAGCCACCAGCGGTTGCTTTGCAGAATATCGCCGGTGTTCAGGTCGGTGATGGCGGTTTCTACGATTTGCAGGTTCGGCGGGTCTGTGCTGTCCGCCATGAATACCGCCTTGCTCAATCGTCTGCGCAGCTCTGTCTCGTCCGTCGCGTCATATGTCGAGGGGTCGAGCAGAATATCGGTATCCTCTCCCATCAGCCTGTTTGATTTGCTTTCCATGTCCGACAGCATGAGTTCTGCGCGCTGCTGCGACACCAGAACGGTGAACATCGCCATCACTGCAAGCCAGAACGCAAGAAATCCTGCGCCGATACGTGTGAAAAAGCTCCAAAAAGTTTTACGTTTTGCTTTCATCTCCGTCCACCTCCAGTTTATAGCCGCGCTTTACTACGGTCTTGATGCAGTCCGCGTGCGTCCCCAGTGCCCGGCGCAGCTTTTTGATATGGCTGTCAACCACGCGGTCCGAACCGTCAAAATCCCAGCCCCACGCAAGGTTCAGCAGTTCGTCCCGGGTCAGCACGCGGTTTCTGCGCTCCATCAGCACCCGCAGCAAAGCAAATTCCTTGGGCGGCAGATTGATGGGTCTGCCGCCCGCCATTACCGTTCCCCTCGCGGGGTCGAGCGAAATCGCGCCTGCGGTCAGCAGGTCGCCGGCGTTCAGTCCGCGCACCCGCCGCAGGAGCGCCTGCACCTTGGCGTACAGAACTGCGAGCGAAAACGGCTTTACCACATAGTCGTCCGCGCCCAGACCGTATCCGTGCAGCTTGTCCTGTTCGTCCTCACGCGCGGTGATGAACAGGATGGGCGCCTCGCCCTGTTCCCGTGCGGCGCGGCACAGCGCGAACCCGTCCGTGCCCGGCAGCATGATGTCGAGCAGCAGCAGGTCGAACTGCCGGGTTTCGATGAGCCGGAGTGCGGTATCGCCGTCCGGCGCGGCAATGACCGAGAACGCGCCGCCGCTCTTTGCCGTGAAGTAGTCGGTGACGACCTCGCGCATCGCCTGTTCGTCCTCCGCCAGAAGAATCGTTGCTTTCATGCTCTCCCCTCCTTGTACTGACAGTATAGCATAACCGTATGCCCTTTTGATGACCTTCTTTTTCATGCGAAAAAAACATTTTCAAAAAATCAAAAATATATGTTGACAATCCTCCCTGGAATTGATATAATAAACAAGCGTCAGAGAGAAAC
>UQVU01000070.1 GCA_900544475.1 uncultured Butyricicoccus sp.
CCCGAACAGTTTGAAACGTGTCAGAGAATTGTGAGAAAGTATCAGCAGACGGTAAAGCAAATTCGCGCGCAGCTGAAGCAGCTTTGATGCAGCCGAGAGGAGACCAGTCATGGATAAAAGAGAAAAGATGATTGAGACCATAGAAGATTATTTGCCGCGCTGTAGTTCGGTAAACAAGTGCTATACATACGGTAACATCCCGATTGAGTTAATTAACAATGCCTGTATGTCATATGCAGGTTATGTCGATAGTTGGGATGTATTAGGTTTAACTGATGAAACAATCTTCGGAAGCGGCAAGAGGGGATTCCTTTTCACGGAGGAAGGGTTTTATACCAATGACAACAAAGGACTGCACCAATATGGGTCATGTCTGACATATGCATCTCTGCCATCTTACAACGTTAATGCATTTAACGAGATGTTAGGTGAGCTCTATATGATCGAATGTAAGGATCTGGCAGACAGCGTACAGCAGACAGTAGATGATTTGCAGCAGACAATAGATGATTTACAGCGGGCATTTGATGAATATACGCAATCGGACAGCGCAGTACCAGAGAATGATGATGAACCGGAAGAATGCTCGCAGCCACTACTTCCGGAGCAGAGCGAAGACGATGAGGAGACAATAGATCTTGATGACGCGAAAGAATATGTGAAGGAGATTTTACTCCAGACCGGCGATGTGATAGAATGTGACGAAGATGAGCTTGATACATTTATCGAAGAAGCGAAGGCGCTGCTGAACTTAATGGAAGACTCCGACGGAGACTATGAACAGGCAATCGACGAGCTGCTGGCAGATGAGGAGCATCCGAAGGAGATGGAGAGGGCCACGACAAAATGCCGGCAGGGACTGGAGCTGTACCTGCCTGATCTGGAGGATGAACCCGAACAGTTTGAAACGTGTCAGAGAATTGTGAGAAAGTATCAGCAGACGGTAAAGCAAATTCGCGCGCAGCTGAAACAGCTTTAACTGATTTGTAAGGTGGCGGTGAAGTAATGAAAGAAGACGCAAATACGAAAATGCTCTTTGAGAAGAAAAAACGCGGCGCAGAAACGGCGGGAACGGTATACGGCAACGTCAGTTCCGGCGCAACAGCCTATGGCGAAGAAAAGTTTCACGCGGCTCGCGGACATGGCTTTGCCGCCGAACGGGCGAATACGCTGTATGATAAATATACCGGACACGATGCGCGTATTCTTGGAGACGATAACGCAAAAAATGGCGCGGATCGTCTGGTTGACGGCGTAGAGATACAGTCGAAATACTGCAAGACCGGCGGCAAGTGCATATCTGAGTGCTTTGAAGACGGTAAATTTCGTTATATGGGGTCTGACGGCAAACCGATGCAGATCGAGGTGCCGAGCGATAAATACGAAGCGGCTGTGCAGGCGATGCAGGAACGTATCCGCCGCGGGGAAGTGCCGGGAGTGAGCGACCCGAACGAGGCAAAGCAGATTGTCCGCAAGGGGCACTTTACCTATGAGCAGGCTAAGAATATCGCAAAAGCCGGGACGGTGGAGTCGCTGACATATGATGCGGCGAACGGCATGATTATCGCCTCGTCCGCGTTTGGCGTTACTGCGGTCCTGACTTTTGCAGCATCCGTCTGGAACGGTGATGTACCGGAGGTTGCATTGAAGCAGGCGGCATACAGCGGACTGAAGGTCGGCGGCATTTCGTTTGTAACGGCGGTGTTTGCCGGACAGCTTTCCAAGGCCGGACTCAACAGTCTGCTGGTTGGCGGCAGCGAGGCAGTCGTTCGCGTTATGGGACCAAAGACCTCTGCTCTGCTGGTCAATGCGTTCCGACAGGGTAAAAACATTTACGGGGCGGCTGCGATGAAAAGTGCATCCAAGCTGCTGCGCGGCAATATTATTACCGGCTCGGCGTCGGTTGTTATCTTATCGGCCGGCGATGTAGTCAACATTTTTCGCGGACGTATCTCGGGAAAACAGCTCTTCAAAAACGTGGCGAATACGGCGTCCTCGGTTGCCGGAGGTACAGCGGGATGGGTTGGCGGCGCAGCAGCCGGCGCGGCAATAGGTTCCGCAGTTCCGATTATCGGCACTGCAATCGGCGGCGTGATTGGCGGCTTTGCCGGCGCGTTCGGCGGCGGTACATTGGCCGGGAAAGCCTCATCCGCCGTGCTGGATCATTTCATCGAGGACGATGCAGAGGCTATGTGCCGCATCATCGAGCGGGAGTTGCTTGCGCTGACCGAAGAACATCTGGTGACGCAGAGGGAGATAACGACTATCGTAGAACGACTCAGCAAGACGCTGACAGAAAAAAACCTCAAGGATATGTACGCAAGCAGCGATAGAAAGGCTTACGCGAGGAAACTGCTTCTGCCGCTGTTCAGGACTGTTGAGAAAGAACGGAAGCCGGTTCATATTCCCGGTGCCAAGCTCTGGCAGCGCAGCATGGAACTTGTTCTGGAACAGTTAAATCGGAAACCGCAGCTTGACGTATTACCGTGAAATCGCAACAAAGTCAGGGCACGAAATTTCCGCAAAGCGCCGCAGCTTTCATTGTGCGGTGTTGCCTTAAATATGCTGCCGGACAGCAACGTTGAATATTAACAAAAAAACCGCACCCGTTATCAGGTGCGGTTTTGAACTTTGGAGCGACAGAAAAAGAAAGATAGAAGTGAGAAGAGAGAAAAGAGAAAAGAAAGGATTTTATTTGCACATCAGGTGTGCATTTCGGCTCATCAGCCGTTCATCTGCTGGTCGAGGGTCTTCATGTAATCCTCGGCGGTGTCCTTGTCGATGACCTTGGTGCCGCAGTCAACGAAGCTGTCCACCTTTTCGCCGTTCAGATGTGCCACAACGGTCTTAACCGCCTGATAACCCTGGTCGTAGCCGCTCTGGGCAACGGTCATGGTTTCGCCGCCGTCCAGAATGGACTGCGCTGCGGTCAGGTTGCCGTCAAAGCCGATGAAGATGGTGTTGGCGTAGGTCGGGTGGTTTGCCGCCGCGCGGGCCGCTGCGATAGCACAGTCATCGTTGTGGCAGGCGATGATGGCGATGCCCTCCGGGTGGCTCTGCATGATGCCCTCCATGCAGAGGGTCGCCTTGTCGGCTACGGCGTCCGCGTACTGCACCTCGTCCGCGAGGAACGTTCCGCCCGCACCGTCAATGCCCTCCTGGAAACCGGTGCGGCGTGCATCGGCGGTGGAGTCGCCCTGAACACCCGCAATATAAGCTGCTTCGATCTTATCCCAGCCTGCTGCCTTCGCCGCCTCGACAGCCTTTTCGCCGCCGCTTGCCGCTGCATCCTTCTGGCCGATGCCGATGAACGAAATCTTCTCCGGTGCATTAAAGTCCGTGTCGATTGCGAAGATGGGCATATCCGTGCCGCTTACCAGCGTGGAAGCCATGTCGCCCTGAAGCGGCGCGATGATCATGGCGTCGTACTTGTTCGCGTGCAGGTCGGTTTCGATCATGTTCTGCTGCTCGTCATAGGCGGTTTCCGAGGTCGCGCCCTTCATGTCGAGCACCGCGCCGGTCTCCTCGGCGGCTTTCTTCGCGCCTGCGATCATGTACTGGGTGTACTCGTTCGAGGTGGTCTTGAAAACGATGGAAATGTTGTAATTGCCATCGCCGCCCTCGGCCTGAGAGCCGGTGTCGCTGGTGGAACCGGAGGACGAGCCGCAGCCGGTGAGCGCAGCGGCGAGAAGTGCGGAGGATACAAACAGGGCGCCGATTTTCTTCAGATAACTCATGGTATAAATCTCCTTTTTACATCTCTGAGCCAGAAATTATTGCTCAATACGGGGACTTTGCTCATAATAAATTCTCCTTTACAGATCAAAAAATGTGACAAATGCTGGGGAATATGCTGTGAGATACTGCTGATTTTACGATATTAGAACTGTGCGTATTTTTCAACGTGTGCGCGGGTAACTTCCGCAGACTTCTTTACGTTCTCCTCCTGCGACATCTCATAGTATGCCGGACGGAAAATCTCGATGGTGCAGCAGTCGCCGTCAAAGCCGATTTTCTTGAGGGTGTCGGCGTAGCGTGCGTGCGGCAGGCAGTCGCCCTCGGCGTCCGGCCACATGCGCTTCTCGTCGTTGTTGTAGTAAGCGCCGCAGGGCAGGTCCTCGGTGCCGTTGAGGTGCCATACAAAAATCTTCTTGCCGTCCGCCTTTTCGAGGGTGTCCCAGCCGGAACCCATCGCGTAGAAGTGGTACTGGTCGAGGGTGACGCCGACATACGGGCTGTCGACGGCCTCGACGATGGCGTAAGCGTCCTCGAAGCGGTTGATGGTCATGGACGGCTCGCCGCAGAATTCGAGGCTCAGGCGGATGCCGTGCGGCTCGCACTTCTTGACCATCTCTTTCAGAACGACGACTGCGTCCTCGCGGATTTCCTTGCGGGTCGGGGTCAGGCCGCGCTCCTTCATGTCCTTGCTCGGAACAACGACGATCATCTTGCAGCCGAGGATGTCGCAGCGGCGGATGATTTCGTCCAGCTCCGCCATGACGGCGTCCTTCTCCTCCTGCGTCTGCTTCATGTTGAAGAAGCACAGCGCGTTGTAGGACAGCATCTTGAGGTGGTGGCTCTGGAACCATGCGCCCATCTCCTCGAGGGTGATCTTGCCGGCTTCCAGATCGCGGTTCAGGCACTCCGACTGAATGTCGATGAAGTCGAAGCCGTACTTCTCGCACAGCTCGAGGTCCATCATGACGCTGTGGTTCTTGCAGAAACGGTCGTTTGCTTCGTTGAATCCGAGTTTCATAGTAAATTTCTCCTTTGCATTTTCGCGGTGAACGCCTGTATGAAAACCTCTTCCGGAAGGTTGCTTTCCTCTTGACGCATTCAGCATATCACACCGCTTTTTCGGTTGCAATAGCTCGGGCGCACTATCATTTCTTCGTGTAGTTTATCGTGAATAGTAACAAGAGAACACGGAGATACTTTGGAGAAACAGCACAAAAAGCGCACTATCATTGTAACGCTGCGCTCGTGCATCACAACATTTTCGTGCAGATGTAACATCTGGCGCAGGGAGAGAATATGTGATATTATATAAATAAAGAAAGCACGAAGGGGTGAAGCGTATGGTAACGATGCAGCAGATCGCAGACCGGTGCGGGGTGTCACGCGGCACGGTGGACCGCGCCCTGCATCATAAAGAGGGCGTGCGCGAGGAGGTTGCGGAGCGCATTCGAGCCACGGCGCGAGAAATGGGCTATATCTCGAACCGGCTGGTCATGCAGCAGACGCGGCAGTGGAAAATCGGCGTGGTGCTGCATTCGGGGCATTCGCCCTTCGTGCAGATGCTGTGCGAGCTGTTCAGCAGCTTTTCCGAGCGGGAGCTTATCCCGAATATCACGGTCATCGTGCGCGTTATGCAGGACATGGATGTGCAGCACCAGCTGACGCTCATCGACGAGTTGGTAACGACCGAACACATCGACGGACTGGCGCTCATGCCGCTCGCGAACACGCTCGTGCGCGACAAGATAAACACACTCAGCGAGCAGCAGGGCATCCCTGTCGTGACGTTCAACACGGACATCACGGACGCGAACCGCCTCGCCTATGTCGGCGCGGACAACATCGCGGCCGGACGCGCGGCGGCAGCGCTGCTCGGCATGGTCATGCAGGGTCGCGGCAGCGTGCTGCCGATTCTGGGACAGCGCAGCGGTCACTATGCCGACTCGCAGCGATACACCGGATTTCTGAACGAAATGGCGGAAAATTTCCCCGGTATCCGCATTCTGCATCCGGAATGCTCGTTTCTGGACGAAAACCTCGCGGAGCGCATCGCCTCCCGCGCCATTCACTCGGACGAGGAAGTGAACGGCTTCTACCTGACCTCCGCCGGACGCGAGGGCGTGTACCGCGCCGTGAACGCGGCGGAAAACCGCGAGAAGATACATATCGTCGTGCACGACATCACCGAGGGCAACGTCAGAATGGTCAAGCAGGGGACGGTCGATTTCATCATCGGGCAGGACGTCAAGACGCAGGGAACCCTGCCGATCCGTCTGCTGTACGATTACCTCGAACGCCATCAGTTCCCGAAAGAGCGCATGAACATTACGGATATTACGATTAAATTCCGCTGCAATGTGTAAAACGGAATAAGACACGTCACTCCCGGTTCGGGCGAAAGCGTCTGAGCCGGGAGGTTTTTTGTGGCCGGGCGGCTGTCAGTTCCGCCGGGGCGGATTTGTGGGATATGTACACCTCGTTGGGAAAAATGCACGAAACCGGACGGGCAGGTTTTATGCAGGCTGCCAAAGTTCAAAAATAAATAAAAAAGGCTGTTGACATTCCCGGAGAAATCCGCTATATTAGCATCACAAAGAAAAGCGAGCACGAGCTCGTAAACGACGAGCACGAGCCGCTTGAAAGCGAGCACGAGCTCGAAACTTCAAGCAGAATGATTTGTAAAACCAGACCGGATATGCTATGATTCACCAGAGAGGATGTGGAAACCCGGTGAAAGTAACGATAAAGGAAATCGCGGAACGCGCTGGTGTTCACCGCGCCACGGTAGACAAGGTACTGCATAACCGGGTCGGTGTCAGCGATGAAGTAAGAATGAAGGTGCAGCGCATCATCAACGAGATGGGCTACACGCCTAACCCGGCCGGCCGCGTGCTTCAGCGGCAGGGTCAGGTCTACCGCATCGAGGCCATTCTGGTCGAGGTTGACGCTATGCCGTTCCTCAAGGAGGGCATCGAGCAAGGCGTGAAAAATCAGGTCGGCTTCGACATTGAAGTGACCTATTCCATCAGCAAATTTCAGGATGCCGAACGGCAGAGAGAATATATCGACAACGCCATCGCCGCAAAGGCGGACGGCATTATCCTCAGTCCGATCAACGCGGACTGCGTGAGAAAGGCGGTCAACCGGGCGGTGGACGCCGGCATCACAGTCATCACTACGAACGCCGACATCGAGGGCACCAAACGTCACTGGTGCGTGGGCGCGGACAACGCGCAGGGCGCACATATCGCGGGACGCATGATGGGCCTATTCCTCGGCGGAAAGGGCAGAATTGCGGTGGTTTCCAGCGCAATCGCCTCGGAGAACAATAACTTCTACGTGCAGCTCCGCGAAAACGAGTTCAAGCGGTTCGTTCGCGAAACCTACCCCGATATTCAAATCGTAACGACGATAGACAGCTTCGAGGACCCGCAGCTCACCTACGAAAAGACAGCACAGCTGCTTCGCGATTATCAGGACCTTCAGGGACTTTACATCACCTGCGGCGGCGTATCTCAGGTGGGACGTGCACTTGAGGAGAGCGGCAGGGCAAAGGACATCCGCGTGATTTCCTACGAGGATTACCCCGAGGTCGTCGAGCTCATCCGGAAGGATGTCATCGACTGCACGCTCGCCGGAGAGATACAGAAGCAGGGAGAAATCCCGGTGCAGCTCATCATGGATCATCTGGTTTTCGGCAAGCAGCCGGAAAATGACCAGGTATTCACCGAAATCAAGGTTATCGTCAAGGAAAGCCTGTAAAACAGTTCAAAAAAGTATTTGCTTTCATCGGCAGATATTTTTTTACAGACTTACGAGCTCGTGCTCGTAAACATATTTTTTTTTAGAGGATAACGAGCTCGTGCTCGTAATTCTTGGAAGAGCAGGAAAACAGGAGAAAAGAAGGAGGAAGCAGCATGGCAAATCCAGAGTATGTACTGGAAATGCGGAATATTGTGAAGGTATTCCCCGGCGTGCGTGCGCTCGACGGCGTTAAGCTCCAGATTCGACCCGGCAAGGTGCATGTAATCTGCGGCGAGAACGGCGCAGGCAAATCCACGCTGATGAAAATCATCAACGGCACCTATGTCGCGGATGAGGGCGAGATGATCTATAAGGGAGAAAAGATCGGCCCCCACACCGTACAGGATACCTTGAAAATGGGCATCGCAATGATCTATCAGGAGCTCAATCCGGTGCTCGAAATGACGGTTGCGGAAAACATCTGGCTGGGACGCGAACCGAGGAAGGGCAAGTTCGTAGACTTCGGCAAGATGCAGAAGGATACGCAGGAGCTGCTCGACAGGCTCGATATGCCGTACAAGGCAACGCAGAAGATGTACGAGCTGTCCATCGCGGGCCATCAGCTTGTGGAAATCGCAAAGGCAATCTCGTGCAACGCCTCGGTCATCATCATGGACGAACCGTCCTCGGCCATCGGCGATGAGGAGATAAACGTTCTGTTCAAGCAGATTTTCTCGCTCCGTGAGCAGGGCGTCGCCATTCTTTACATCACCCACAAGATGGACGAGATCTTCCGCATCGCGGACGACATCACCATCATCCGTGACGGTCAGTGGATCGAAACCGGCCCGGCGAGCGACTACGACCCGGACAAGCTCGTGGCCCGCATGGTCGGCCGCGAAATCACGAACGTTTTCCCCAAGGACACCACGGTGCCGATCGGCGACGTTATCTTTGAGGTAAAGGAGCTGACACAGGAAAAGGCCGACGGCGGCCGCTTCCGAAACATCAACTTCCAGCTCCGCGCAGGCGAGATCCTCGGCTTTGCCGGTCTGGTAGGCGCAGGCCGAAGTGAGGTCATGCGTGCCATCTTTGGTCTGGATCCCATCTCCTCCGGTTCGGTTTATCTGAACGGCAGGGAAGTGCACATCAAGAACACCCGTGATGCCATCAACTACGGCATCGCAATGGTAAACGAGGACCGCCGTACCTACGGTCTGGTGCTCGGCCGCAGCATCCACCACAACGTATCGCTGGTAAACCTGAAGAAATATACCAAGGGCCTGATTGATGACAGGAAGATCAGCAAGGACGTTGAAAAGATGCGTGAGCTGCTTCAGATCAAGATCGCAAACGAAGATGTGGAAGCAGGCACGCTCTCCGGCGGCAACCAGCAGAAGGT
>UQVU01000071.1 GCA_900544475.1 uncultured Butyricicoccus sp.
GGTCTGGCAGCTGACCGATGCACCCGAGGTGCATGTGCTCAACCAGTGGACGTACCACTCGCGCATGTACGGCGCGGCGAAGTACGTCACCCAGAAGGAGAACGCCCAGCTCATCCAGTTGGTATCCTTCGGCTGCGGCATTGACGCCATCACGACCGACGAGATGCGCGCCATCTGCGAAAACGGCGGCAAAATTTACACACAGCTGAAAATCGACGAGATCAGCAACCTCGGTGCGGCAAAAATCCGTATCCGCAGCATGCTGGCCGCCGTAGAGGAGGGACGCAAGCTTGCAGAACAGCAGTGAAGTGAAAACCGCATATTCCTACCCGGTATTCACCGAGGAAATGCGCAAAACCTATAAAATTCTTGTACCGAATATGCTGCCCGTGCAGCTCGGCCTTATCTGCCGCCTGATGAAGAACTACGGCTACGATATGGAGTTGCTGCACACCGAAGGCCCGAACATCGCAGAGCAGGGTCTGCGCAACGTACACAACGACACCTGCTACCCCGCCCTGCTCGTTATCGGCCAGCTGATGGACGCCATTCAGTCGGGCAAGTATGACATTCACAAAATCGCACTTATCCTGCCGCAGACCGGCGGCGGCTGCCGCGCGTCCAACTACATCCACCTGCTTCGCAAGGCGCTTGAAAAGAACGGCTACGGCTTCATTCCGGTCATTTCGCTCAACTTCTCCGGCCTTGAAAGCAACCCCGGTTTCCAGCTGACCAAGACCATGCTCATGCAGGTGGCGTATGCGCTGCTCATCGGCGACCTTATCATGATGGTCGCCAACCAGTGCCGCCCCTACGAGGTCGTTGCCGGCTCGACCGACAAGGCGATCGAAATCTGCATGGACGCGGTGACGAAGCGCTTCACCGGCGAGCGCGTCATCCGCTACGGCGAAGTCAAGCACCTGTTCCAGTTCGTGCTTTCGGTTTTCGGCAAGCTGAAGCTCGACAAGTCGCAGAAGAAAAAGCTCGTCGGCATCGTCGGCGAAATCTACGTCAAGTTCTCCCCTCTCGGCAACAACCGTCTGGAGGAATTTCTGCTGAGCGAGGGCTGCGAGCCGGTCCTGCCCGGCCTGATGGACTTCTGTCTGTACTGCATCTACAACTCGGTCATCGACCACGATCTGTACAGCCGCAACGCCAAGACCGCCATGATTTACAAGATGGTCTATCAATTTGTGCTTGCAAAGCAGGCGGACATCATCAAGCTCATGAAGAAGGACGGCCACTTCCGTCCGCCGATGGCCTTTGACGAGGTACGCAAAAAGTCGCACGCCATCATCGGTCAGGGCGTCAAGATGGGCGAAGGCTGGCTGCTTCCGGCGGAGATGGTCGAGCTTATCAGCGAGGGCGTTACCAACATCGTCTGCACGCAGCCGTTCGGCTGTCTGCCCAACCACATCGCGGGCAAGGGCATGATCCGCAAAATCCGCGAGGTCTACCCGCAGGCGAACATCGTTGCGGTGGACTACGACCCCGGCGCGTCCAAAATCAATCAGGAAAACCGCATCAAGCTCATGCTTTCGAGCGCGGAATAAGAGGATAGTATGAAGAAACTGAGACCGAACGATATTTCCGTCATACGCACCGCCATCGGCCTGTACTCGCAGCCGCTCGGCGTGCAGTCCTTCGCCATCATGGTATCCGAGGACAAGAGCGAGCCGAAAACCGAGGAGGAGCGCCTGACACGCGACCTGCTGCACCGGCTCGACCAGTACGAGTACGGCTTCACCGACGAGTTCTCCCTTTCCGAGGACGAGGTGAAATTCGTCACCGACGCCCTGCGTCAGCTGATCTCCCGCGACAACGAGTCGCTCCGGTACGAGAAGCGCCCCAAGTGCCGCTCCGAGTGCGAAAAGGAAATCCGCGCCGCAACAGTGTGTATCGCAAGAATTGCATAAAGTGTAAAAGCATACGAAAAGGCACGCCAAAGGCGTGCCTCAGTCTGTCGATAAAGTTAATTTTTTCGAGAACACAGTGTTTCGCGCGGAAGCGCGCATGAAATAGATTTTGCAACGCAAAATCATAAAAACCGGGAGCATGTATCACGGTTTTTATACTTTGAGAGGGAGAAAGTTTCCGCATGGGAACTTTCGGACGTCCGTGTTTTGCGAAGACAGGCTCAGGCACGCCAAAGGCGTGCCTTTCAATTTGTCGATATATTTCTTTGCGAGAATATCGCGTCCGCGCGGAAGCACGCATAAAATAGAATTTGCGAAGCAAATTCATAAAAACCGGGGGCGTCTACCTCGGTTTTTATACTGCTGCCGTGCTCGCCGGAAAGCTGGCCGCCCAGCTCCTTGGACAGCGCGTACAGCTCGGTCAGGCTCGCGTGGGTGGCGCGCTTCCACTCCTCGTCGCTCATATCGGCTCCGCGCAGCATCTCGGTATGGATGTTGCCATCGCCGCAGTGGCCGCATGGCTCGACACGGATGCCGTGCGAGAGCGCGATGCGCTTGGCCGCCTTGACGTACTCCGCGATGCGGGCACGCGGTACAACGACGTCGCACTCCTCCTGCGCGACCGAATCGGCCTTCATGCCCTCAAGGATGCCGCCGCGCACCGCCTAGACGGACGCCGCACGCTCCGGGGTGTTCGCGATGCAGCAGTCGATTGCGCCGTGTGCCAGAGCCGCCTCCGCCGCGGCCTCTACCGCACTGTCAGGCTCCTGTCTGCTCGAAGCGTCATACATGACGATGAGCACGGCCTCACCCTGCTTGACCGACAGCAGCTTGCCGAGATTGCGCTCCACGATGTCGATAAGCTCCCGCTCGAGGAACTCGATGGCGGTCGGCACAAACGGCAGCGCCAGCACCTCGGGCACCATGTCGGCGCACTCTTCCAAGCTGTTAAACGGCATGACGAGCGTGCGCGAGCAGGTCGGCGCGGGCAGCAGCTTGAGCGTTACCTGCGTCAGAATGCGCAGCGCACCGAACGGACATTTATCAATACATTTTCCGCAAAGCGTACACTTTACGGCGTCAAATTTCAGAAAATCCATGCTGCCGCCCCCTTAAATGATCTTCTTGCCGGTCAAAATGGCGAACAGCGCGTCGGTCTTGCCGGCGGCGTCGCCCTCAAGGTAAACCCGCTTCTCGCGCTCGGGGGGTGCAAACATATACGCGACCGCAGTCGAGTGCCTCGCGCACGCACGTTTCGCCCTCGCTTCCGCGCAGCGTCCATGTGCCGAAGCCGACAAGCGGCACATGCACCCCGTTATTCAAAGCAAGATATTCCATGCTCGTCTCCTTTTACCGTTTTCCCTTATCATGTTTTCCGCGTGTTTGTAAGGTGTGTCATCCGCGTTTTCACAGTCTGTATACGAAGGCTCCGAACTTTTTTCGCGTCCTGCGCATTTTTTCATTGCAATCTGCCGTCATTCGTCGTATACTGTTTATTACAGCTTTTTTAGAAAGGACTTCGTTTCATGACGTTTTATCAGGAATTACAGCTTGGTCAGGCGGGTTCAAAGAACCTTATCCGTGCCTGCGAAACGCCGCGCGACCGGCTTCTGCACACGCTCATCTATCTTTTCAAAATCGCGCTTACCGTCGGCTTCTGCTTCTGCTTTGTCACGCTTTACAGCATGGTCTTCGGCAGTGCGAACAGCATCGTGGGCGTTGTCGTGCTTCTGTATCTGCTCGTGTTCCGCGCGGCCGATCTCTGCCTTCATATCGGCCAGTCCACCGCCCTGCTTGCATCATTCCTCGTGCTCTCCGCGGCAGCACCTCATCTCGCACATCTTGCAGGTCCGCTTCCCGGCTTTTTCATCAATCTCGCGTCTATCGCCTTCCTGATCCTGTTCGGCTGCCATGAGCCGCGCATGTTCAACCAGTCCACGCTCGTACTCGGCTATCTGCTGCTCTATGGCTACGATGTGAGCGGCCGCGATTTCACGCTCCGTCTGGCGGGCATCGCCTTCGGTGCGCTGCTCGTCTGCACCGTATTCCTCTTCAGACACCGCAGCCGCAGTATTCCGCTTCGCATCCGCGATATTCCCGTCGCGTTCTCCCTGCATCATCCGCGCTCGCGCTGGCAGCTCTGCCAGATTTTTTGCGTGCCGCTCGTCGTGCTGCTCGCCGAGCTGGCCGGTCTGCCCCGCGCCATGTGGGCAGGCATCGCCGCCATGTCGGTCATCCTTCCGGTTGCCGAGGATATGCACTACCGGGTGCGCCGCCGTGTGCTCGGCAATATTGCCGGCGTGCTGTGCTTCGTCATTCTGTATTTTCTTTTGCCGCCCTCCATTTACGCCTTTATCGGCGTGATCGGCGGCATCGGTGTCGGTCTGTCCGCAAAATACGGCTGGCAGGCTGTGTTCAACACCTTTGGTGCGCTCGCCATCGCAGCAGAAGCCTACGGTCTCAAGGCCGCGCTTGGTCTGCGTCTGCTTCAGAACGTATTCGGCGTGCTGTTCGCACTCGTTTTCTGTCTGCTGTTCAGCCGTATGCTCACGCGTTTCTCTGCTCCTGCAGAAAACAGCTGAGCCTTACCGCTCCTCCCTGCATCGGGATGGAGCGGTTTTTTCTCGTCCTTTCGGGCTTTTTCTGTCTTTTTCCGTTTTGTTCCTTGCTGTCCGTTTGGGATAATGGTATACTGTTTGGGAGAGATGCACGCGCATTTCTCTTCACAGCAATCCCCGTTTCTAAAAAAGAGGTAACATATATGACACTGAAAGATCTGCCCATCGGCAAGACCGCAACCATCCGTTCGGTCGGCGGCGAAGGCGCACTGCGGCAGCATTTTCTCGACATGGGTCTTATCCCCCACGGCGACGTGACCATGGTCAAGCTCGCGCCGATGGGCGACCCGATGGAGCTGCGCATTCACAGCTACGAGCTGACGCTGCGTCTTGCGGACGCGCAGAAAATCGAAATCGAGAACGTCCGCGACGCCGTTCCCCTGCCTGCGTCCGAGCGGCGCACGCCCGTTCCGCACCCCGGTCTGGGCGAGGGCGGCCGCTTCCATGAGAAGGAAACCGAGCACCCCCTCCCCGAGGGCACGGCGCTGACCTTCGCCCTCGCCGGCAACCAGAACTGCGGCAAGACCACGCTGTTCAACCAGCTGACCGGCTCCAACCAGCACGTCGGCAACTTCCCCGGCGTGACCGTAGACCGCAAGGACGGCGGCATCCGCGGAAAGTCCGGCACGCTCGTCACCGACCTGCCCGGCATCTACTCCATGTCGCCGTATTCGAATGAGGAGCTTGTCACGCGCAGCTTTCTGCTCGACGATCACCCGCGCGGCATCATCAACATCGTGGACGCGACCAACATCGAGCGCAATCTCTACCTGACCATGCAGCTGATGGAGCTTGATATTCCGATGGTTCTAGCGCTCAACATGATGGACGAGGTGCGCGAAAACGGCGGTTCCATCATGGTCAACCGCATGGAAGAAATGCTCGGCATTCCGGTCATTCCGATTTCGGCGGCGAAGAACGAGGGCATCGACGAGCTTATCGAGCACGCGCTCCACGTCGCGAAATACCAGGAAAAGCCGCTCGACATGGACTACTGTGACGCAAACGACGACGGCGGTGCGGTGCACCGCTGCCTGCACGCCATCATGCACCTGATCGAGGACCACGCCGTCCGGGCGCAGCTTCCTATCCGCTTCGCCGCGGCCAAGCTCGCAGAGGGTGACCCACTCATTCTGGAAAAGCTCGACCTCGACGAGAACGAAAAGGAAACGCTTGAACACATCGTCAAGCAGATGGAGGCCGAACGCGGACTCGACCGCGCGGCGGCGATCGCGCATATGCGCTTCGACTTCATCGAAAAGGTCTGCGACGCGACCGTTGTCCGCCCGCACGAGAGCCGCGAGCATCTGCGAAGCGTCCGTATTGACCGCGTCCTCACCGGCAAACACACCGCAATCCCCTGCTTTATCGGCATCATGGGACTGGTTTTCTTCCTGACCTTCGGCGTCATCGGCAAGTTTCTGTCCGACCTGCTCAGCATGGGCATCGACGCCCTCGGCGGCGTGGTGGACTCGCTCCTGACCGCGTGGAACGCGCCCTACGTGCTGCGCTCGCTCATCATGGACGGCGTCTGGGGCGGCGTCGGCAGCGTATTGCAGTTCCTCCCCGTTATCGTAACGCTGTTTTTCTTCCTGTCGCTGCTTGAGGACAGCGGCTACATGGCGCGTGTCGCCTTTGTCATGGATAAGCTGCTACGCAAAATCGGTCTGTCCGGACGCAGCATCGTGCCGATGCTCATCGGCTTCGGCTGCACCGTGCCGGGCGTCATGGCGAGCCGCACGCTGACCTCGGAGCGTGACCGCAAGATGACCATTCTGCTCACGCCGTTCATGAGCTGCTCGGCGAAGCTCCCGATTTATGCGTTCTTCTCCGCCGCCTTTTTCCCGAAATACAGCGCACTCGTCATGACCGCTCTGTACTTCGGCGGCATCTTCATGGGACTGCTAATGGCGCTGCTCCTGCGCGGCACGATGTTCCGCGGTGAGGCGGTTCCGTTCGTCATGGAGCTGCCGAACTACCGTCTGCCGGGCGCGAAAAACGTCTGCCAGCTGCTCTGGGACAAGGCGAAGGACTTCCTCCAGCGTGCGTTCACGGTCATTTTCCTCGCAACGCTCATCATCTGGTTCCTTCAGACGTTCGACCTGCGCTTTGCCATCGTATCCGATTCCTCGCAGAGCATTCTCGCGATGATTGCGGGCGTTATCGCCCCGATTTTCCGCCCGATGGGCTTCGGCGACTGGCGCATCTCGACCGCGCTCATCTCCGGCTTCATGGCAAAGGAGAGCGTGGTTTCGACCCTGACCGTGCTGTTTGGCTCGACCGCTGACATTCTCGCCTGCCTGACGCCCCTCGCGGCGGTAAGCCTGCTGGTGTTCTGTCTGCTGTATACGCCGTGCGTCGCGGCAATCGCCTCCATCAAGCGCGAGCTTGGCGGCAAGTGGGCGGTGCTCGTTGCCGTCATGCAGTGCGTCATCGCATGGCTCGCGGCGTTTGTCGTACACGGAATCGGCACGCTGTTCGTATAATACAAAGCAAAGAGAGTATGGAAAACAAACCTCCATACTCTCTTTTTCTGTCTATTTTCTGTATTCCACGGGATTTTCGCCGCATGACAGCTGCCGCACGACCGGAAGCGTGACGCATAGCGCCAGAATAAAGGCGCACAGGTCGCTCGCCGCCTGACAGCACTGCACGCCGGCAAGGCCGAACAGATGCGGCAGAATAAGCGCAAACGGCACGAAAAACAGTCCCTGCCGCGCCGCCGCGACCACACTCGCCCGCAGCGTCATCGCGATGTTCTGGAGCAGCATATTGCTCATGACCACGAAGCCCGTCACCGGGAAGGAGATGCACTGGAGCCGCAGCGTTTTCGCGCCGATACGGACGACCTCCGGGTCGTCGCCCCGGAACACCGCAATGATCTGCGGCGCGAAGAGAAAACCGAGCACCGCAAGCGTCAGCAGGATAAGCGAGGACGCCTTGACGCAGAAACGGAAGCCGCGCGTAACGCGCTCGTACTTGCGTGCGCCGTAGTTGAAGCCGCAGACCGGCTGAAATCCCTGACCGAAGCCGATCATCGCCGAGCCTGCGAACTGGCTGACGCGGGTGACGATGCTCATCGCCGCGATAGCCGCATCGCCATAGGGCCGTGCCGCCGTATTGAGGCAGGTCACGGCAATCGAGGCCAGTCCCTGACGGCACAGGCTCGGAATGCCGCCGCGCGCGAGGTCGGCGTAGCGTGCAGGCGAGGGCGAAAACAGGCACAGCCGGATGCGGATACCGCCTGAAACGTACACGCCGGTCAGCAGCAGGCAGAAGCCGACAAGCTGGCTCAGAATGGTGGCGAGCGCCGCGCCCCGGATGCCCATGCCGAAGGTAAAGATGAACAGCGGGTCGAGCACCATGTTAAGCACGCCGCCGGACACCAGTCCGACCATGGCGTAGACCGCGTTGCCCTGAAGGCGCAGCTGGTTGTTGAGCACGAGCGAGGCGGTCATGTACGGCGCACCGATGAGGATAATGCACATATAGTCGAGCGCGTAGGGCACGATGGTGTCGGTTGCGCCCAGAAGCCGCACGAGCGGCTGCCGCAGCAGCAGTCCGATGAGCAGGGTCAGGCACCCCGCGCCGAGGGCGGAGAAAAAGCCGGTCGCCGCCATGCGTTCCGCCTCTTCCCTGTGCTGTGCGCCGAGCTGGCGCGAGATGTAGTTGCCTGAGCCCTGCCCGAAGAAGAAGCCGACCGCCTGTATGAGCGCCATCAGCGGAAATACCACGCCGACCGCGCCGGTCGCGCTCGTTCCCAGCCGCCCCACGAAAAACGTGTCCGCCATGTTGTAAATGGACGTAATCAGCATACTGATGATGGTCGGAACGGCCATTTTGCAGATGAGCGGCTCGACCGGCGACTCGGTCATCTGGATGAATTTCTGTTTCTGTGCGTCGGTTGTCAAGCGGAACGCCCCTTTCGCGCGAAGATTTCAGATATATAAATCATAGTCTTTCTGCGCGGCTTTTGTCAAGGCGTAGATTTTGTATTTTGTGTGTTTCCACCTGTGCAATCGTTTTCGTCCGTCCGCAGAATGCGAAAAAAAAGGCACACCCACCGGTATACCCTTTGCTTTATTGTTTACTGATTTTCCGCGAGGTGCAACACTGCAACGACACTCTTTTTACCATCCATATCCTTTTCCTCCCAGACATATCATGGTGAAATTCCT
>UQVU01000072.1 GCA_900544475.1 uncultured Butyricicoccus sp.
AGAGGGAGAAAGTTTCCGTATGGGAACTTTCGGACGTCCGTGTTCTGCGAAGTCAGAACACAGATTGTCGGCGAAACGATAGTTTCGCGACAGCTTAGGATAAAAAGGAGAATGAAATGAAATCCTTTCTGGTAATCGGTCTCGGCCGCTTCGGCCGGTCGGTCGCGTGCGAGCTTGGCGCACTCGGTCAGGAGGTCCTCGCGATCGACAACAACGAGGAAAACGTGCAGCACATCGCGGACAGCGTCACGCAGGCCATCTGCGGCGATGCGCAGGACGAGGCGGTGCTCCGGTCGCTCGGCGTTGGCAACTTCGACTGCTGCGTGGTAGCCATCGGCACGGACATCGAGGCAAATATCCTCATCACGGTCATGCTCAAGGAGCTGGGCGCGAAGCAGGTCGTCTGCAAGGCGCTTTCCGCGCTCCATGCCCGCGTGCTCGAGCGGGTGGGCGCAGACCGCGTCATTCAGCCGGAGAAGGAGATGGGTCAGCGGCTCGCGCAGCACCTCGGCCGCACGAACGTGGTCGATTTCATCGGCCTGTCGGACGAGTTCTCCATCCTCGAAATCAAAACGCCGAAAAGCTGGGTCGGAAAGTCGCTCGGCCAGCTGGGTGTGCGTACGAAGTACGACGTAAACGTGCTCGGCATCCGCCACGGCGAGGGCGGCCATGTGGACGTCACGCCGCGCCCGGACGACTGCATCGCGGAAAACGACCTGCTGCTCATTCTCGGCACGAATAATAAAGTGAACAAAGTGGTGGAACTGAAGTGATAGAGATTCAAAGCCGTCAGAACGCTGCGCTCAAGCATCTGGCGCGGCTCGGACGCGAGAGAAAATACCGCCGTTCGACCGGCGAAATGCTGTGCGAGGGCGAAAAAATGCTCGAGGAGGCGCTGCGCTCGGGCGCCGTGCTCAAAACCGTGCTCGCGCGGCGCGGCTGGGAGAGTGAAATGCTGCGCGAGGCGGAGAGCAGAGGCGCGGCGCTCTACTGCGCAGAGGACGCGCTGTTCCGGCTCGCGAGCGAGGTGGAAAGTCCGCAGAACGTCATTTTTTCCTGTATGCAGCCGCAGTGGGACGCGGCGGCGCTCGATGGAAAGGAGCAGGTGCTCCTGCTCGACGGGTTGCAGGACCCGGGCAACCTTGGCACGATCCTGCGGACCGCGGAGGCATTCGCGCTCGGCACCGTGGTGCTGTGCGAGGGCTGCGCCGACCCGTTTTCGCCCAAGGTCGTCCGCTCGACCATGGGTGCGGTGTTCCGCCTGCCGTGCGTGCAGCTGCCGCTGAAAGAAGCGCTCGACCTGCTGAAAACGGCCGGCCTGCCGGTCTACGCGACCGCGCTCCATGAGGACAGCGTGCCGCTCTCGGCGGTGTCGCTCTCCCGCGCGGCGGTCATCATCGGCAGTGAGGGCCGGGGCGTCAGCGACCCCGCGCTGCGCCTTTCCGACAAGCGGGTGATCATCCCGATGCGCGGCCGCGCCGAGTCGCTGAACGCCGGTGTCGCGGCGGCCATCGTGATCTACGAAATGACGAAATAAGGAGGCGGGCGCTATGCCGTCACTCGTGAGCTATGTCTGGCTGTCCCTCAAGCGGGGACTCGGCCCCTATCTGAGCGCAGAGCTGCTGCGCGTCATGGGTTCGCCCGAAGCGGTCTACGCGGCGGACGACAAGCTGCTTGCGCAGGCGTGTCCCCGTCTGCGGCGGCAGCATCTCGACCTGCTGCGCGACAAATCGACCGACGAGGCCGAATATGTTATTGAGCAGTGCGCCCGCAAGGACATCCGCATCCTGCCGATTTCGGACAGCGCCTACCCGAACCGTCTGCGCTCGATCGAGGACCCGCCGGTGGTGCTGTATATCCGCGGCCGCTGGCCGGATCTCGACACCATGCCGGGTATTTCGGTCGTCGGCACGCGCAGCGCAACGAGCTACGGTGTGCAGATCGCGGACAGCATCGGCGCGACGCTCGCGCGGGCCGGCTTCGTCACGGTCAGCGGCATGGCGCTCGGCAACGACTCTGCGGCGCACCGGGGTGCGCTCCGCGCGGGCGGCCTGACGGTCGCGGTGCTCGCGGGCGGACCGGATGTGTGCTACCCGCCGCGCAACCTCGGCCTCATGGGCGACATCATGCTGTCGGGCGCGGTCGTGAGCGAATATCCGCCCGGAACCGAGCCGGACGGCCACAACTACCACAACCGCAACCGCATCATCAGCGGCCTCAGCGTCGCGACTGTTATCGTCGAGGCCGGAAATTCGCGCTCGGGTGCGCTCATCACGGCGCGGCACGCCATCGACCAGGGACGCGGTGTCTATGCCGTGCCGGGCGCAATCGGCGCTCAGCAGTCGAAGGAATGCAACGCCCTCATCGAACAGGGCGAGGCGTCGCTGCTCAATGACCCGAAAACGCTCGTGCGCGAGTATGGTGCGCTGCTGCGCGGCGGGGCAGGGGAGTACCGCTCCTATGTCCGTCAAACAGTGCAGCCGAAGACCGAAAAGCTGCGTGCCGTGCCGAAAAAGACTGCCGCCGCCCCGAAAAAGGCCGCGCCGCCGGAAAAGCCGGCGTTTGCCCTGCCGGAGGGACTGGACGAGCAGGAAACCGCGCTCGTGCGTCTGGTCGCCGAGGGCATTCACAGCATGGAGGAGCTTGTAGACCGCACCGGTCTGCCCGCGCCCCGGCTCATGTGCATGGTAACGTCCCTCGAGATGGAGGGCGTTCTCGAACGCGACGCGGCAAACGTCCGCCTCGCCGGACAATCCTGAGAGGCAAAAGAAGAAGAGAGAAAAATGCGGGGAAAAGTCCCCCAGAAATCTGCGCACCGTGCGCAGAAAACAGAAAGCGTTTCATTCGTTTTCCGAAAACCCGGAGGTTTTTATGTCAAAGTTAGTAATCGTGGAGTCTCCTGCCAAGGCGAAGACCATCGGCAAGTATCTGGGCGCGGACTATGTTGTCAAGGCGTCCATGGGACATCTGCGCGATCTGCCGAAAAAGAAAATGAGCGTCGATATCGAGCACGATTTCAAGCCGGAATACGTGCCGATCGAGGGTAAAGATAAAATCATCAAGGAAATCCGCAGCGAGATCCGAAAGGCGGACTTCGTCTACCTCGCAACTGACCCTGACCGCGAGGGAGAAGCCATTTCGTGGCACATCAAGGAGCTGTACAAGCTCAAGGACAGCAATTCCAAGCGCGTCACCTTCAACGAGATCACCAAGCAGGCGGTCCGCTCGGGCATCGAAAACCCGCGCGACATCGACATCGACCTGGTAAACGCCCAGCAGGCGCGCCGTATCCTCGACCGTATCGTAGGCTATCAGCTGTCGCCGTTCCTCTGGCGCAAGGTCAAGCGCGGTCTGTCCGCCGGCCGTGTGCAGAGCGTTGCGACCCGTCTGGTCGTGGACCGCGAAAACGAGATCCGCGCGTTCGTGCCCGAGGAATACTGGTCGATCGAGGCGCTGCTCGCGACCGAGGACGGCGGAACGTTTACCGCGCGCTACTACGGCGACGGAAACGGCAAGGCCGAGCTGAAAAACGAAGAGCAGGCGATGCGCGTGGTGAACGCCGTCACCGGAAAGCCCTTTACCGTGGGCGAAATCAAGCGCGGCAAGAAAAAGCGCACTCCCGCGCCCCCGTTCATCACCTCGACCCTCCAGCAGGAGGCGAGCCGCAAGCTGAACATGACGCCCCGCCGCACGATGAGCATCGCGCAGGAGTTGTATGAGGGCATCGAGCTGGGCGAATACGGCCTTACCGGTCTTATCACCTATATGCGTACCGACTCGCTGCGACTCGCCGACGAGGCGACCGCCGCCGCTGCCGGCTTTATCCGCGGCCGCTACGGCGAGGAATACTATCCCGGCAAGCCGCGCGTCTACAAGACCAAGGGCAATGCGCAGGACGCGCACGAAGCCATCCGTCCGTCCAACGTGCAGCTGCTCCCCGAGGAGATCCGCAAGTACCTTTCGCCCGACCAGTTCAAGCTCTACCGCCTCATCTGGTCGCGCTTTGTCGCCTGCCAGATGGCGGACGCTATCCTCGACACGGTTTCCGCCGACATCGTCTGCGAGGGACAGGTGTTCCGCGCGTCCGGCCACACGGTAGCCTTCCCCGGCTTTACCGCCGTCTACGAGGAGGGCACGGACGACGACAAGAAGCAGGACGCCGCCGGAAAGCCGCTGCCGCGCTTTGACAAGGGCGATCGTCTGACCGCCGAGAAGCTCGAGCCGTCGCAGCACTTTACGCAGCCGCCCGCACGCTACACCGAGGCGTCGCTCATCCGCGCGATGGAGGAACGCGGCATCGGCCGTCCGTCCACCTATGCGCCGACCATTTCGACCATCATCGACCGCGACTACGTGACCAAGGAGAGCCGCGCACTGCGTCCGACGCCGCTCGGCGAGGGCGTTACCGGCCTGCTCGTGGACGAGTTCAAGTCGGTCGCGGACTACGAGTTCACCGCGAACATGGAGCACGAGCTCGACGAGGTCGAAGCCGGAAAGCTCAACTATATCCAGCTGCTCCACAACTTCTACGACGGTTTTGAAGCCGCGCTCAAGCAGGCCGAGATCGACCTTGAGGGCAAGCGCATCAAAATTCAGGACGAGGTAACTGACGTCATCTGCGAGAAGTGCGGACGCAACATGGTCATCAAGTCCGGCCGCTTCGGCAAATTCCTTGCGTGCCCCGGCTTCCCGGAGTGCACCAATACCAAGCCGATCACCGAGGACACGGGCGCCGCCTGCCCGGTCTGCGGCTCGAAGGTCGTCAAGAAAAAGTCCGCACGCGGCTACGTCTACTATTCCTGCGACAAGTACCCGGCGTGCCAGTTCATCACGTGGGACAAGCCGCTCAAGACCAAGTGCCCGAACTGCGACTCGTCGCTCTTCCGCCACACCGACCGCGACTCCAAGGAAGTGACCGATGTCTGCCTGCGCGAGGGCTGCGGCTTTGTCGAGCTGGTCAAGGAGGGTCTGTCGCCCGAGGAGACCGAAAAGCGCCGCAAGATGCGTGAAGCCCGCGCGGCGAAGGCCGCCGAGCGTGCAGCTGCTAAGGAAGCCGCCGAAAAGAACGGCGAGACCGAAGAGAAATCGAAAAAGGCGGAAAAGAAGCCTGCGGCGAAGAAAAAGACGGTCAAGAAAACGCTTCCGTGGATGACCAAGACCACGAACAAGTTCAAAAAGCTCAAGGACGAGGCTGTACAGGAGCTGACGCCCAAGCAGCAGGAACAGTACGCCAAGGCGCTTGCAAAGCATGAGGCCGAAAAGGCGGCGGAAAAGGCGAAGAAGGCCGCCGAGAAGAAGGCGGCGAAGAAGCCTGCCGCAAAGAAAAAGACCACGGCAAAGGAGAACCCGGATGAATAATACCGTTACCGTTATCGGCGCAGGACTGGCGGGCTGCGAGGCGGCGTGGCAGCTTGCCGAGCGCGGCATTTCCGTGCGCCTGTGCGAGATGAAGCCGGTGCAGCACAGCCCGGCGCACCACTCGGACGATTTCGCGGAGCTTGTCTGCTCGAACTCGCTGCGCTCGGATGAGCTGGCGAACGCGGCAGGTCTGCTCAAGGAGGAGCTGCGCCGTCTGGGCAGCCTGATCCTCGCCTGCGCGGACGCGAACCGCGTGGAGGCAGGCGGCGCGCTGGCGGTGGACCGCGAGGCGTTCGCGGCGGCCGTCACCGAAAAAATCAAGAACCACCCGAATATCGAGGTGGTCTACGGCGAAGTGACCGAGATTCCCGAGGGCAGAGTGGTCGTGGCGTCCGGCCCGCTGACATCGGACACGCTGTTTGACGCCATTCACGCCAAGGTCGGCGGCGATTTCCTGCACTTCTACGACGCGGCGGCGCCTATCGTGACCGCCGAGAGCATCGACATGGACTCCGCCTACGAGGCGTCGCGCTACGGCAAGGGCACGGCAGACTACATCAACTGCCCGTTCTCGCGCGAGGAATACGAGGCATTCCAGAAAGCGCTGACCACCGCCGAGGAAGCGCCCGTGCACGGCTTCGAGGACTCCAAGGTGTTCGAGGGCTGCATGCCCATCGAGGTCAACGCCCGCCGCGGCGAGGACACCCTGCGCTTCGGTATCCTGAAGCCGGTCGGCCTGCCCGACCCCAAGACCGGACGCGACCCGTATGCGGTGCTTCAGCTGCGCCGCGACAACGCAAACGGCACGCTCTACAATCTGGTCGGCTGCCAGACCCACCTGAAATTCGGCGAGCAGAAGCGCGTGTTCTCCATGATCCCGGCGCTCAGAAACGCGGAGTTCGTGCGCTACGGCGTCATGCACCGCAACACCTTCCTCGACTCGCCGCGTCTGCTCGACGCGACCTACGCGCTGAAGAGCGACCCGCGCATCCGTTTTGCGGGTCAGATGACCGGCGTCGAGGGCTATGTCGAGTCCACCGCCTCGGGCTGGGTGGCAGGCGTCGCCGCCGCGATGGACACGCTCGGCAAGCCGATGCCGCAGCTCGATCGCTTCACCGCCGTGGGCGCACTTGCAAGCTACATTTCCGACCACACGGTCACGAAATTCCAGCCGATGAACATCAATTTCGGCATTATTGAACCGCTTGGCTACAAAATCAAGGGCAAGCGCGAGAAAAACACAAAGATTTCCGAGCGGGCACTCGAACGCATCGAAAGTCTGAAAGGGGAACTTTGAAAATGAAGATCATCGTTGACGCGATGGGCGGCGACAACGCACCGGACGTGACCGTCTGGGGCGCGGCGATGGCCGCAAAGGAGTACGGCGAGGACATTCTGCTCGTCGGCCAGCCGGAGGCGATCACCTCGGTCCTGCGTGCGCACGGCATGGAGAACACCGAGCATCTGACCATCATGCCGGCCTCCGACCTTGTCGATATGCACGATGACCCGGCGACCGTTCTGCGCCGCAAGCCGGATTCGTCCATGGCTGTCGCGTTCAAGCTGCTCAAAGCCGGCGAGGGCGACGCGCTCGTTTCTGCCGGCAACACCGGCGCACTGCTCACCGGCGCGACCCTGTACGGCGGCCGCATCAAGGGCATCCGCCGCGCGGCGCTCGCTCCCGTTCTGCCCTGCGCGGGCGGTCAGGTCATGCTGTGCGACGCGGGCGCGAACACCGAGTGCACCGCCGAGATGCTGCTCCAGTTCGCCTACCTCGCGTCCCTGTACGCGGAGAAGATCAACGGCATCGCAAAGCCGCGCGTCGGCCTTGTGAACAACGGCACCGAGGACACCAAGGGCGACCCGCTGCGCAAGGAAGCCTACGCGCTGCTCAAAGCCGCGGGTGACGAGGGCAGACTGAACTTCGTCGGCAACGTCGAGGGCAGTCAGGTGCCGCTCGGCGCGTGCGACGTTGCGGTCTGCGACGGCTTCATGGGCAATGTCCTGCTCAAGACGGTCGAGGGAACGGCAAAGTTCATGGCAAAGGAGATCAAGAACGTCTTTACCGCGTCTGCCGGCACGAAAATCGGCTATCTGCTCTGCAAAAAGGGCATGGACGACTTCCGTGAGCTGTTTAATCAGGACAAGATCGGCGGCGCGCCCTTCCTCGGCATCGCAAAGCCGGTCATCAAGGCGCACGGCTCGTCGAACGAGGTCGCCGTGATGAACGCCATCCGCCGTGCGATCGCCTACACGAAGTCGGGCATGATCGACACCGTTAAGGAAAACATCCAGTACATGACGGTAGAATAAGCTGAAAAAAACGCCGAAAGGAGGTGAAACATATGCTGAAAATCGACTATAAATTCAAAAATGAAGGCCTTCTCCGACAGGCCATGACGCATTCGTCCCACGCGAACGAGCATCACGGCACGCATCTCGACTGCAACGAACGTCTGGAGTTTCTTGGCGATTCCGTACTGGGCTTTGTCACGGCGGATTATCTGTACACGCACTATCCGGAGCTGCCCGAGGGCGAGCTGACCAAGCTGCGTGCGGCGGTCGTCTGTGAAGGTGCGCTGTGCGAGATCGCGAGGGAACTCGGCATTCCGGAGGAGATCCGTCTGGGTCACGGCGAGGAGATGGGCGGCGGCCGCAAGCGCGCGTCCATTCTGGCGGACGCGACCGAGGCGCTTCTCGGCGCGATTTATCTGGACGGCGGCATTGAGCCGGCGCGGGCCTACGTGCTGCGCTTCATTCCGCGCAAGGTCGAAGTCGCCATCGCGGGCGGCGCGTTCAAGGACTACAAGACCATGCTTCAGGAGATCGTGCAGAAGAACAAGCAGGAAACGCTGGAATACCGTCTGGCAGGCCAGTCCGGCCCGGACCACGACAAGCGGTTTACCATGGAGCTGCTGCTCAACTCCAACGTATTTGCCTCCGGCACCGGCCGAAGCAAAAAGGAAGCGGAGCAGCTTGCCGCAAAGAAGGCTTTGGAAATCATGGGCTGCTAAAAGTTTTAGAAGACAACCAAACCGGCACAGTGAAAAACTGTGCCGGTTTTTTTATTCTTTTATATATCGCAGATTTTAGAAATATGTACCAATAAATTCTGTTTGTTTTTGTTTGACTTCCGAATTGCTATTTTTCAGGAAAGAGTATATGATAACAGTATAAAAATTTAATTAACCTAAGAGATGATTATATTGAGAAAGTGATATCGGATATATCAATATCGTCTGACCACCAGGAGGTGTGTAATGAAAAAGATCCTCATCATTGTAATTTGGCTTTTGTCC
>UQVU01000073.1 GCA_900544475.1 uncultured Butyricicoccus sp.
CTGCTGGCGAACGAGCTTTTCTCTCCGGACGGCGCAAAACGAAATTCCGTAAAATCCATACTATCTGGCATACGAAAATTGAAAGAAAATTGTAAGATACTCGTCGTTGTTTCCAACGAGATTTTTTCGGACGGCGAAGCGTATCCGCCGGAAACGATGGAGTACATCCGGATGCTCGCGGAGCTGCACGTCCGCATCACGCAGGAGGCCGGTGCGGTTTTTGAGAGCGTTTGCGGGATTTTACTGCCGATAAAAGGAGGTTTTGAGGTTTGAAGAGCCTGATAAGCGGACTTTTGGTTGCGTTTTCGATGTATTCCGCAATTCCGGTTCCACAGGTCAACTGGGAGAAAAAAACAATGCGCTGGACGCTGATTTTCCTGCCGCTCGTGGGCGTTGTAATTGGCGCAATACAGTGGATATGGTTCATGTTTTGCCGATATTTCAACGCAAATATGCTGTTTTTCGCGGTTGGCGCGACACTCATCCCGCTCTGCATTTCAGGCGGAATTCACCTCGACGGACTGTGCGACACGTGCGACGCGCTGTGCTCGTTCGGCGACCGCGAGAAGCGTCTCGCGATACTGAAAGACCCGCACGTCGGTGCGTTCGGTCCGATGTGGATTTCGGCATTTTTCCTTGCGGAATGCGGCTGCTTTGCGCAGATTTACGCGAAATCTGCGCTTTTTTCGGTGGTACTTTGCGGGTTTGCGCTGGCACGCACGATGGGCGGCCGCAAGGTTGTGGCTTCGCCGTGCGCGAAAGACAGCGGACTTGCGCATATTTTCGCAGAAAACAGCGACAAAAAGATGGTATCCTGCGTATTATGTGCAGAATTCATCATTATTCTGCTGCTTTTCATCTGGCTGACCGGCCACGTTATAACGGCCGCCGTGCTTGCCGTTCTGCTCATCGCGTGGTACGGCATTCACGAAAGGCTTTCAATCCGAACTTTCGGCGGGATAACAGGCGATTTAGCAGGCTTTTGTATTTCAATTTCCGAACTTTTATGCCTTGTCGTTGCAGCAGTGGGAGGGCTTGTGCTATGACTGTACTTATCATCGGCGGTGCGTTTCAGGGAAAACGCAAAATTGCCGAAAAACTCTATCCAGAGCTTCCGAAAGTGTTTAATTTACACGAAATCGTGAGAAAATGTATCGCTGAGGGGCGCGACAGCATGACGCTGCTCGACGAGCTGCGCGGCCATGTTGTTACCTGCGACGAAATTGGCTGCGGCGTTGTGCCGATTGAACGAAATGACGAAAACTGGCGCGAGGCCGTGGGAAGGCTGTGCTGCGCTCTCGCAGAGCAGGCCGACGCGGTCATTCGCGTCTGGGCGGGCGTCCCCCGGTTTATTAAAGGAGAATTGAAATAAATGTACATCACCTGTGCCGTCATGCTTGGCTTTGCGCTTGACGCGGTTTTCGGCGACCCGAAGCGTCTGCCGCACCCGGTATGCGCGGTCGGAAAGTTGATTTCTCTGACCGAAAAGCTGCTCAGACGGCTGTTTCCACCGCAAAAAAGTCCGCTTATCTTTGCGGGCGTGCTGCTCTGGATTATCGTCTGCGGCGCGAGTTTCGCCGTTCCGTTTTTCGTTATCCGCTGTCTGTCAAGGCTGAACTTCTGGCTCGGATTTGCGGCGCAGACTGCGCTCTGCTGGCTAATTTTCGCACGAAAAAGCCTCGCAGAGGCAGGGCGTCACGTTTACCGCGCCGTCAAGGAATCGGTCGAGGAGGGCCGCCGCGCGGTCGCGTGGTATGTCGGCCGCGATACCGCCGAGCTGAGCGAGGAGGGCGTCATCAAGGCGGCGGTCGAAACGATTGCCGAGAACCTGACCGACGGCGTGGTGTCGCCGCTCATCTACATGCTCATCGGCGGCGCACCGCTCGGAATGCTCTACAAGGCGGTCAACACGCTCGACTCGATGGTTGGCTATCACAACGAAAAATACGAGTATTTAGGCAAGTTTTCGGCAAAAATGGACGATATCTTCAACTTTATCCCGGCTCGTCTGTCCGCGCTCTGCATCATCGCCGGGGCCGGAATGCTGCGGCTCGACAACCGCAACGCGCTCCGGATTTACCGCCGCGACCGCAACCTGCACAAAAGCCCGAACGCCGGTCAGACCGAGTCTGCGTGCGCCGGTGCGCTTCACATTCAGCTGGGCGGCGACGCGAGTTATTTCGGCAAAACCGTCAAAAAAGCCGCGTTCGGCGACCCGATGCGGCGCGTAAACCGCACGGATATTGTCGCGACCATCGACCTGATGAACGCCGCGAGCGTGCTTGCGCTCGTGCTGTGCTGCGCGGTCAGAATGACACTCTGGGGGTGAGAATATGGCGTATACATACTGTCATGGCGGCGATATTGCAACTTTTGAAGCCGAATACGGCGCACCGCCGCTTGACCTTTCGGCGAACATCAACCCGTTCGGCATCCCGGAAAGCGTGCGCGAGGCTATGCACAGGGCTGTGGATGAATGCGCGCATTATCCCGACCCGTTCTGCCGGGCCGCGCGGCAGGCGATTTCGGCGGCGGAAGGCGTACCGGCGGACATGATTTACTGCGGAAACGGTGCGGCGGACGTCCTCGACCGGCTTGCGGCAGCGTTGAAACCGCAGTGCGTGCTGCTGACCGCGCCGACCTTCGCCGAGTACGAGCGCACGCTCTCAGGGGCGGAAATCCACTTCCATATGCTGCGCGAGAGCGACGGCTTCGCGGTCACGGAGCGGATTTTATCGGACATTTCGCCCAAACTGGACGCGGTATATCTGTGCAATCCCAACAACCCGACCGGGCGCACGATTGAGCCTGCGCTTCTCGAAAAAATTGCGGAAAAGTGCGCAGAATGCGGCGTTTCTCTCGTTCTTGACGAGTGTTTCAACGATTTTCTGACAGATGCCGAACGGCATACGATGAAGTCAAAGCTGGCGTCTTACCCGAATCTCATCATTCTCCGCGCGTACACGAAAATGTTTGCAGTGCCCGGGGTGCGGTTCGGGTGGTGCATGACCGCGAACGCCGCGCTCTTGGACGCACTCTACCGCGCGGGACAGCCGTGGAACGTGTCGGTCGTGGCGCAGGCGTGCGCCGTGGCGGCGGCAGGCGAAAGCGGCTGGGCGGCGTGGACCGCGCTTCGTATCGCCGAGGAGCGTGCATTCCTCGCGGACGGTCTGCGCTCCTGCGGCCTTGCGGTCTGCCCGGGTGAAGCGAATTTCCTGCTGTTCCGCGCGGACGACGCCGAACTCGACAGAAAGCTGCGAAAAAACGGAATTATGATACGAAACTGCGCAAATTACCGCGGACTTGCGCCGGGATACTTCCGAACAGCGGTCAAAACGAGGGAAAACAGCGAACAGCTGCTGCGCGAAATTCACGGATAAGAAGTAGGGCGGGCTGCCCTACGGGTATGCTTACGGAGGAAAAAGTATGGCTAAAGTGATCATGATACAGGGCACCTGCTCGAACGCGGGCAAGAGTCTGCTCTGCGCGGCGCTGTGCCGCATTTTCCGGCAGGACGGCTACCGGGTCGCGCCGTTCAAGTCGCAGAACATGGCGCTCAATTCGTTCATCACGGCGGACGGCGGCGAGATGGGCCGCGCACAGGTGGTGCAGGCGGAAGCCGCCGGCATCGCGCCCGATGTGCGCATGAACCCCATCCTGCTCAAGCCGACGAGCGACGTCGGTTCGCAGGTCATCATTATGGGAAAGGCGCACGGCAACCGCACCGCACGCGAATACTGGGGACACAAGCGCGAGCTTTTCCCGGTCATCCGCGAGGCGTTCGACAGCCTTGCCGCCGAAAACGACATCATCGTGATTGAGGGCGCGGGCAGTCCGGCGGAAATCAACCTCAAACAGGACGACATCGTGAACATGGGCCTCGCGAAGCTCGTGGACGCGCCGGTGCTGCTCGTGGGCGACATCGACCGGGGCGGCGTGTTCGCCTCGCTCTACGGCACGGTAAAGCTGCTCGAAGAGGACGAACAGGCGCGTATCCGGGGCCTTATCATCAACAAATTCCGCGGCGATGTGGAAATCTTGCGGCCGGGACTTACCCAGCTCGAAACCCTCACCGGCAAGCCGGTCGTGGGCGTCGTACCCTACGGACGGTTCGATATTGACGACGAGGACAGCCTTTCTGAGCGTTTGGACGCGAAAAAAGTTCCGGCGCTCGTGAATATCGCGGTGGTGAAGCTGCCGCGCCTTTCGAACTTCACCGACTTCTCCGCGCTCTCCCGCGTGCCGGGGGTGGGCGTCAGCTACGCCGCCCGGCCGGAACAGCTGTCGGGCGCCGACCTCATCATTCTCCCCGGCACGAAGTCCACGCTCGCGGATCTCAGATGGCTGCGCGAGAGCGGCATAGAGGCCGCGCTTCTCAAAGCGCACGCGGCAGGCACGCCGGTTTTCGGCATCTGCGGCGGCTATCAGATGATGGGGCGGACGGTTTCCGACCCCGAGAACACCGAGGGCGGCGGCAGTCTGCGCGGCATCGGTCTGCTCGCGGTCGATACCGTGTTTCGCCCGAGCAAGACCACCGTCCAGACGCGCGGCACGGTCGCACCGCTCCGCGGCGTGCTGCAAAGCCTTTCCGGCCTTGCGGTCGAGGGATACGAGATCCACATGGGCGAGACCGTCCGGGACGCGGACGCGCGGCCGTTTGTGACGCTGCTGCACGGCGGAGCGCCGGTCGAGGACGGCTGCGTGGGCGAAAATGCCTGCGGCACTTATCTGCACGGCGTTTTTGACGCGCCGGAGGCAGCACAGCGTCTTGCGGAAGCGCTGGCCGCACGCAAGGGCGTGACGCTCGAAGGGCAGGCCGAGGAGCCGGCGGTTTATCGCGAGCGCCAGTACGACCTGCTCGCAGACACCGTGCGGCGCAGCCTTGATATGCAGAAAATCTACGAAATACTGGAGGAACAGGCATGAAAAACAGCGGTCTGGTTCATTTGTACTGCGGCGACGGCAAGGGCAAGACGACAGCCGCCGTGGGTCTTGCGGTGCGGCACAGCGGGCGCGGCGGCAAGGTCGTGTTCGCGCAGTTTCTCAAGGACGGCACCTCAGGCGAGTGCCGCGTGCTCGCGAAGCTCGGCGTGACCGTCCTCGCGGCGAACCCGGTCGGCAAGTTCAGCTTCCGCATGACCGAGGAGGAAAAGGCGGAAACCGCCGCCGCCCTCGGCCGCACGTTTGACGCGGCGACCGGCTTCGCCGTGCGCGAATGGGCAACGCTTCTCGTGCTCGATGAGATTTGCGCGGCGGTGAACTGCGGCTTTCTGCCGGAGAAAACGCTGACGGAGTTCCTCGAAAGCAGACCGGACTCGCTCGAAGTCGTGCTCACGGGACGCGACCCGTCCGAGAATTTGCAGGTGCACGCGGATTACATCACCGAAATGAAAAAACGGCGGCACCCTTTTGATGAGGGCGTCGCCGCGCGGGAGGGAATTGAATTTTGAACGTATATATGAAGCCGCAGGACATTGAAAAGCGCTCGTTTGAAATCATCACGGCCGAGCTCGGGGAGAGGACGTTCCCGGACGGCATCGCGCAGGTGGTCAAGCGCGTTATCCACACGACCGCCGATTTCGATTACGCGGATAATCTGGTGTTCTCGCCGGACGTCATCGAAAAGGCGAAGGCCGCCCTGCTTTCGGGCGCGACCGTCGTCACCGACACCAACATGGCGCTTTCGGGCATCAGCAAGCCGACGCTCGCGAAAATCGGCGCGAAGGCACTCTGCCTGATGGCGGATGCGGAAGTCGCGGCGGAGGCGAAAACGCGCGGCGTGACCCGGGCGGTCGTGTCGATGGAGCACGCTGCGAAGCTGCCCGGCCCGCTGATTTTCGCGGTCGGCAACGCGCCCACGGCGCTCATCCGCCTGCACGAGCTGATCGAGGCAGGGGAGCTTTCTCCGGCGCTCGTCATCGGCGTGCCGGTCGGCTTTGTCAACGTTGTCGAGGCGAAAGAGCTGTTTATCGGCGGAAAAACGCCGTATATCATCGCGCGGGGACGAAAGGGCGGCTCGAATGTCGCCGCCTCCATCGTCAACGCCCTGCTTTATCAGCTGGTGCACCGCGAGGGATTTTAAGGCAATACCGCATAATCAGACAAGAGCGATTTCCGCAAAGTGCCGCAGCTTTCATTGCGCGGTGTTGCATTAACTCACTGCTTCATCGAGAGTGAAATACGCTTGCTTTTCGGGTCAACCGAAAGCACGGTCACATCGACCACATCGCCCACGGTCACGACCTCGGACGGGTGCTTGACGAATCGATTGCACAGCTGCGAGATGTGCACCAGACCGTCCTGATGCACGCCGATGTCTATGAACGCGCCGAAATCCGCGACGTTGCGCACCGTGCCCTTGAGCTTCATGCCCGGCTTGAGGTCCGTAAGGTCGAGCACGTCCGAGCGCAGCATCGGGGGCGGCAGCTCGTCGCGCGGGTCGCGGCCAGGCTTTGACAGCTCCTTTACCATGTCGTCGAGGGTCGGCACACCGATGCCGCACCGCTCGGCGGCATTTTTTTCGCCCAGCTGATGCACGCGGGCGGCAAGCTCGCCGATTTTTCCGTCGGCGGCATCCTTCGCGGTGTAGCCGCACAGCGTCAGCAGGGTTTCGGCGGCCTTGTAGGACTCGGGGTGGACGCCCGTCCGGTCGAGCAGATTGTCGCTTTCCGGCACGCGCAGGAAGCCTGCGCACTGCTCGAACGCCTTGGGGCCGAGGCCTTTTACTTTAAGCAGCTGACGGCGGCCGGTGAAGCGGCCGTTTTCCTCGCGGAAGGAGATGATGTTCTTCGCGACCGTGTTCGAAATGCCGGCCACGCGGCTGAGCAGGGGAGCGGAAGCAGTGTTGAGGTCGGCGCCGACCGCGTTTACGCAGTCCTCTACTACGCCGTCAAGCGTTTCGCTCAGCCGCGCCTGCGGCATATCGTGCTGATACTGGCCGACACCGATGGCTTTGGGGTCGATTTTGACCAGCTCCGCGAGAGGGTCCTGAAGCCGACGTGCGATGGATACCGCCGAGCGGAGATTGACGTCGTAGTCCGGAAATTCCTCGGCGGCCAGCTTGGAGGCGGAGTAGACGGACGCGCCCGCCTCGGAGACGACCATGTAGGCGATGCCGCCGCCGTTTTCGCGGATAAATTCCGCCACGAGCAGCTCGCTCTCCTTGGAGGCCGTGCCGTTGCCGATGGCGATGCAGGTGACATGATGGCGCGTGCACAGGCGGCGGAGCGTCTTTTTCGCGTCCTCCACGCGGCACTGCGGCTTGTGGGGGTAGATAACGGCGGTGTCGAGCACCTTGCCGGTCGCGTCCACGACCGCGAGCTTGCAGCCGTTACGGTAGCCGGGGTCGAAGCCGAGCGTCACCTTGCCGCGCACGGGCGGCTGCATGAGCAGCGGACGCAGATTGAGCGCAAAGATGCGGATGGCCTGCTCGCACGCCTTGTCGGTCAGCTCGTTTCGTGTTTCACGTTCGAGCGAGGGGAAGAGCAGGCGCTTCCAGCTGTCGGCGGCGGTGTCGCGCAGAAACGCGCCGAAGGGGTTTCGCGGATGAAGCACGGCGCGTGTGATGGCGGAAAGCGCCGCCTGCTCATCACATTCGAGTGTCACCTTGAGGACGCCCTCTTTTTCGCCGCGGTCGAGTGCGAGGACGCGGTGGCTCTGCATTCTGCGCACCGGCTCGGAAAAGTCGTGGTACATGGTGTAGGTGGTGTCGTCCGCGTTGTCGGACGCCGAGCGGATAACGCCGGTTTTCTGAATGATGTCGCGCAGTCTGCTGCGAAGAGAAGCATCGTCCGACAGATTTTCCGCGATGATGTCGCTCGCGCCCGCAAGCGCGGCGTCGGTGCCCGAAACGCCCTTTTCCTCGCTGACGTAGGGCTGCGCCAGCGCTTCGAGGGAGGGAGAGGCGTTCCGTGCGCTGAGAATGGCGTCGGCGAGCGGCTCCAGACCCTTTTCCCGCGCCATGGACGCACGGGTGCGGCGCTTGGGGCGGTAGGGGCGGTAGATGTCATCGAGCGCGGAAAGAGTTGCGGCGTTTTCGATGGCGGCGGTAAGCTCAGGTGTCAGCTTGCCCTGCGCGTCGATGGCGTCGCGGATCTCGGCCTTACGGGTTTCGAGACCGCGCAGATAGGCGAGCCGCTCCGCGAGCACGCGGATGGTCTGGTCGTCCATCGTGCCGTGCATTTCCTTGCGGTAACGCGCGATAAAGGGCACGGTATTGCCCTCATCGAGAAGTTTTACAACGTTTGCAACGTACTGCTCGTTCTGCTGAAGCTCAGCGGCGAGCGTTTTGATCATATCCATAAGGGGTTCTCCTGAAAATAGTTTCGAAACTATTTTAACACAAGGAAAGGGTCTGTGCAAACCCAAGGGGAGGCTTTTCGCCCTCGGAGGGCGGGTGCCTTTTTTGCCGCCTTCGGCGGCGGGGAGTTTGCACGCTGCGGCGTGCGGGGGAAATGCTGCCGGGCGAAAGCCGGGGTTTGCAAAAGGGGGTACAGGACACCCGGACTTGCGTCCCGGTTTCCTATACCCCCTCTTGCGACTCCCCCTGACCTTC
>UQVU01000074.1 GCA_900544475.1 uncultured Butyricicoccus sp.
ATACATATATACGTCAATTCCTGCTATGCGGGGGTTGTGGATTGAAAATCAGACAGTGAAGACGTCTGAATCAGATTGTATGGATCAGAGGGAATGCAAGAGTGTTTCCTCTGATCTGTTTTTATCATATCACATATACTGAGTGAGTTCAAGAAAAATTTTTGCTCTCAGACAGTGAAGATAATAAATGCTGAATTTACCAGATCATTGCATCTAATTCTTTGGGTTCCAAAATCACTCCGGCATTCAAGTCATAATACCGGGCATCCAGTGCGAATAATCCTGCATCATCAATCGCGCGAATGGCGCCGTCGTCTGCCAAACGCCGAAAGGTTGATTGGTAGAGCGAAACGCTGTACGCCTGCGCTTCTCGCAGCAGAAGCTGTTTTTCCTTCATCGAAACTGTGCTGTGGAGCTGTTCAATCAGCCTTTCACCTTGCCCGAACGGAACGAGAACGGATACTGTGTTTTCCGGGATAACCTGAAAAGCGGAGTAAGCCATACGGAAGCTTTGGTGCAGGAGCAGTTTTGTATTTTCCTTGAAGGAGCGAGCCGCTCGAGCGCTCTCGTCATTGCAGGAAAGAAGCTCGGACAGAGTCAGGCCATCTCCGATAGGATAATTCTGACGGCTTACAGTATAATCCTGTTCTCTGGCAAAATATCGCGCGATTTGAGCAGGAGCGTCGAGTTCGTCTGCGTCTGCTTCTGCGAGAATTGCGCGAGTAATCAAGCCGCCCTGCTCAATGTCCGGTAAACGCCGGAGATTTTCTTCAACCAGATGCCAGATATAAACGAGTCCGATATCGAACTCCATGCTGCGGTTAGAACGTCCGGCAGCCTGCACGATGCTGGGAAGACCGGCCAGACTGCGAATGACGACAGGAAAGCTGACATTGATGCCGGCTTCAATCAAAGCTGTTGAGATGCAGAACACACGTGCACCTTCATGCAGCCAGATTTTGCTCCACTCGATTAGGCGCTTTCGGTGCGCGGGGCAGAGCAGCGTGCTCATATGAACGCACAATACCTCTTGAGAGGCACTCTGCCGGGCCTGTTCGCGGATTTGTTCTGTTGAGCAGAACGGATCGGGAGTTATTGGATGCATTCCGGCATCGGATAAAAGGGAAACTGTTTTTGCATAAATATCCTGTGCAGCGGCCTTGGTATTGACGATAGTTAAAACGGATTGTAATGTCAGCATTTGCTGTATTTTACTTGCTGCGTCATGATTCTGCAGAGGAATATCGAGCTGGGGAACATAGTGGACACGCTTTGTGTTTAACTGAACTTTGCCCGGACGAACCAGTTCGATTGGGGGAAAAGACAGCGACAGCTGCGGCTGAGTAGCAGTGCACAGTAAAATCGTGCAGCCGCAACAAAGCGACAGAAATGTGATGGCCCACTCAAACAGGACTTTACAATGACGAGGCAAAGATTGTATTTCATCGAAAATCAGAACCGCGTCAGTGAGTGCGTGAAGTCGGCGGGCGTCAGTGTTGGAGGAGGAAAAGCAGGCGTTAAGAAACTGCACGAGGCTGGTCAGAATGATGTCGCTGTCCCAGCGTTCGGTCAGACGACGGTAGGTATCCATTTCTTCTTCATTGGAAAACGTGATATTGCAGTGGTGTTCCAGAATGGAGGGATAATCGGAAAGTGCATCGCGAATGTCACCTGCGTTCTGATCCAGAATGGTATTGAACGGAATAATGTAGAAAATCCGCTTTTTGTTATACATGGATGCGTGGTGGAGCGCGTAGCGCAGCGATGCATATGTCTTTCCCGTTCCGGTCGGAACGCTGAGCGTATATATGCCGGGAGGAGCATCAGCTTTATCAAAGCACTGCTCAGAAATATCGGCACGGATAGAATTGATTATGCTGTCAGTCCGAAAATTTGCTGCTCGGAAATTCTCGAAGGTTTGTGATAAGACTGCCCAGTCGGGGGAAGAGGACACGGTTTCGATAGGAGTATCGTATTCAAAACAGGCTGAATCGTAACGATCTGCATCCACAAGAATGCTGAGCAGAAGACGGGTCAGCATGCCGACATGGAAATGGCGTGCTCTGCCTTTCGTTGTTTTTTGAATACATTGTATTAAGTCTGTAATTTCCGCACAGGCATCAGAAAAAAGTGCATCTAATTTTCTTTCGGTGATAACATTTGTACAGAACCAGCTGACGGCTTCGTCGTAGTGCAGGGCAGAGACGTCGCGATTGACAGCGTCAAGATAATCCGAAGTGCCGTTTGACGTCAGGCAGTTTGTCAATCCGGCATGGTGCCCGAGAATGCACAGAGAAATGATCTGCGCGGTGAGTCGCACCTGCGAGGAAGCCCCCTCTTTGCAGAACCAGCGCCGATATGCGAACACAGCACCGGTTGGCGCGTGGTTGTGAGGAGAAACAGCAGAGGGATCGGCTTGAACTTCGTGAAGATACGCCTTGAAAGCCGCAGTCGCTTTTCCCATATCATGAAGAAGTCCAATCAACTGAGCTGTGTGCGATAGACGGAGCGTACATGCGGCAACGCAGCATAGCTCGCCGACGTTATTAGAATGCTCTACGAGCGGTTGAGAATAGTGGTCGGATGATCTGATATGCGCAATCAAAATTTTCACTCCTTTTATTGCTTCTCGGATTCCTTATTTTCATACCCTCATTCTACACCCAAATCAGTCCAATAAACACCCCACATTCCAATTCCCTCTCTTTTGCCGGGGAATTTCTCTTGCAATTTTCCATCAAGGTGGTATAATTGCAGTATCTATACTAACACGGTATGAATACTGGGAAAATCAAAAAGAGAAGCAGAGGGATGGATATGCACACAAAAACGGAAAAGAAAAAATCTTCCTATCGTGAGCCGCTCATACTGATCGCGTTCGTTATCATCGGCGCGGTTCTGGGCCTTGCGCTGGGCGAAAAAGCGTCGGTACTGTACCCAATCGGTCAGCTCTGGCTGAATATGCTGTTCGTACTGCTCGTGCCGCTGATCTTTTTCTCGATCGCAGGCTCGATTGCGAACATTGCGGACACGAAAAAGGTCGGCAAGCTGCTCGTTTTCACCATCGGATTTTTCATCGTGACGGCCGCCATTGCAGGCGTCTATATGTTCGTCGTCACGGGAATTTTCGGCGTGGATACGTCGATTCAGATCGGCACGGCGGAGGCCGCGGGCGAAGCCGCCGCGAACATGGGCATCGGCGAGCAGATCGTCAGCACGTTCACGGTCGAGGACTTCCCGCTCGTGATTTCGCGCGCGCATATTCTGGCGCTCATCGTGTTCACGGTGTTCTTCGGCGTTGCGGTGTCGCTGCTCGGTGAGCAGGGCAAGCCGGTCGCCTCGTGGCTCAGCAGCATGTCGCTCGTGTTCTACAAGATGGTGTCGCTCCTGATGAAGCTCGCGCCGATCGGCCTGCTCGCGTACTTCGCGAACCTCACCGGCACCTACGGCCCGGAGCTGCTCAAGAGCTACGCACACGGCCTGCTCATCTACTACCCGGCGACGATCGTCTATTTCTTCGTGTTCCTCGCGCTTTACGCCTTCCTTGCGGCAGGCCCGTGGGGCGTCCGAAACTTCTTCAAGAACATTCTGACTCCGGCGCTCACCGCGCTCGGCACCCGTTCCTCGGCGGCGGCTATTCCGCTTCAGCTGGACGCCTGCGACAAGATGGGCGTGCCGCGCGAGGTCAGCTCGGTGGTCGTACCGGTCGGCGCGACCTGCCATATGGACGGCGCGTGCATCGCGACCATCTACGAAATCGCGCTGTGCTGCGCCCTGTTCTCGCACCCGCTGAACAGCCTCGGTGACTACGCCTTCGCCGTCATGATCGCAGTCGCGGGTTCGGTTGCGGTTTCGTCCGTTCCGGGCGGCGGCGCGGCGATGGAAACCATGGTCATCTCGGCGTTCGGCTTCCCGTCGGTCGCCCTGCCGGTGCTGCTCATGATGACCCAGCTGTTTGACGCAGGCTGCACGCTCGTCAACTCCTGCGGCGACACGGTTGCGTCCATGGTCGTCACGCGCGTGCTCTACGGCAAGGACTGGTACAAGAAGAACCTCAACAAGCAGAGAGAGGAAAACGCTGTCGAAACGGCAGACTGACACAGGAGCACCCTATGAAGCAGGAATTTCAATACAGCGAAACGCATTACGGCGCGGCTTCCTGCCGCCCGGACGTCCACGGCGTGCTGATAAAGGGAAAACGCGGCCGGCTGCTGTCCGTGCTGTACACGGCGGCAGGGGAGGGCACGCACCCGACAGTGCTGCTGCTCCACGGCATCCCCGGCTGCGAAAAAAACTATGACCTCGCGCAGGATCTCCGCCGGGCGGGCTTTCACGTGCTGAGCTTTCATTACAGCGGCAGCTGGGGCAGCGACGGCGACTACTCGCTCGCGCACGACCTTGAGGACGCGAACACCGCGCTCGACTTTATCCTGAGCGACGAGAGGTTCGGCTTCGACAAGGACAGAATTTACGCGGTGGGGCACAGCCTCGGCGGCTTTGTCTGCGGACAGCTTTCCGCAAGCCGCCCCGAGATACGCAAGGCCGTGCTCATTACGCCGTGCGACATCGGCCGCCTGCCGGTTATCCGGGAGCAGGCGCCGGACTACTACCGCGCGGTCTGCGAGGTGCTCGAAGAGAGCGCGGACTGGCTTACCGGCACGAGCGGCGAAAAACTGCGGCGCGAGGCCGAGGAGCACAGCGAAACGCTCCGTCTGGAAAGCGCGGCCGCAGGTCTTGCCGCGAAGCCGGTGCTGTGCATCAGTGCGTCGCTCGACGTCTACACGCCGCCGGAGCTGAACGGCGGGCCGCTGCAAAGGGCGGTCGAGGCGCAGGGCGGCACGGCGTTCCAGCACGTTGTCTGGCCGACCGACCATTTTCTTTCGGATTACCGCCTGACACTGGCGGAAACAGTGCTCAGATTTTTACAGAAATGAACAGAAAAAAGGCAGTTTGTCGTGCGTTATCGATGGACTGCCTTGTTTTGTGCTTGAAAATGTCGAAGCCTGTGCTTATAATAAAAAGTGATAAGGCAATACCGCATAATTGGACAAGAGCGATTTGCGAGTAAATTTTGCGTACTGACGAGGCGCGGTTTTGCGGTAATACTGACGTATTACCGTGAAATTGCAACAAAGTCAGGGCACAAAATTTCCGCAAAGCGCCGCAGCTTTAATTGTGCGGTGTTGCCATAAATATCGAAGAAAGGGGAACCCTGTATGGACAGCAGTGGAAATTCAGCACTGATGTTTGACAAGAGCTCGCTGCCGTTCTGCGTGCTCCGCATCGAGCATGGCGCGGACGGGCAGCCGACCGGATGGAAAATCCTGCGCTGCAATCAGGCGCTCTCGGACATGACGGGATTCAGCGCGGAGCAGATGCAGAACGACCTTGCGCCCGAGCAGATGCCGATGTCGGGCGTCCGGCGGCTGCGCCTGTACAGCAGAGCGGCGCACGATAAGCAGCCGGTCGAGTTCGACGCGGTGAGCGAGGCGACAGGCCGCCTGCTGCACGTGCACTGCCTGCCGATGGAGCAGCCGGACCTGTGCGCCTGCATCTTCTGCGACCGCAGCACCGGCCAGCCGCACAGCCGCCTCGAAGTCATCCCGACCGAAAAGCTGAGCTCGGTCGTGCAGACCGGCACGTGGACCATTCAGTACGACCGGAACGGAAACCGCACCTCGGTCACGTGGTCGGAGTCGTTCCGCCGTATCCTCGGCTTCTCCTCGGAAGCGGATTTCCCCAACACCTGGGAGGCGCGGTTCGAGCGCATTCACCCGAATGACCGCGACGCGGTAGAAAAAGTCTGCGCCGACGCGGTAAGCGACTGCAGCGGACAGAGCGATTACAGCATCGAGTACCGTATGCGCAACCGCGCGGGCGAGTATCACTGGTTCCGCGACGTGGCGCACATTTCCAGACGGCCGGACGGCACGCCCGCCTGCTTGGACGGTATTCTCGTCAACGTGGACGACCGCCACGAGGCGAACGAAAAGCTGCGCCGTGCGCTGCGCGAGGCCGAAGCCGCACGCAACGAAGCGCTCATCGACAACGAGATCATCTCTGCCATCAGCAGACTTTACTTCTCCATCTACCGCATCGACCTCGCCCGCGATTTCTACGAGGAAATTTCGAGCGACAGTTCGGTGCACCGCCTGACCGATCACGAGGGCCGGGCGCAGCAGAAGATGAACAAGCTGTGCAGCGGTCTGGTTGACCGGGATTATCAGAGCGCGGTTAAGCGCTTTTTCGACCTCTCCACGGTCGCAGAGCGCCTCGCGGATACCGATACCATCGAGATGGAATATCTCGCGAAGGACGGCAGCTGGCAGGAGGCCCGCTTCATCGAGATAAAGCGCGGCGCAGACGGAAAGGTGACGCACATTCTGTACGTGACGCGCATCGTCAGCCGCCAGAAGCAGAAGGAGCTTGAACAGGAGCGTCTGCGCACTGCTTATCAGGCGGCGGAGAGCGCGAACGAGGCCAAGACCGACTTCCTGCTCAGCATGTCGCACGACATCCGCACGCCGATGAACGCCATTCTCGGCTATACCCAGCTGATGCGCAATAAGCTGACCGACCCCGAGCTGCTGCATTACCGCGATATGATCGAGCAGTCGGGCGAGCTGCTGCTGTCCATCATCAACAATGTGCTCGACATGGCGCGTATCGAGAGCGGCAAGATGGAGCTTGACGAGGACTGCCACGAAACCGGCCGGGTCATCGGCGCGATCATCAAGGTGTTCGAGGCCGAGGCGAAGAAAAAGGGCCTGAAATTCGAGCGCACGGTCAACGTAAAGCACCGCTTCATCATGTGCGACACGCTGAAGGTGCAGGAAATTTTCACCAATCTCATCAGCAACGCGGTCAAGTATACCCCGGTGGGCGGCACGGTCCGTATCACGACCGAGGAGCTTCCCTGCGACCGGACGGACTGCGTGCGCATCTGTTCGACGGTTTCGGATACCGGCATCGGCATGAGTGCGGAATTTCTGCCGCACCTGTTTGAGCCGTTCTCGCTCGAGCGCAGCACGACGGCCGGCAAAATCGACGGCACCGGCCTCGGTATGCCGATCGTGAAAAAGCTCATCGACCTGATGGGCGGCACGATCGAGGTCAAGAGCAGCCCCGGCAAGGGCAGCAGCTTCGCCGTCACGCTGACGCACCGTCTGGCAAAGTCGGAAAATTACAGGAAAACCTTGCCCGCTTCGGTCGGGAGTATGGATTTCACCGGGAAGCGCATTCTGCTGGCGGAGGATAACGACCTCAATGCCGAAATCGCGGAAGCTATCCTCACGCCCATGGGATTCCGGGTGGACCGCGTGGTCGACGGCATCTGCTGCGTAGACCGTCTGGAAAAGGAGCCGTCCGGCACGTATGACCTGATTCTGATGGACATTCAGATGCCGGGCATGGACGGCTACAAGGCGACACGACTCATCCGCGGCCTGCCCGACCGGGCGAAAGCGGAAACTCCCATTATCGCCATGACCGCGAACGCCTTTGCCGAGGATCGCCGGAAAGCGCTCGACACCGGCATGAATGACCATATTGCAAAGCCGGTCTCGGCGGAAAAGCTCCGCGAAACGCTCACGGAAGTGCTGGGGGACAAGGAGCGGAGCGCTCATTAAAAATAAACGAAAGAGGGACAAATAACAATGCCAATCGGCGTTTTCACCAACTGCTCGGCTGTGCTGGCAGGCGGCATCATCGGTTCGGCGCTGGGACATATTCTGCCGGAAAGCCTGAAGGAGCATCTGCCGACCATGTTCGGTATGTGCTCGATCGCAATCGGCATCAATTCCATCATCAAGGCGTCAGCCATGACGCCGGTCGTACTGGCGCTGCTCGTCGGCTTCACCATCGGTCATCTGCTGCATCTGGAGCAGTGGACGAGCCGCTTTTTCCACAAGCTCGTCAAGGTCATGCACCTCGGCGGCGATAACATCGACATGGAGTTTTACATCACGGCGGTCGCGCTGTTCTGCTGCTCGGGTTTCGGCTGGTACAGCACGCTTACCGAGGGCATCGCGGGCGACCCGAACCTGCTGTTCTCCAAGGCCGTGCTCGATTTCTTCACGGCGGTGATTTTCGCGGCGGCGCTCGGCAAGGCCATCTGTGCCATTCCGCTGCCGCAGTGCATCATCCTGCTGTGCGTGTTCGGCGCGGGCCGGCTGCTGGCCGGCGTGCTCACGCCTGAGATGTTCGCGGACCTGTCCGGCTGCGGCGGCGTGCTGACCATGGCGGCGGGCTTCCGCGTGTCCAAGATCAAATCTGTGCCGCTCGTCGATCTGATGCCGGCGCTCATTCTGGTCATGCCGTTCAGCCTGCTCTGGACGATTCTGATGTAACGAAAAAACGGAGATGTACGCCGAAACATAAGCGTAAATCTCCGTTTTGTATTTAAGGCAACACCGCACAATGAAAGCTGCGGCGCTTTGCGGAAATTTTGTGCCCTGACTTTGTTACGATTTCACGGTAATACGTCAAGTATTACCGCA
>UQVU01000075.1 GCA_900544475.1 uncultured Butyricicoccus sp.
TTGGCGTTATGTTGTAAACAAGGCGGGCGCAGCCAACGCCGCTCCCGCCTTGAAATATAAGTTCTATTTTACACCGCTTTTTGGCGGTTACACAGAATTCGGGATAGTCCCAAGCCAGCTGGTATTATCTCCTGCATCCGTTTGACAAAACCGGCTATCACAAATTTCAGTATATTGTCGAACATCAGCAGGGACTTTGTAATACCTGTCTTTCATTCAGCAACAAAACTTTTACGCTGAATGAATTGCTTCAGCAGGATTTGCTTCCTCCGCTGCACCCGCACTGCCGCTGTGCCGTAATTCCGGTTTACGAATCTTCATCGGCATTGGAACAGCCTGTTGTTGCTGCATCAGCCAGCGCCGACAATCATGCGAATTGGTATGATGCACTGCTGCGTATTCCCTCCGATGCCAAAGCACTGCTGAACGGTTTTGCTGCCGCCCAGCAGGAACGTATTGGCCGCGGAACACTCGGCGGCTTTCTTGACTGGCTCACTATGGGTACAGTCAGCGGTCTTTATGAGGGATTAAAAACGCGCACAGATGCGATGACAAAAGATCCCTCGCTTTATCATATCGTAAACTGGCTGACTCTGGGTACCGCTGATATGGTAAAGGGCGCATTTTCGCCGGATGAACCGCTGTCACTGGAGCATTGGCTGAATTCCCTCGGTGTTGCTTCAATCGCTGTAAGCGCGTATGAATTAGCGCAAAGTATCTCACAGCCGACTTTTCGTGCAATTCAAGAGTCTCCGTCAACTCCGAATGCTCCCGAGCGCGCCGTAAAACGACCTACATGGCGTCAGACCGAACTCGATGGCGTTACTGATTATCCGGATCATTTGCCACAGCAATCTTTTCTGCATGGTGAAGTAGTTCCTTATGGAACAAAGGGCAGTGTTCGTCCCGACTTCTATCGTCCAGGAAGTAGTGTAGATTATAAGAACTATAACATTGGCACACCCTCTAAGCGTAACAACCTAGTGCGAAATATTAGGAATCAATATTTTCGACGCGAACTCGAATTACCACCTAATACTCAACAAACATTCGTTATGGATATTCGCGGTCAAATCATAACAGATGACATTTTAGACCAATTATATGATAAAATAATAGAGCAGACATCACCTCAAATCATCATTTATTTTAAGGTACAATAAGGAGGAACACTATGGCTACTGCATTCACCGTAAAATACTACATGTACACCATTGGCACCGCAGATTTTCTGAACGCTTTCTTCTCCACTGTCTGCGGACGGCTGGAAAATGGGAAATGGGGCAGCCGCTTTCCCCATCTCATGAACGAGCTGTATCAAGGCGTACTGCCTGTCAAGCATCTCGCAGCTGGTACGGAAGAGCTGTCACAGATCAAGCAGGAGCTTGCGCAATTCGCGCCGGATCAGGTGATCTGGGATATTGACGACCGCTCGCTCACTCCGCCGTGGGGCGACAATATCAGCGAGGATATTACCGACCTCAGCAATTACTTTGTCACCAGCGAGGGAGAGGATTTTCTCTCGGTATTCGCAGCTGCGCTGGACAAGGCGCAGCAACGGAACGCACCGCTGAAAATCCAGACGCTCTGAGGCGACTATTCAGGCGACCGGGCGACTCTGAGCAGCGGTATCCACCCTGTCACACAAGGTGAAAATATCCGTAAAGTTCTTGTTTTCATGCACTTTTCACCGTAAATCCGAACGTTAGCTCTCAAAGCTCACCGCTCCGACTCCAAAGGCCATGCGTTCGAATCGCACCGGGCGTACCATGTTAAACCGCTTGTTCCGTTGTAATGGGCGATTTTTTGTTACGGTTTGGGGGGCAGCTTTCATAGAGTAAAATCGAGGCGGCCCCATCGGAACTTCGAATTTTCAGCATACGTTCTTTTTTGCGGTCAATTCCAACAATTTAGGGCCGAAAGCGAATATATCTCGAAAGAAGGGTTATCTCGTGACAACAATCGACAAAATGCAGTTGTTAGAAATTCTTCGCTATCTGCGTGTGCCCGAATTCCGTTATAAGCTGGAAAAGAAGGGAATAACCGAGGCTTGTGCGGTTTTGGAGCATACGGAAAATGGCTGGGAGGTATATGATACCGAGCGCGGCAACAAATACGATATTCAAGTATTCGATAACGAAACGGATGCCTGTCTGAAAATGCTCTGTGAGATGATCGATGGTTGCATTTTAGAAAAGAGATTTTCTGATTTTACACGGCATCAGCTCCACTCCATTCTTATCTATCTGCAAGTGCCGGAAGCGCTGTACGATTTCAGCGGCGATATGACCAGAACGGGCGCTTATTCCATCGAATGGACCGAGCAGGGGTGGGAAGAGTATCAGATAGAAAACGGCAGAAAACACAGCGTTGCCGTGTTCAGCAGCCAGACCGATGCCTGTCTTGACCTGCTGTGGCAGGTCATTCACCTGTAAGCACCTCGCGTAAATTCTGCACTTTTTGCTGCTTTCACAAGTTCATAACCCCCGACCGGTGTTTATTTGGTGCTTATCGGGCAAAAAAAGAGGGCGTTCCGTGTGAGGGGGAGCGCCCTTGCTTTTTCTTCGATTTACGCTTTTTCCTTGCCGAGGGTGGAATACACCGCCTGCACGACCCAGCGGGTCGCGTGGCCGCGTCCGGTGCAGGTGGAAAGCGTCAGAATGCGGTCGCTCGCCGTGGGGGAGAGGCCGGTCGAAATGACCGAGCGTGACAGGCCGTCGCGGAGAAACGCCTGCTTATCGTCATCGCCTGAAAAATCGAGACGGTACGCTTCGCCCTCGGTCGAAACCTCATACGCGGCGTAGATGTCGAAGGTGTGCGTTCCGGCGGCGTCCGTCAGGTAAATGCACGGATGCGCCCGCCAGAAGGCCTGACTGCTGTAATTCTTGAGCGCGGCGAACATCGAGCCGTTGCGCATACGATGGCCGTAAAGAATGGCGTTGAAGCCGCTAAGGTCGGACGGACAGCGTGCGTCAAGAAAAATCGCGCCGACCGCGCTGCTCACGCGGTTCCATGTGTGGGTGAGGTAATAGTCGTTGTCCGAACCCTGCACGATCGGGTAGGAAATCGCGGTATCCGGAATGGAAATCCAGCCGATTACGTCCGCGTTGACCGCTTGCAGGGCAGGCAGGTCGATGGCAGCCGGGGCGCTTTCCGCCGGGGTCTGCGGCGCAGAGGGCGTCGCCTCGGCGGAGGGTTCGGGAGCCGGTTCGGCTGTCGTTTCCGGTTCAGGTTCGGGGACCGCCGCAATCTGCGCCGCTTCGGCATAGGCGGCGTCGCCCGTGCGGTAGTCGAGAAGCCGGCGCACGAACATCGCGCCGCTGCCGAGGCAGACCGCTGCCAGGACGAGCGATATGACGCGGCGAAGGCGAGGGGATTTCACGCGCGCCACCTCATTTCAGCGTCCGGAGCGCGCTGTCCATCAGCAGCACAAGCTCAAGCGCACTGCGGAAGCGCTCCTCCTGACCGCCCTCGCGCCACAGGACCGAGCCTTGCCAGCTGGCGTTCTGGCGGAACAGAATGCGCACGGTAAACGTCGCGAGGCGGCCGGGTGCGCCCGGGATGGAAAAATGGTGCGGATGCACGGTGGGCGGCACGGCGCAGAATGTGCGCCGCGTGGTGAAGGCCTGCGTGGGGAGCATCTGGTCGAGCAGCTGCTCCATTTTGCAGAAAAAGTCCATCAGGCTGCTGAAATTCTCGTCGCCGTCCCATGCGGCGCTCTGAAGGCGGCCGCAGAGCACACGGTTGTCGTAGCTGTCGATGCAGACCTGCGCCGCGTAGTTATGGGTTCGAAAGGTTTCCTGTTTCATGTCATACTCCTTTGCACGGAAAAATGCCGCCAGAGCGGCCGGAAGGGAAGCTGTGCCATCGGAAGCAGTCCGCAGACTGTCACCGTATAACCACAGTATACCGCTGTATGGCTACGAAATCGGGTACAGGTAGGGAAAAACGGCGCAGAAAAATCAGAAAATTTAGCGCGGTTTTCACGGTGAATATTTCCGCCTACCGCGCTGCGCTGGCGTGCTATACGGGCGATTTCCTGCCGCGCCAGTCGAACGCATAAAAATAAGGCTCTCCGCTGAAAACGGAGAGCCTCAGTCTGGCGATAAAATCAATTTTCAAGAATATAATGTTTCGCGCGGAAGCGCGCATGAAATAGACTTTGCAAGGCAAAGTCATAAAAACCGGGAGCATGGCCCAGGCCACCCTCTCTTGCCGCTATGCGGCAATTCACCTTGTGTATCACGGTTTTTATTCTCTCAGAGGGAGAAAGTTTCCGCATGGGAACTTTCGGACGTCCGTGTTTTGCGAAGTCAAAACACAACTTGTCGGAAAAACGAAGTTTTTCGACAGGCTCAAGGCTCCCCATTGGGGAGCCTTTGCTTTATTTACTGCATTTACTGCATTATTTTTTCATGTACGTAACGTGCGAAACCGTTGTGCCGGCCGGGACGCGCAGCGTGATCGTCGTCGCGTTCTCGGTGTCGCCGAGGTCGTGCACCGGCTGGGTGCTCTTGCCCGAGGCATCCAGTGCAACTGCGGTGTCGCCCACAGCGGCCTCCACGGACGCGCTGCTCTGGACGGTGAGGTCATAGTCGCCGTCGGTCTTGATAACGGCCGCAAACGTTACCACGCTGTCGGTATCGGCGGTAAACGCGCCGTTTTCGCCCCATGTCACGCTGCCCTCCTGCACGGTCGCGCAGTCCGGAACGCCGTTGCCGTCTGCGTCCGGCAGATACGCCGTATCCAGACCGAGCGTCGAGAAGGTCGTCAGCGCCTCCACGACGTCATACGGGTCGAGCGCGTTGACTGCGAGCAGCTTGTTGAGGAACGAGTTGTTCGCGTCGGTCAGCAGAACATCGTCCAGCTGGTCGGCGTTGACCTGACAGAGCGTTTCGTAGCCGTTGACCATACGCTTGACGTAGGTATCGTCCTGAAGCCACTGCGCCGCGCCGATGCTGCTGCCGACCGGGTCGATCATCTGCTCGTACAGGTCGAACATCTTCTGCCATACCGAGGCGTTCGCGCGGGTGTACTTCGCGCCGCGGTCGAGCTGGTCGAGCGCCTTCGTGTAGTCGCCCACGCTTGCGTAATACTGCGCGAGCGGAATGGAAATCGCGTTGGACTCCACGTGAGAGAGGTCGGCGGCGTAGCGCGACGCCACGTCCTCCTCATTGCCGCCCGAAATCAGATAGGACAGCTTGTAGTCGTTGGTTTCGAACGGGTCGATGGCCGCGCACTGCTTGAGGTCGTCAAGCGTCAGCGAGTCGCTCGAGAACTTGCTCTGCGCGATCAGGTTCAGGCTGATGAGCACGATGAATACCGCCGAGACCGCCGTAACCGGCCAGCGCACCGCGCCGCCCTTGTTCTTCTCCGGCGTTTTCAGCTTGAGACAGTCGCCGCAGTGCAGCGTCACGAGCGCGAGCACCGCGAAGAACGTCGGCAGGCAGCAGCCGACCGACCAGGTAACGTCGCTGATGGCCTGACCGAACATCTGGAGCACGCACGCGCCGAGAAGCATGACGATGAGCGGCTTCTCCTTGCGGCTCTTGACGAGCGCCCAGACAGAGGTGCCGAGCATCGCGAGGAAGGCGGCCAGACCCAGAATGCCGAGGTCACAGAGCGCCTCAACGTAGTGGTTGTGCGCATACTTGGTTTCGTAGTAGTAGTCCTGCACCGAAACGACGCCGTTCTCGAAGCCGCCAAGGCCGCGGCCGAATACCGGCGAGGTCTTCCACAGCTTGATGGCGTCCTGACGGTAAACGCCGCGCTGTACGACGTTGCCGTTCGCGGTCAGGTCCTGAATACGGTCCGCAACGAACGCCGGGAGCAGCTTGTAGCCGAGCTTGACGCTGCCGTCCTTCGCGCCGGTGTAGTCCGCCGCCGAGAGAGTCGCGCCCGGCTCACCGCCGAAGTAGAAGAACACGAGCTTGCTGTCCTCGGGGACGGTAAAGGTCACGGGAGCGTCAGACGCGCCGTTTACCAGGTCGGTTTCGTTGTTCTGAACCAGGTTGTTGGTGTTTTTATAGGTGATGCGGACGGTTGCGGACGGGTCAGCCTGCATGGAGAGCGTATAGTCGCCCGCCGGCAGGTCGAGCGCACGGCGGAACTCGCTCTCGGTGCCGAAGGTGTACGAGCCGGTGACATTCAGCGCCGCCGCCAGATAAACGGCTGCAAGCACCACGATGGCTACGATAAGACCGATGAGCAGCTTTCCCTTGTCCGCCAGACGCGCAACCAGCTTTTCGCGCACGAAAATCTCGAGTACGCACGCGGCGGCGCAGCCGGCAGTCAGCATGATGATCGGCAGGAACGAGCCGGTCACATCATCGCCGAAGCCCTTGACCGATACCGCGCCGACAACCAGTGCGACAACAGCCGTCTGCACGAGCAGCAGAAACAGATCCATGCGCTTGTCCGACGGGCTGAGCACGAGCATCGCAAGGCACGCCACGACGAACACGCCGAGCGAACCCATCGAAAACGCAAGCAGATAGGAAACCGCATTCACCATCAGCAGAACCGTGCACAGGATTTTCTGGCTGCGGCTCGCGGCGGTGATCACGAGCCAGAGCGACAGCAGGCACGCAATCGACATCAGGCCCGCGTAGGTGTTCGGGTTGCCGAAAATGGTATTCAGACGGGAATAGAAGTACGCGCCGGTGTTGCCGTAGCCCGCGCCGACCGCCTCCATGATGGCGCGCACCGGGCGCATCAGGATGTTGCAGGACGCAGCGTCAATCGACAGCAGACCGACCGGAGCGGCAGCCGCCGCAATCGTTCCGGCTGCGCGGCGGAAGGCGATCTTTCCGTCCTTCGAGAACAGAACAATGCACAGATACACCGCAAAGGACGCGAGAAGCACCGCAAACTGCGCTATCGCAAACTTGCGCGAACGGGCGTAGAGCGTTGAGGCCGCCGAGAGCAGCATATACGCCGAAAGCGCGAACGCCGGCGGCGTCATCAGGCGCTTTACCTTGTCCTTGCCCGCGAACAGCATCGCGCACAGCGTGCCGACCGTGCAGAGCACGCCGACCATCTTCTGCGTAAAGTAGCTGCCGTTGTTGTCAAAGCAGGTAATGATCCACAGCGCGATTGCCGCCATGGTGTAGAGTCCCCAGCGGGCATTGCTCGGCGCGGCCGCTTTCACCTGCGTACCGCCATTCGCCTGTCCGCCTTTCGGCTGAGCCGGTTTCTGTTTCATCGTTTTTCCTCCTCGGATGCACCGTCCGTCTTGCCGGTCAGTGCCTCATAATATAGTCTGGTGAGTGCCTGAAACACGGTGTCTATGCCGTATTTCTGCACATTTTTCTCCGCTTTTTCGCCGTAGGTGCGGCGCACGGTGTCGCTTTCCATGACGCGCACGGCGCGGCAGAACGCCTGCCGGTCGTCGTAAGGGTAAAGCTCGCCGGTCACACCCTGCTGCACAAGATCCTCGTGCCCCTTGACGTTTGTCAGTATCGCGGGCAGGCCGCACGCCATCGCCTCCATGACGTTGAAGGGCAGTCCCTCGCTGCGGCTCGACGACACACAGACATCGGCGGCGCGGTAATAGTTTTCCATATCGCTTACGAACCCCGGGAACCGCACACGGCGGCTCAGGTCGAGCCGCTCCGCGAGCGCCCTGCACTCGTCGAGCAGCGCCCCCCGTCCGGGAAGCAGCAGCACGACCCGCTCGGGCAGGTCGGTCATGGCCTCAATGAGCATGCTCTGGTGCTTGCGGCCGGAGAACTCCGCCGCGTAAATGAGCACCAGCTGATTGTCTTTCAGCGACAGCTGGCGGCGCAGCCATGCGCGTTCCTCCGCTGCCGGCGGCTTGAAGCGTTCCAGATCGATGCCCATGCCGTCGGTCTGCACGATGCGGCGGCCGAGATGATACTGCCGCGCGATGCGCTCGTCCTGCCGGTTCATGGTCAGAAGCCAGTCGGTCACGGACGCGGTCAGGCGCTCCGCCGCAAGCAGAAGCTCGCGTTTGAGTCCCGGCGTGTCGCGGTCGAACAGATAGCCGTGCGCGGTATTCATCACGACCGGCCGCTTCCTGCCGCAGAGCATGACGGCGAGCCGGGTAAAAAACGCCGCGAGCGAGGTGTGAACGCTTATCATGTCGTACTGCTCCTCGCGTATCAGGCGGCGCAGCTGCACAACTGCCGCGAAATTGCGCGGCGAAAACATGCTTTTTTCGAACGAAACCGGAATATACCGCGAAACGCCCGGCAGCTCGACCTGTTTTCCGCCTGCCGCCGCGTGAACGGTCACGCCCTGCTCCGCCAGCCACGACAGGTACGGCTTGTGAAAAGATGCCAGATGGCCGAAGGTCGAGGCCGCATACAGCACCTTTCTGCTGTTTTTCAAGTGTTATCTCACCACCGTCAATAAAAAAGCGCAGGCAAATCTACCTGCAAACAAAAATACGCCGCGCCTGTTTTTCGCGTCATGCGCGGCATTTTGGAGTTCTTCCA
>UQVU01000076.1 GCA_900544475.1 uncultured Butyricicoccus sp.
GCCCCCAAGCGGCTTGGGGCAATAACGCACAGTGAAAAAGAGCACTCCCTGCCGGCGGCTTGACTTTCCCCCGCATTTCCGATATACTGTTCTCGTAAAATTTTTTTGCGTGGATTTTTCCGGATTGCTACAAACGTCATCTTTTCGCCACCCAGCTGTTTTCGGCTGCGTGGCTTTTTCTATCCCGCGGCAAAATTTCAATCAATTTCGAGGATACTGCATATGAACGAAACCTTTATGAAAGAAAAACCCGTTTTCCCCCTCATGCTGTCCATGGCACTGCCGATGGTACTGTCCATGATGGTGAGCTCGCTCTACAATATCGTAGACAGCTTTTTCATCGCGAAAATCAGCGAAAACGCCATGACCGCGCTCTCGCTCGTCTTTCCGATGCAGAATTTCATCAACTCGGTCTGCATCGGCTTCGGCATCGGCATCAACGCGGTAATCGCGTTCTTTTCGGGCGCGGGACAGAAGCGGACCGCCGACCGCGCGGCAAGTCAGGGTTTTTTCATGTCGCTGGTGCACGGCGCCGTGCTGACCGTGCTCTGCATCGCGGTCATGCCGCGCTTTCTCCGAATGTTCACCGATTCCGCGGAAATCGTGTCGCTCGGCGTGCGCTACTCCAACATTGCCTTCGCCTTTTCGCTCATCATCTCGCTCGGCATGACCTTCGAGAAGATTTTCCAGTCTGTCGGACGGATGCAGGCGAGCATGGTCAGTCTGATGTGCGGGTGCGTGGCGAACATCGTGCTCGACCCGCTGATGATTTTCGGCATCGGCCCGTTCCCCGCCATGGGCATCGAGGGTGCGGCGCTCGCGACCGGTCTCGGTCAGTCGGTCACGCTGCTCGTTTATCTGGTGCTCTGTGTGACGCGGCCGCTTCCCGTGCACATCTCCGTCCGGCTCATGAAGCCAGGCCGCGATATTCTGCCGCGCATCTACTCTATCGGCGTCCCCGCCGCGCTCAACATGGCTCTGCCGTCGCTGCTGATTGCGGCGCTCAACGTCCTGCTCGCCTCCTTCTCGGAGACATACATTCTCGTGCTCGGCATCTACTATAAGCTCCAGACCTTCCTGTACCTGCCCGCGAACGGCATCGTGCAGGGAATGCGCCCGGTCATCGGCTACAACTACGGCGCGGGCGAACGGGCGCGCGTCCGCCGCATCTATCGGGTCGCCCTCGCGATGAGCGGCGTGATCATGGCGGCCGGAACGCTCATCTGCCTGCTCGTTCCCGAGACGCTGATGGGGCTGTTCACCTCGTCCGAGGCGACCATCGCGGCCGGCGAGACCGCGCTCCGCCTCATCAGCATCGGCTTTATCGTGTCATCCGTGTCGGTCATTTCCGCCGGGGCGCTCGAAGGTCTGGGCAAGGGCACGCAGTCGCTTGTCATTTCGCTGTGCCGCTTTGTCGTTATCATTATTCCGGCATCGTTCCTGCTGAGCCACGCGCTGGGCGCTGTCGGCGTCTGGCACGCCTTCTGGATTTCCGAGCTGCTCACCGCGGTCGTGTCGCTCGTGATCTGCCGCAGAACCCTGAAACTGTAAAAAAAGACGGAGAAACATATCACATCGTGCTCTCCGTCTTTTCCCTTATTCTGCGTTTCCGCCGCCGCCCACGCGGCCGAGCCACGCCTCCGCGAGCGCCTTGTTTTCCGGCTTCGCGGTAAAGCGCTTCAGCGCCAGGAACAGCTTGTCCGCCGTGACGTTCTGGCCGGCGCACCAGTTTTCAAACGCCGTCAGCATCGCCGGGTCGATGTCCTCGCTCACCTCGGCACGGGTACGCGCCTTGACGAACTCCGCGCCGCTGATCTCGTCCGCCCACGCGGAAAGGTACTTCTGCGAGTCGCTTCGGATAATGTCCATGGTCTGCGGGTCGGAAACCGGCTTCAGACCCGGAATGCGGTTGGGCACAAGCTCCGCGTCATAAACGCCGAGCGTTCTGTCCTTGAAAATCAGCAGCAGCACATCGTCATTCAGCGCCGTTACATAGGTAATCACAATATCGTGTTTCATGTCTGGGGTCCTTTCGGGATTTGGTTTTTTACTGCGGCCGCTTTACGTCCGCGACAGGTGGACAAGTGTCCCCCCCCCCCCGAGAATTTTGCGTTCATCACGCTGCGGAGGGTTCGCTCGAGCGTTGCAAGTTCGAGCGGCTTGGGTACGTGCGCGTCCATGCCGGCGTCGAGGCACGCCTGCACATCCGAGCTGAATGCGTTCGCCGTCATGGCGATAATCGGGATGGTCTTGCCGAGCGGATTTGCGCTGCGGCGGACGGCGCGGGTCGCGTCCAGTCCGTTCATCACCGGCATCTGGATATCCATCAGAATGGCGTCGAACTCGCCGGGCGTTACGTTTTCGAACGCCTCGACCAGCTGCTTGCCGTTCGGATAGATGACGCAGGACGCCTCGTTCATATCCAGAATCGCTTCCAGGATTTCCGCGTTCAGCGCGTTGTCCTCGGCGCAGAGGAAGCGCATTCCCCGGAGAGCGGCGTTTTCGTCCTGGTTGTCCGAGTCGATGTCGCTGCGGATGTCGTTTACGATGTTTGCGAATTTCGAGAGGAAGAACGGACGCGCGATCAGGCCGTCCACACCGCTCTTTTTCAGCACATCGTCCGCCTCGCTCAGCTGCTCATAGTCCACGCAGAACACCAGAACGGCGTCCTTCGCCTCCTCGTGGAGCAGATGCACGATGTCATGCAGCTTGGGGTCATGGGCATAGCCGGAGAGCAGGATGGTATCGACCGGCGTATCACGCAGATATTCCGCGACTTCTTCCCGGCCTCGCGCGGCGTGGAGCGGAATACCCGAGCCGCGGAAGGAAGCCGTCACGTTCGCGACAAGGTTCTCTTCGTCCGTAATCAGCAGCACGTTCTTCGCGTCGATTTCGCAGCGGCTCTCGCGGTCGATTTCAATCGGCACCTCCACAACGAAGCGGCTGCCCTTATGCGGCGTGCTTTCGACGCTGATGGTGCCGCCCATCAGGTCGATGATGTTCTTTGTAATCGCCATGCCGAGGCCGGTGCCCTGCACCTTGTTGGTCGTGGAGCTCTCCGCGCGGGTGAACGGCTCGAAAATGTGCTCGACGAACTCGGGCGCCATGCCGTAGCCGTTATCGGTCACGGTAATGACGAGGACCGTGTGCGCGTCGTCCGCGCCCGGCTTTTCCGCGAGGTCGAGGCTGATTTCGCCGCCGACCTGCGTATACTTGACCGCGTTCGAGAGCAGGTTGATGAAAATCTGCCGCAGACGCACGGCATCGCCGATGAGGCGCTCGTGGCTGATCTCGTGCACGCGGATAGTGAAGGCCTGCCGGCGTGTTTCGGCCTGCGGCCGGATGATGCTGTCCACCTGACCGATCTGGTCCGCAAGATTGACCTCAGCGCGGCTGAGCGAGGCATCGCTCGACTCGATTTTGCTCATGTCGAGCACATCGTTGATAAGGCTCAGCAGATGCTGACTGGAGCTCTGCACCTTGCCGATGTACTGCTCGAGCTTTTCGGGGTCGTCCTTTTCGTGCGCCATCAGGCTCGTGATGCCCACAATGGCGTTCATCGGGGTGCGGATGTCATGCGACATATTGGAAAGGAACTCGCTCTTGGCGCGGCTTGCGTCCTTCGCAGCCTTTTCGGCGCGTTCCGCCGTCTGCACCGCCTCCGAAAGCTCCTGATTGACCTTTTCGAGCGACTCACGGTTTTTCCGTTCCAGTTCGAGCGCCTGTATCTGCTTGCGGCGCAGGATAGTATAGATGACGAGCACCGCCGCGCCGAGCATAACGAGCGAAAAGACGAGAACGAGTGTTCCAGTCGTTCGCACGAGCGAAACGGTATCCTGCGCAACGAAGCGCGACGGCACGAGGAACAGCAGCACCCAGTCCGCGCTTTCCATGCGATAGAGGGCGTAGTGGTATTCCTCGCCGTCCAGAACGGCGTTCGAGTAGCTCAGTCCGCTGCGTTCCAGCTCGTCCTGCGTGACCTCGAACGAGGTGCCGTGCAGATACTCCATCTCGGAGAGTGAGCTGAACGCATTATATGCCTGAAGCGGGTTCTCGCTCGCGTTACTGCGGAACACGCGCGAGCCCTGACTGTCGAGGACGTAAACGCTGTTGTTGCCGTCGTAGGCGTCGCAGTTGAAGTAGCGGTTCAGGCTTTCCATGTTCTGCGACATACCGTAGTAGACGAGCTGAACGGAACGCTCGCCGTCCTGCACGGAAATCGGCGTCTGAAGCCGTTCGAGGAAATACATGGTCGTGACGTTCGTGGTCAGCGACTCGGAAACGAAGCTGATTTTCTCCGGCTCGTCCGCCAGACGGTTCATGCCGCCGAAATTGCCCTGCCAGCCGTCCTGCGTCAGGCAGCGGCCGAGAGAGTCTATCGCGACGAGTTTTTCGCTGCCGCGCGTGTCCATTTCGTTGAGCCTCGCCTGCTTTTTCATGAAGGTCAGCAGGTCGTCCATGTTGTCCGGCCTCGCGAGCGCCGCATAGTTGCAGAAAACGTCTGTATTTGCCCACTGCTTTTCAACGACGTCCTCAAGGCCGGCGAAAAGCTGACCCGTGACCTCCTGCATCTGGTGCAGGCGCTCGTGGTAGAGCACGCCGTCGATATACCCCGAATAAAAGCGCAGAAATATCCCGACACCGACCGCAACGACCAGCACAAACGCCGTCACCGCAATCAGCAGCGTCTGCGTACCGGCTTTTCGATTTCTGGTTTTTTCACTCGCTTTCATTCACGTTACTCCCAACGAATATCCTTTTCAGACAGGGTTTTGAAGATGTTGCCGCGCCAGCCGGTCAGCACGCCCGCCGCACAGGCCGCCGCCAGAAGCAGGCTGATGATTCTCTTTTTAATATGCACTTAAGGCAACACCGCACAATGAAAGCTGCGGCGCTTTGCGGAAATTTTGTGCTCTGACCTTGTTGCGATTTCACGGTAATACGTCAAGTATTACCGCAAAACCGTGCCTCGTCAGTACGCAAAATTTACTCGCAAATCACTCGTGTTCCATTATGCGGTATTGCCCTAATATTCCCTTTCCGCAGCTTCACAGAGAAATGTTCACATCTCCCTGAAAGGTATAATAGCATTGGGAATCGCCTGCGGCGCACAGGGCGTCGATTTGTGCCCCCATATCTTCAGTGTAATGGGTTTTGTCGACACTGACCACTAACATTTCAGGTTTGAGAATTTTTTGAACATATTCTGAAAAATATCGAGTGCAGATTCCATGATGGGATAGCTTTTGCAGCCGCGGCCGAGCCTGCCGTCCGCACAGAGCCGCCCGCATGGTCTCATCTGTACTGTCACCGGACAACAGCACCAAATCGGTACTGCCCTTCCTCAACAGCCAAATGCTGCTGTCCTCATTGCAGGTCTGCTTGTGGGCCTCCAGATTCCACGCCATGGCCTCTTCCGTCAGTTCAGGCGCACACAGGGCCTCCGCATAGGTCACCGACCGCTGCGTACTGTCCCGCATGGGGTAGAGGCAGTCCAGCGCGAAGTCTCCGAAGGTAAAGGTCCTTCCAGCACAATCTGCAGAACGGATAAGTTCCGTTTCACTGCGCTCTAAATACCGGAAGAAGTCATGGTATTCCCTGTAAAACTCCCGATCTCCATACACCGGATACACCCGATTGGCAAATCGCAGGTCTCCGCATGGTGCCACCGCCTGCCGCACCTGCACACGGTCTACTAGATGTACAAAGCCGCCGAAGTGATCCTGATGCAAATGAGTCAGGATCAACAGATCAATAACGGTGATATTCCTCTGTACGAGGAATTCCAATAGGGGCTTGCGGTTCTTATGGTATTTTCCGCCGCCGTCAACTACTACTGTCCGCCGTCCCTGGGGAGTATCCAGCAGCAATACCGCGCAATCCGCGCGCCCTACATCCAAAATGTACAGTTCACTCATAAAGTTAGGATCACCTCATTCCCCACTTGATAGTTCTCGTCTCCCCGGTAGCGGACCTCCAAAATCTCATTATCTGCTTGGTTACGCAACATCATACGAACCTCCACACCCTGATATGCAATCTCGCAGATGGATGCCCGGACGCCGTCACTGCCATTCCGCTTTACCTGCATATGCTCCGGCTGAACCGGATAATGGCCACTCTCGCGGAATACGAGTGCCACTTGACTTCCCTCCCAACAGGCCGTGGATCCGGCAGGCTGTTGGTCATTTTTTCGCTATGATTTTGCTGATGACCTCTTCCGTACCAGAGCGATAGTGTTGCCCAAGGTTTTGTTCGTTACAGTATCTTGCGCATCTCCTGCACAAGGTCGGTAATCACAATGGGCTTGGACAGGAAACCGTTCATGCCGCTTTCCAAGGCGTTGCGGCGGTCCTCATCAAAGGCGTTCGCCGTCATGGCAAGAATGGGGATGCCCGCCAAGGCAGGGTTTTCCAGTTCGCGGATACGGCGGGTGGCGGTGTAGCCGTCCATAATGGGCATCTGCACGTCCATCAGTACCAAATCGTACTGCCCCGGCGCTGCGGCGCCAACCTTTTCCACAGCGATAACACCGTTTTCGGCGGTATCTACCTCAAAGCCATAGGCGTTCAGGATCTCCACGGCAATCTCGCGGTTCAGCTCGTTATCCTCGGCAAGCAGGATATGCTTGCCCTTAAAGTCGGTGGCATTTTGGGGCAATACGCCCTGCTTCTCCTTCGCCTGCTTCTGCCCGATTGCGGTCATCAGCGTGTCGCGCAAGTCCGACATAAACATCGGCTTGGAGCAGAACGCCGTGACACCGGCTGCCTTTGCCTCCACCTCAATGTCGGACCAGTCATAGGCGGTCAGGATAATAATGGGCGTATCATCGTGCAGGGCGCGAATCTGTCGGGTCACCTCAATGCCGTTCATATCCGGCAGACGCCAGTCGATAATATAGGCTTTGAAGGTATCGCCCATCTCGAGGGACTGTCGTGCTCGCAGCACAGCCTCCTTGCCGGAAAGCGTCCACTCGGCGCGCATACCCACCTTGACCAGCATCTTGGTCACGCCGTCGCAGGTGTTGAAATCATCATCCACCACCAGCGCCTTCAGACCTTCCAGCTCGGCAATTTTTACCTCCTTGCGGGGTTCTGCCTGCGCGCGCAGCGGCACACGGACGATAAATTCCGAGCCTTTTTCCGGCGCGGTCTGCACCTCAATGGTGCCGCCCATCATATCCACGATATTTTTGGTGATGGCCATACCCAGACCGGTACCCTGTATTCTGCTTACCGTGGAGGAGCGCTCGCGCTCAAAGGGTTCAAAAATCTTTTTTGCAAATTCCGGGCTCATACCGATGCCGCTGTCCTTGACGCGGAACTCATACTGCCCGCAGCCGCCGACCTTGCCGGCAAACTGGCACACCCGCACCGACACGGTGCCGCCCGCGGGGGTGAACTTGATGGCATTGGACAAAAGGTTCATCAAGACCTGATTCAGTCGGGTCTTGTCGCAATAGACGTCCTCATCGGTAATATCTATCGCGTCCATATACAATTCCAACTGCTTTGCGTAAAACTGCCCGCTGACGATGGTCTTTATGTCGTGCAGCACGTCGGACAGGTTGACCTCCACCGCGGGCAGGGCCACCGCCTTCAGCGCGTCCAGAATGGCAACGCTCGTATGCGTATACGCCGCAGGGTTAATCACAATTCCCTCTGTGCCGTCAAAATATGCCTGCTGAATGCGGTCTACCAAATCCCCCTCATGGTTGGATTGGTAAATTTCGCCCTCCACGCCCTTTTCGGCAAAGGTTTTCTCCAGAAGTGCCTTCAAATCCTCGTAGGTTTCGGCACCGTAAATATTTTTTTCCCGAATCCCAAGCATATTGATATTCGGGCCGTTGATCACTAAAATCTTCATAATCTTACACCTCGGAATAGCAGCCTAAGAAGGACAGGCTTTCTGCCGCCTGCTCAATATCCTTCAGCACCGTCATGGTTTCGGGAGAGAAAACAGAGCCGTCCAAATCGAAATAGAAACGGAACTCGAAATCCTTCCCCGGAATCGGGCGGCTTTCCAGCTTGCACAGGTTGATGCCGCGGCAGGCAAATTTCCCAATCATTTCATGCAGAGAACCGGGTCTGTGATCCAGAGAAAGCATCAGGCTGATGCGGTTGGAGCCTGCATAAATTTCCATGTTCTTTGCAATGCAGATAAATCTGGTATAGTTGTTTTCGTTATTCTGCACGCCATCCTGCAAAACATGCAGTCCATACAGCTTCGCGCAGTCCGTGGAGGAAAGCGCCGCAAGGTCTGTTCTGCCGCTTTCCGCAACATATTTCGCTGCGGTTGCCGTGTTTTCAAAAATCGTTACCTTGATGTTGGGGTTCGCCTTCAGGAAATTGCGGACATTAAGTTTGTGACGGGACCTGCGTTTATTTATCGTGAAGGAAGCAGCC